>JBKPCL010000195.1:0-4851 GCA_046727335.1 Actinomycetota bacterium
TCCTCGAGAAGACGCTCCAGCTCGCGGCCGTGGCGCTCTCGGCCGAGCAGGTCGGCGGCGCGCAGCGCTGCCTCGAGATGGCGGTCGGCTACGCGAAGGAGCGCGTGCAGTTCGGCCGTCCGATCGGCTCGTTCCAGGCGATCAAGCACAAGTGCGCGGACATGCTGCTCGAGGTCGAGTCCGGCAAGTCGGCCGCGTACTACGCGTCGTGGGCCGCGGCCGAAGACAACGACGAGCTACCCGTGGTCGCGGCGCTCGCGAAGGCGTACTGCTCCGAGGCGTACTTCCACGCCGCGGCCGAGAACATTCAGATCCACGGTGGTATCGGCTTCACCTGGGAGCACCCCGCGCACCTCTACTTCAAGCGCGCCAAGAGCTCTGAGATCTTCCTCGGTGACCCGACCTACCACCGCGAGCTGCTCGCGCAGCGCATCGGCATCTGACAGACGACGTCCGCCGGCCAAGCGACCCGGCGACCCAGCGGCGCCGGGTGGGTCAGCGCGACGTCAAGGTGTCACCGTGTACGGGCGCATCATGTCGTTGTCCTCATGTTCGAGGATGTGGCAGTGATACACGTACGTCTGTGGGGCGGTGACCCCGGGCGGCAGGTCGAACCTCGAACGGATCGTGGTGAAGTATCCGGGGTTGGCCTTGACGGTGTCCTTGAACCCGCGTTCTTCGGGTACGGCGGGTTCCATCGGACCGGTCGCGAAGGGCGACGGGTCGATGCCGCCCGGTACACCGAACGGCCCGCCATGGGCCTCGCTGTACGCGTCCGCGTCGAACGGGGTCCGCCCGACCACTTGGAACGTCACCAAGTGACTGTGAATCGGGTGGGTGTCCTCGGTCAGGTTGATGTACAGCCAGTCTTCGATGGTGCCGACACGTGGTGTCTCGGTCGAGATGATGGGCTCGCCGGGCTCGCGGAAATGCATCGCGTTCAGGTTCAAGAACCAGTGGTCGGTCTCGGGCGCGACTTCATTGAGGGTGATATATCGCGTGACGGCCGGCTCGCCGAGATCGGCGGCCCGTCCGGGCAAGCTCGCCGGGATCGTCGTCGGGCCGGGGCTCGTGACGGTCGTTCCAACCCTGACCTGCATCACCTGCGGTAGCGGCGGCGCCGGCGTCGAGATCGGCGGTCGAAGCCCGCGGTTGCCCATCACGAGCGTCGTACCCGCGAGCTTGGTGAAGTCGACGACGACGTCCGCGCGCTCGGCGGGCGCGAGGACGAGCTGACGCACCGCTACGGGCTTGTCGAACATGCCGCCCTCGGCGCCGATCTGCCACATCGTCGCACCGCCGAGGTCGAGACTGAGGATGCGCGCGTTGCAGCCGTTGAGGATGCGGAATCGGTACATGCGCGGCTCGACGTCGAGATACGGCCACACCTTGCCGTTGACCAGCATGACGTCGCCGAAGTACTCGCCGATCCAGGTGACGCCGGCGATGTCGCTGGTCGGATACAGCAATGTGCCGTCCGAGTTGAACTGGCGGTCCTGGATCACCACGGGAACCTCGTAGCGGCCGCCGGGGATCCCGATCGGATTCGGCTCGGCGCCGGTGTCGTGCTCGTCGCGAACGATGTAGGCGGCGGCGAGCCCGGCGACGACGTTCAGGCGCGTCGTGCCGAGTCCGTGGTCATGGAACCACAGCAGCGAAGCCGGCATCTGTGGCGCGTCGTTTCCATAGCGGACGGTTTGGGTCTCACCGGGGCCGAATCCGTTGGGCGTGATCGCGGGGTTCCCGTCACTGTCGCCTGAGACGAACCCCCCATGCAGGTGCGTCATGACGCGTACCGCATCTCCCATGGGGGTGATGCGACGATCGACTGGCAACCAACTCGGGTACACCTCCGGGAGCTCGTGCGTGAAGCTCACGTCCAGCGGCGTGCCGGTCTGCGCGACGACCGCCATCCCGAACGAGCCGGCCTGGCCCTCAAGGCCCGAACCATCGTCGTAAGCCCAGAGGGGGGTCGGCGGGAGCCTCGGATGAAGCTGGCGTGAGATCGGAATTTGCGTGAACGAGTACGTGTTCGGCGCGCTGGGACTCGCCACCACGATTCCCGCTCCCGGCAGCGGTAGCGGCTCCAGGTACTTGGTCAGCAGCGGGCGCGGGCGCGCCGACGCGATCGAGACTCCAGCGATCCGGGGCACGGCCAACGCCGCGCCCACCCCCAAGCTGTACTGCAAGAAACGCCGACGCGAAAGGCCGTCCATGGTCCTCCCTTGGTGCTCGCCCTTCACCGGGCGCCGCCTCACACCCGAACACGAGCAATATGCGCACCGCCAAACCGTGCCGTACAGGGCATGTCAGCTTCAAGGCTCGGCACGTTCGGCTTTCTCGCGCGACAACCTGTGCCTGCCGGTTCCCGTTCGTCGCGGTCGCGGCCTTTAGCGTTCTGCCCATCGAACCGATGGAACTCTCTGTTGCCGCGTACAACGCCCACTGGGGCGTCGGGCGCTACGGCGCGTCGCGAGGTGTGCGATTCGACGTCGCCGAGGTCGTCCGCAGCTTCGATGCCGACATCGTCGTCGTTCCGGAAGCGTGGCGCGACGAGGACGGCAAGAGCGACCTCGATCCGCTGACGGGTGACGGCTATCACGTCGAGACCATTCAGCTGATTCCGCTGGCCCACCGGCACGACCACGGCCGCGACACGGTGCCGGCTGATGGCGGATGGGAGTTGGGTCTGTGCAGTCGTTTTCCGATGACCGAACGGCGCGAGATCGCAATGGGTCACGTCCCCACCGATCCCGCCGGACCGCGGTACGCCCTGCAATGCCGCCTCGACGTCGAGGGCCAGAGCATCGACAGCATCGGCCTCCACACGTCGTCGAAGCTCTGGCTGCTTGGCCCTGTGCGCCACATCCTCACATTGCGGCGCGAGCTCGACCATGAAGGCTCTATGCCAGACGTCATCGCGGGCGACTTCAACTTCTGGGGCCCGCCGATCGACGTGATGTTGCCGCGCTGGCGCCGCACCGCGCGCGGCCGCACGTACCCGTCACGGCGGCCGCACAGTCAGATCGATCACGTGCTCGCGCGCCGCGACATCGAGGTTGTCGCGGCCGAGGTATTGCCTGCAACGCCGTCGGACCATCTGCCCGTACGAGCCGTTCTCCGCGTGCCTCGTCGGGTAACGTAAGGATCATGTCCGCGCAGCCGGTGCCTGTGCCGCGCGAGCCGCGGGACGCGCAAGTCATCCGAGCGCGCATCACCGCACGAGAGCGTCTCCGCCGGCTCATCCGTTACCACGAGCTTCTCGTCGGGATGGTCCGCAAGGAGCTCAAGGTCAAGTACAAGAACAGCGTCCTCGGGTTCGCGTGGTCGCTGCTCAACCCCCTGCTCTACCTCGTCGTGTTCTACATCGCGTTCGAGAAGATCCTGCGGTCGGGAATCCCGTCGTTTCCGATCTGGCTGCTGTCGGGACTGCTCGTCTGGAACCTGTTCTCGACCGGGCTCTCCGGGGCAACGGGCTCGGTGGTGGGGAACGCCGGCCTCGTGAAGAAGGTTTCGTTTCCGCGCGAGATCCTGCCGCTCGCGTCCGTCGGCAGCGCTCTTGTGCACTTCTTCTTGCAGAGCCTGGTCCTGTTCGTGGTGCTCGCCGTCGTGCAGTGGCACGTTGCCTGGGCGTACCTCCCGCTGGTGCCGCTCGCGCTCATCGCCCTCTTACTCGTGACAGGCGCGCTCGGGATCCTGCTGTCGGCCGTCAACGTCTACCTGCGCGACACGCAGCACTTCCTCGAGCTCGCGCTGCTCGCGTGGTTCTGGGTGACACCGATCGTCTATTACTTCGAGATCGTCGGCCGGCGCACGGGATGGTTCACCAAGGTCTTCATGGCGAACCCCATTACGCCGGTCGTGCTCGTGTTCCAGCGAGCGATCTACGCCAAGCTCGTCAACCCGCAGGCACCGCCGGGCAGTCAGCAGCTGCTCCCGGCCTGGTCCGTCTGGGGATACCTCGCGTACCTCGGCATGTCGTTCGCCTTCGGGATCATCGTGCTCGCGATCGGCATCAAGGTGTTCGGCCGCTCGGAAGTCAACTTCGCCGAGGAACTCTGACGTGGGCGCCGCCATCGAGATCCGCAACGTCACCAAGACGTTCCGCTTGTATCACGAGCACTACACCTCGCTGAAGGAACGCGTCGTCCATTTCGGACGCATCCCCTACGAGCCGTTCCTGGCATTGCACAACATCGATTTCGACGTCGAGCAGGGCGCGACCGTCGGCATCCTCGGTCACAACGGCTCGGGGAAGTCCACGCTGCTCAAGTGTGTCGCAGGCATCCTCCAACCCACGACGGGGGAAATCCGCACACATGGGCGCGTCGCGGCGCTGCTCGAGCTGGGTGCGGGATTCAACCCGGAGCTGACCGGCCGCGAGAACATCTTCCTGAACGCGTCGATCCTCGGTCTCGCGAAGCGCGACACCGCCAAGGTGTTCGACGAGATCGTCGCCTTCGCGGAGCTCGAGCGGTTCATCGACATGCAGGTGCGGCACTACTCGTCGGGCATGTACGTGCGGCTCGGATTCGCCGTCGCGGTGAACGTCGATCCCGACATCCTGCTCGTCGACGAGGTGCTGTCGGTCGGCGACGAGGCGTTCCAGCGCAAGTGCCTGGAGCGCGTCGCGCGGTTCCAGCGCGAGGGCCGCACCATCCTCTTCGTCACGCACGCCGCCGACCTCGTGCGCAAGATCTGCGACCGCGCGATCGTGCTCGACCACGGCCGGCTCGTCGCCTACGGCGCGCCGAACGACGCGGTGCGCACGTTTCGCGAAACTCTGCTCAAGCGGGGCATCGAGGTTCCGGCGGAGGCGCAGGAACGGCGGGAGGAGCGGCTCACCTACAC
>JBKPCL010000196.1:0-11716 GCA_046727335.1 Actinomycetota bacterium
CCGACGAGGTCGGCGTCGGCGAACTTCACGCCGGGGCTCGCGTCACGATCGTCGTACAAGACGGCAAGTCCCGCGCGCTGGAGTTCCTCATAGAGGCGTTCACTCTGGGCGACGACCGTCTCGGCTTGGTCGCCGCGGCCCGGCACCGCGATGAGATGGACGTCGTAGGGCGCGAGCGCCTCGGGCCAGGCGAGGCCGCGTTCGTCGTGGTACTCCTCGGCGACCGCGGCGAGCACCCGCGAGATGCCGATGCCGTAACACCCCATGAGCATCGGATGCTGGTCGCCGTTTTCGTCCGTGTAGGTCGCGTCGAGCGCTTCGCTGTACTTGGTGCCGAGCTGGAACACGTGCCCGACCTCGATGCCGCGGTTCACCGACAGCGGGGCGCCGCAGCGGGGACACGGGTCTCCGGTCACGATGGTGACGAGATCGGCCCACACGTCGACGCTGAAATCGCGGCCGAGCACCGCGTTGCGCACGTGATGATCGACTTCGTTCGCGCCCGTGACCCATGCATTGTGAGCCTCCACCGACGGGTCCGCGACGACGATCGCCGCGCCGGGGAAGTCGGGACCGATGTAGCCCTTGGGCAGCTCGGGATGCGCGGCGAAGTCGTCGTCGCCGTACAAGCGCACGTGTTTCGGCCGTAATGCGACCGCGAGCGCCGGCTCGTTCACCTCACGGTCACCGGGTACCAGCGCGAGCCCGAGCTCGCCGTCGATGTCGAACGCGATGCACTTCAACATGTCACGCGGCTCGATGCCGAGATGTTCGGCAACGCCGGTGATGCCCGGGAGTCCCGGCGTGTCGAGCTTCTCGAGCGGTGGCGCGTCGACCGTCGACCCGTCGTGCTGCGACGGGTGTCCCCGCCGTGCCGCCTCGACGTTCGCCGCATAGTCACAGTTCTTGCACCACACGAAGTCGTCTTCACCGACGGCGGCGACGGCCATGAACTCGTGGTTCACGTCGCCGCCGATCTCGCCCGATTGGGCCTCGACCGGCCGGAAGGTCAGGCCGCACCGTTCGAAGACCCGGTGGTATGCGTCGTACATCGCCACGTAGCTCTTGCGGAGCCCCTCGAGGTCGGGGTCGAACGAGTACGCGTCCTTCATGAGGAACTCGCGGCCACGCAAGAGGCCGAAGCGCGGCCGCAGCTCGTCCCGGTACTTCCAGTTGATCTGGTACAGGTTGACGGGCAGGTCGCGATACGAGCCGTACTCCTGGGCGACGAGGGACGTCACAACTTCTTCCGCCGTCGGCGACAGGCAGTACCACGTCTCCTTCCGGTCCTGGAGCCGGAACATGAGCGGCCCGTAGGCCTCGTCCCGCCCGGTGCGCTGCCAGAGCTCGAGCGGCTGGGCGATCGGGAGCAGCACCTCCTGCGCGCCGGCCCTGTCCATCTCCTCCCGGACGATCTGCTCGACCCGCCGCAGTACCCGGTAGCCGAGCGGCAGCCAGGAATAGATGCCGGCCGCAACCCGGCGGATGTACCCGGCCCGCACGAGCAGGCGATGGCTGTCGACCTCGGCATCCGCGGGGTCGTCCCGCAGGGTGCGCAGGAACAGCGACGACATCCGCATGGACGCCGAAGGCTAACGGAGGAGTCGCGGCCCTCGACTGCGGCGCAGCCGCACGCGGGTGGTTGCGAATCCGACCATGGAACGGAGGAGTCGCGGCCCTCGACTGCGGCGCAGCCGCACGCGGGTGGTTGCGAATCCGACCATGGAATGGAGGAGTCGCGGCCCTCGACTGCGGCGCAGCCGCCTCACTCGAGTGCAGCCTTCCCTTGACAAGTCCAGTCGCTTGGTGGAGATTCTTGACCGTTGCGGTCGGGAAAATTCCTGACCAGACGGCTGGTATTTCGGCCGGCAATTCGTTAGCGTACGGGTCGTGATTTCGGCCCGCCTCCTGCACGCGCCCCTCCGCGGGCGTGGCGCCGCGAGCATCTTCATGGGCCGGACTCCGCACGAAGTCCGCGACGAGCTCTGTCGTCGCGTGACTCGCTGAGCGGCACACCCGCCGCTCCCTTTTCGCCCGCCCGTCCGTCCGGACAGGAGCTGCCCTATGGCGATCGACGTCCGCGAACTCTCCACTCGCACGCTCGAGCCCGACATCGCGACCGAACTCGACACCTTCGAACGCACCGTCAGCGAATACCTCGACGGTCGTGTCGACGAGGACGTCTTTCGTGTCTTCCGCCTGAACCACGGCGTGTACGGCCAGCGGCAGGGCGGCCGCAACCAGATGCTGCGCGTCAAGGTGCCGCACGGGCGTCTCACGGCCGAGCAGCTCGAAACGCTCGGCTACATCGCCGAGACCTATTCACGGGGCTGGGGTCACCTCACCACGCGCCAGAACGTCCAGTTCCACTTCATCCAGCTCGAGCAGACACCGGAGATCCTGCGGCTGCTCGCGTCCGTCGGTCTGACGTCGCGGGAAGCGTGCGGTGACACCGTGCGCAACGTCGTCGGGTGCCATCTCGCCGGCGCGTGCCCCTACGAAGCGCTCGACATCACCCCCTGGGCCCAAGCCACGACGCGCTTCTTGCTGAGGCATCCGTACGCGCAGCGGCTGCCGCGCAAGTTCAAGATCAACTTCTCCGGCTGCGCGACCGACTGCGGCCAGGCGATGTTCAACGACATCGGCGTCGTCGCGACCATCCGGACGCGGCCCGACGGTTCGACCGAGCCCGGCTTCAAGGTGTTCATCGCCGGTGGTCTCGGTGCCAACCCGCACCCGGCGCAAGCCCTCGAGGAGTTCACGTCACGCGAAGACCTGCTCGTCACGATCTACGCGTGCCTGCGCACCTTCGACCACTACGGCAACCGCGACAACAAGCTCCGTGCCCGCATGAAGTGGCTCGTCGACACGATGGGCATCGAGGAGCTGCGCGAGCGCATCTTCAAGGAGCGCAAGTTCCTGCGTGCTGCCGACGACTGGCCGTGGGGCATTCCAGACGAGGTGCGCGACGCGGGCGACGCGCCGGCCGGCGGGACTCCGCAGATATCCGGCGACGCCGTCAACGGCGTCCCAGTGAAGCTGCTCGCGACCGATCCGCTGGCGCGCTGGGACGAGGCAAACGTCGTGCGCGGCGTCGCGCGCGGAACCGTCAGCGCGATCGCGTATGCACGGCTCGGCGACATCACCACCCAGCAGTTCCGGGCGCTCGCCGACATCCAGCGCGACTTTGCGCTCGACGTCCGCGTCACGAACCGTCAGAACTTCGCGCTGCGTGATCTGACGGAAGCCGATCTGGCGGGCCTGTACGACCGGCTGCGCGACATCGACATGGCCGAACCAGGCGCGGAGCTCGCGCGCGACGTCGTGTCGTGCCCGGGCGCCGACACTTGCAACCTCGCGGTCACGCAGTCCCGCGGGCTCGCCGCCGCGATCGGCGACGCCCTCGAAGACGCAGGCCTCGCCGAGGCGCCCGGCGTGCGCGTGAACATCTCCGGCTGCACCAACAGTTGCGGCCAGCACCACATCTCCGACATCGGGTTCTTCGGTCTCGAGCGCCGCGCCCACGGCCGGGCGGCGCCGGGTTACCAGATGCTGCTCGGTGGCCGTCTCGGCAATACCGAGGTCGAGTTCGGCGCCAAGGCGGCGAAGCTGCCCGCCAAGACCGCGCCGGAAGCCGTCGTCCGCGTCGTCCGCCAGTTCGTGGACGAGCGAGAAGCCGGCGAGACCTTCGGTACGTGGCTCGACCGGGCCGGAGGCGCCAAGGGCGTCGGCGCGACGCTGTCCGACCTCGACAACTTCCCCGCCCCCGACGTCGGACCGGACTTCTACGTCGACTACGACGAGACCGGCCCCTATGTCGCCGATGTCGGCGACGGGGAGTGCGCCGCCACATGAGGGTGGGAAGCAAGCAGAGCCACTCGCCGAAGGCCTCTCGCGTGCGCCGCTGGGGGGGATCGAGATGACCGCCTTGAACACACGTGTCGACGCGCCGCTCGTCGACATCGATCTCGCCGAGCTGGCCGCGGTGTCGGCCGAGCTCGAGCACAAGCCCGCATCGGCCGCGATCCGGTGGGCGTGGGAGCGCTTCGGCACCGGTGTGGTGCTCGCGGCGTCGTTCCAGGACTGCGTCCTGGTCGACATCGCCGTGAAGGTCGCGCCCGAGATCGAGGTCGTCTTCCTCGATACGCAGTACCACTTCGCCGAAACGCTGTGGTATGTCGAGCGCGTCAAGGAGCGTTACGACCTCAACCTCACGGTCATGCGGCCGCTCGTCCCTCCGGACGACCTGTGGCAGACCGACCCCGACGAATGCTGCGCGATGCGGAAGGTCGAGCCGCTCGCTCGTGCCCTCGCAGGAAAGCAAGCGTGGATCACGGGCCTCCGGCGCGTGGAAGCCGCCACCCGCGCGGCCTCCCCGATCGCGCACCTCGACGTCGGCCGCGGCATCGTCAAGGTCAACCCGCTGGCGCCGTGGACCGACGACGACATCGCGGCGTACAAGCGCGAGCACGAGCTCCTCGAGCACCCGCTCGCGTCACAGGGCTATCCCTCGATCGGCTGCTGGCCGTGCACTCGACCGGTCAAACCGGGCGAGGATCCGCGTTCTGGACGCTGGACTGACAGCGGGAAAACCGAGTGTGGACTGCACGGGTGGCCACAGCCCTGAACGCGCGACGATAGACGGATGCTGCAGCGTGTGATCTCGCACCTCGACGCGCTCGAGGCCGAGTCGATACACCTGATCCGGGAGGTAGCGGCGGAGTTCGAACGCCCGGTGCTGCTGTTCTCGGGCGGCAAGGACTCGGTCGTAATGCTGCACGTCGCGACGAAGGCGTTCTGGCCGGCGCGGTTGCCGTTTCCGGTGATGCACGTCGACACCGGTCACAACTTCCAGGAAGTCATCGACTTTCGCGACGCGACCGTCGAGCGATTGGACGTGAATCTCGTGGTCGCGTCGGTGCAGGCGTCGATCGATGCGGGTCGAGTGGTCGACGACGTAGGCCCGCGCGCTTCGCGCAACCGGCTGCAGACGACCACGCTGCTCGACGCGATCGAGGAGTACGACTTCGATGCCGTGCTCGGCGGCGCCCGACGTGACGAGGAGAAGGCGCGCGCGAAGGAGCGGTTCTTCTCCTTCCGCGACGAATTCGGGCAGTGGGACCCCAAGAACCAACGTCCCGAGCTCTGGAGCCTCTACAACGGACGGCACCGCAAAGGTGAGCACATCCGCGTCTTCCCGTTGTCGAACTGGACCGAGCTCGACATCTGGCAATACATCGCGGACGAACAGATCGAACTGCCGTCCATCTACTTCGCGCACCGGCGAGAGGTGTTCCGACGCGACGGCATGTTGATGGCCGTCACGGACTTCCTGCAGCCGATGGACGGCGAAGAGACGTTCGACGCGGTTGTCCGCTACCGAACGGTGGGCGACGCGACATGCACGGCCGCAGTGGAGTCGAGCGCCGCAACGCTCGATGACGTGATCGCCGAGGTCGCCGCGTCCAGGATCACGGAACGCGGCGCCACCCGCGCCGACGACAAGTTTTCCGAAGCAGCCATGGAAGACCGCAAGCGAGAGGGCTATTTCTAGATGGAACTGTTGCGGTTCGCGACCGCCGGATCGGTCGACGACGGCAAGAGCACACTGATCGGGCGGCTGCTCTACGACTCGAAGCAGATCTTCGAGGACACGCTCGAGGCGCTCGAGCACTCGACGCGCCTGCGCGGCGAAGAAGGCATGAACCTTGCCCTGTTGACCGATGGACTCCGAGCCGAACGCGAACAGGGCATCACCATCGACGTCGCGTACCGGTACTTCGCGACCCCGCGCCGGAAGTTCATCATCGCCGACACACCGGGTCACGTGCAGTACACGCGCAACATGGTGACCGGCGCCAGCACCGCGGATCTCGCGATCATCCTCGTCGATGCCCGTAAGGGAGTGCTCGAGCAGTCACGCCGGCATGCGTTCCTCGCATCGCTCCTCGGCGTGCCGCACCTCGTCCTCGCCGTCAACAAGATGGACCTGGTCGACTACGACCAGGACGTCTTCGAGAGCATCAAGGCCGAGTTCCGCGACTTCGCGGCAAAGCTCGAGGTCCACGACTTGACCTTCATCCCGATCTCGGCGTTGCACGGCGACAATGTCGTCGAACGTTCCGCGAACACGCCGTGGTACGAGGGCACCTCACTCCTGCATCACCTCGAAGAGGTGCACATCGCGTCCGACCGGAACCTGATCGATTGCCGGTTCGCCGTCCAGTACGTCATCCGCCCGCGGGACGACCGCTTCCACGACTATCGCGGCTACGCCGGTCAGATCGCGAGCGGGACGTACAAGGTCGGCGACGAGGTCATCGTGCTGCCGTCCGGATTCACGTCGACGATCGCCGCCATCGACACCGCGGACGGTCCGGTCGAGGAAGCCGCCCCGCCCAACTCGGTCACCCTGCGGCTCACCGACGACATCGACATCAGCCGGGGCGACATGATTTGCCGGCCGCACAACCAACCGCACATCGGGCAGGACATCGACGCGATGCTCTGCTGGTTCAGCGATCGGACGTCGTTGACCACGGGCGGCAAGTACGCGTTGAAGCAGACATCCAAGTGGGTACGCGCGCTGGTGAAAGACATCCAGTACCGGCTGGACGTGAACACGCTCCACCGCGACGATTCCGCACACACGCTCACGCTCAACGAGATCGGCCGCGTGACTGTGCGGACAACCCAGCCGCTCTTCTTCGACGAGTACCGGCGCAACCGAGCGACCGGCAGTTTCATCCTCGTCGAGGAACACAGCAACGACACCGTCGCGGGTGGGATGATCGTGGGGTCGTCGTGATCTCCGCGCATGTCGAAGCGCGATTGCGGCGGCTGCGGGCGCGCAGCGCAAGCCGACTCACGGGCATTGCCCGACGGCTCGCTCCCCCGCCATCCAGCGCCGACCTCCGCCGACGCGTCGCGGACGTTGGGACGAGATCGGCATGCTGCAGTTCGAGTTCCTCCGCGAGCAAGGCTTGCAACCGGAGCACGCAACGCTCGACCTCGGTTGCGGCGTGCTACGTGGCGGTCTCCACTTCGTCCGATACCTCGACCCGGGCAACTACTACGGGATCGACAGCAGCTCGGACATGATTGCCGGGGCGCGGCAGGAGCTCGCGCACGCCAACCTCGAATCGCGTCTCGCGCACCTGCGCGTCACCGAAAGGTTCGACGTCGACTTCGGTCGTCCCTTCGCTTTCGGGCTCGCGCAGTCGGTGTTCACGCACCTGCCGTGGAATTTGATCTTCCACGCGCTCACGAATGTCGCGGCATCACGGCAGCCCGACGGCGTGTTCTTTGCGACGTTCTTCCGCGCGCCCGAAGGGCCGGAACGGTTTGCGCCCATCGTGCAACCCGTACACGAGGGCTATACGCCCGTTACCACGTTCGCGGATGCCAACCCCTACCACTATTGTCCGGTTGACTTCGTGCAACTCTGCGAGCACTTGCCGTTGCGCGTCGAGGATTTCGGCGACTGGGGCCACGCGCGCGGCCAGCGGATGCTTCGGTTCACTCGGACCTAGCGGGTCACCGATCGTCGCTCGACCCCTCGCCGCGTCGAAGGGGTGTCGCGAAATAGGAAGTGCCGGCGCGAGAATGACGACGTGGTCCATGAGGTTGCCGCGTCTGGATTCTCGGACGCCGCCGACTACGAGGCCGCTCGGCCGTCGTACCCCGACGACGCCGTCGCCTGGTTCGTCGACCACCTCGAGATCCATCCCGGCCGCCGCGTCGTCGACCTCGCGGCCGGGACCGGCAAGCTCACGCGACTCCTCGTCCCGGCCGGCGCCGAGCTCGTCGCCGTCGAGCCCGTCGCCGGTATGCGCGACGTGCTCCACGCGACGGTGCCGCACGTCCCGGTGCTCGCGGCCACCGCGGAGGCGCTGCCGTTCGCGCCTTCGTCGCTCGATGCCGTCGTGGTTGCCCAAGCGTGGCACTGGTTCGATCACGATGTTGCGGTCGCGCAGCTGCGCGAGGTATTGCGCGTCGGCGGACGGTTGGGGCTCGTGTGGAACGCGCGCGATCGCAGCGAGCCGTGGGTCGACGCGGTGTGGAGCGTGATGGATCGCGTCGAGAAGCGCGCGCCGTGGCGGGATCACGAGAACTGGCGCGACAGCGCGTTCCGCAAGATGCGCGGTTTCGGTCGGCTCGAGCGCGCCGAATTCTTCCACCGTCAGTCGATCACGCCGGATGGCATCCTTCGTCGCATCGCGTCGGTCAGTCACGTCGCAGTCCTCGAACCGCAGCAGCGAGACGCGGTGTTCGACGACGTCCGCACGATCATCTCGACCCATCCCGGCGCGCGCGGGCGCGAGGTGCTCGAGATCCCCTACCGCGTCGACTGCCTGTGCGTGGAGCGACTCCCATGAGCGAGCGTCGGGAGGCGGGTATCCCGCCGAGCAGCGAGCGTGGCCCAGCGGCCCGGCGCCGTAGGCGCCAAGAGCGGCAAACATGACTGATGGCGAGCGCGCGACCGAAACCGGCTCCCGGCCGCCGATGCCGCTGGGGCGTCGCATCGTGCTCGAGCGACGGGGCACGACGTTCGTGCGGGAGATGGCCGGGCCGCCCGGCGCGCCCACGGTGTTGTTGCTCCACGGGTGGATCGCGAGCGGCGGCATGAACTGGTACCAGACGTTCGAACCGCTCGCGGGGCGCTTTCGGGTCATCGCCCCCGACTTGCGGGGACATGCGCGCGGCCTGCGCGCTCGGCGCGTGTTCCGCCTCGCGGACTGCGCAGACGACTGCGCCGCAACGGTGCTCGCGCTCGGCACCGGACCCGTCATCGCCGTCGGTTATTCGATGGGCGGTCCTATCGCCCAGCTGCTCTGGCGCCGGCATCGCGATCTCGTCGACGGCCTCGTGCTGTGCGCGACCAGCGCCGACTTCGTGCCGAGCCCGCTGACCCGGCACCTGTCACAGGCGATGATGCTCGGCGTCGCGGGTGCCGCGCGAGCTGCTGCGTTCTCACGCGTCGTACCGAACGTGTCGATGCTCGGCCTGCGGACGCGGACCATGCCGGCCTGGATCGCAGCCGAGCTCCAGCGCCACGACTGGCGCATGATCTTCGAAGCGGGGCACTCGATCAGCACGTACCACGCGCAGCGGTGGATCCACGAGGTCGACGTCCCGACCGCGGTCGTCTGCACCGCCTTCGACCGGGCGGTCTCGCCGTCGCTACAGCTCGCGACCGCCGAGGCGATCCGGGGCGCCACCGTCCACCGGATCGCGGCGGGTCATCTCGCGTGTGCGCGGACCGAGTTCGGCACCGAGTTGACCGGGGTCTGTGCCCGCGTCGCCGACCGGGTCCACGGGCGCCGGGGTGTCGCCCACCGCAACTGACGTCGTCGAGCCCGCCTCCGATTCGACAACCTCTTCGTACCAGCGCGGACGGTGTGCGCGCGCCCATCGTTCGGGTACCCAGCCGAAGGCGATGCCGCGCAGCGAATCCGGATCGTTGAGCGCCAGCAAGATGTGGCCGGCGATGACGACGAAGAGTGTGAGCGCGAACCAGTCGTGCACGAAGGTCGCGCCCGTGCGCCAACTGTCCGGGAACGGCTTGAACCAGCGCATGATCGATCCGGTGCCGAGCATGACGACGATTGCCGCGCCGATGAACGCGGCGTTGAGCTTCTGCCCAGGATTGAACTTTCCGAGGCGCCCCTGTGCCCGGCCCCGCGCCGTCCACCACAGCCGATCGTCGCGCATCCAGCGGTTGAGTCGATGAAGGTCGGCGCGCAACTGCGCACCCGACCGCAACGCGATGCCGACCAAGATCGGGATCGGCAGGAGCAGGCCGCTGTAGACGTGGATCGTCTTCACCAGCAGGCGGTGGGCGACGATCGTCGAGAGCGGGCCGACGTACAAGGACGCGCCGGTGAACACCAGCGTGAGGAACAGCGTCGCGTTGCACCAATGCACGACCCGCTCCGTACGATCGAAACGCGGGACCCGCGCTCGTTCGCGCTCGACGCGATCCTCGATCGTCGGGCTGCTCACGCTGTCGGCGCGTCGTCGCGGCCGTTGCTGTCGCCGACCCAGGCGTCGACGTCGTAGCCCTCCAGCTCCCAGTAGCCGGGATGCACGTCGCGCGTCAGCTCGATGCCGTCGAGCCACTTGCACGACTTGTAGCCGTACATCGGCGCGACGTAGAGCCGCACCGGCCCGCCGTGTTCGCTCGAGAGCGGCTTGCCTTCCAGCTCGTAGGCGACGAGGACGTCGGACCGGCGAGCCTGATCGAGCGTCAGGCTCTCGGTATAGGTGCCGTCGAAGGACGTGAAGCGGACCGCCTTCGCCGCCGGCTTGACGCCGGCCTGCGCGAGCAGATCGCTCAGCCGGACGCCCGACCAGCGCACGTTCGGCACGCGCCATCCGGTGACGCATTGGAAGTCACGAGTGAGATGCGTGGCCGGCAGCGCGCGCAGCTCGTCGTAGCGGAACGTCAGCGGCCGTTCGACGAGACCGTGGACGCGCAGGGCGTACTTCGTCACGTCCCGGTGCGGAAAGCTCCCCGTGACGGTGTAGAAGCGGAACCGTCCGAGTGGCAGCAATGACGACAGCCCCGTCCCGTCCTTGGCGACCAGTGGCGCCGTCACCCTCGACAACCAGTCTTGCGCCTTCGCTCCAAAGAGCACTCCAGCCGCGCCCAAGCCGACCAAGCCGAGGAACACTCGACGTCCGACCGGCGTCCCGGCGTCGTCCATGGTCACTCGGCCGAGGATAGGTCCGCTTCGAGCACGGGGATCATGCGCCCCGGGATCGATGCGGACGGCACCTCGCCGACGAGCCGTGCGCCCATCCGCATGTAGAACTGCACCGCGTGCGGATCGGCCTGGATCCTGAACTTTGTGGCGCCCGCGGCGACGGCGGTCCCGGCCGCGTCGTCGTACAACTGGTGCCCGACACCGGCGCGAATCGCGTCGGGCGCGACGAAGAGCCATTCGAGCTCGGCGCCGCGACCGTCGACGGTGACGCCGTGGAACCCGACGATGCCGTCGCCGTCCTCGGCGACGCGGACGCGCGCCCTCGCAAGATCGGGCTCGCGCAGGGTCAGCTCGTCGCGACACGCGGCCATGAATGCATCGTCGTAGCCCCAATAGGCCTTCGATGCCATCGCGAGCTCAGAGATGACCGCGCAATCGGTCTCCACCGCGTCGCGTATCCGAAGCTCGCTGGATGCTTCCCGCTCTTGGCGGCTACGCCGCCGGGCCGCTCGGGCCACGCTCGCGGCCGACGGCTCCGCCTTTCGGCGCTCGCTCAGTCCGCGATCTCCCGGATCCGCGCGATCCGATCTTCGGCGTGGTTCGCATCAGCGCCTTGAATGGCGAGCAGCTCTTCGCGTGTCGCGTCGGCGATGGAGGCCGCGTCGGAATCGGCGGCGGCGAGACGGGCCTCGATGCCCTCGGCCATGATCCGTTCGGCTTCGTCGACGAGCGCGGCGACCATGTCGGCCTCGGGCACGACACGAACGACCTGGCCTTTTACGAAGAGGTGTCCTTTCCCGCGTCCCGCCGCGATGCCGAGGTCGGCCTCCCGTGCTTCGCCGGGCCCGTTGACGACGCAACCCATGACGGCGACCTGCAAGGGAATGTTGCGCTCCTCGAGCGCGGCCTGGGCATCGGACGCGACGCGGATCACGTCCACTTCGGCGCGGCCGCACGACGGGCAGGCGATGAGGTCGAGACCTTTGCGCTCCCGCAAACCGAGCGCT
>JBKPCL010000197.1:0-7127 GCA_046727335.1 Actinomycetota bacterium
GTGAAGAGCCAGTACCCGTTGCCGGACGGTGTCGCCGCGATAGTGGTCACTACCTCGAGCGAGCGCAGCGCTGGAGAACCGCCGTGGAAGGTGGCCCCACCGAACGCGTGCACCCCGCCTCGCGCATCGGTCACCCAATACCCGGTGCCGTCGAGGCGGGGTGTGAGCGCGACCGCGCCGGAGACGCTGCCGAAGTTCCTCGCGTCGCCGAACGGGTAGATGGTGCCGTGCGCATCCATCATCCAGTATCCGACGAGGTCTCTCCACGTAAAGGTGTCGCTGCTCGTCGCGGTGCCGTCGGCGGTCGTGACCGTGACGTGCACGCTTGTGGGCGCATGCGCCGGCGTCGTGGCCTGCAGTTGCGTCGGGGACTGGACGACGACGTGCGTCGGCACGATTGCGCCGAACTTCGCGGTGGCGGTCTTCGTGAAGTCGGTGCCGTGGACGGTGACGACCGTGCCGCCCTTGGTCGGCCCGCTGCGCGGTGTGATGCTCGTGATGGTGGGTCCGGTGAATGTGAATTCGCCGATCGCGGTTGCCCAGTTGTTTGGTGACGCGGTCGCGAACTCGCCCGCTACCCAGATGTCGGCGGGATTGGATGGGTCCACCGCGGCGCCCGAGTAGTCGCCCCAGCGGAAGGGCGCGACGCAGAGCGAGCAGGTGGGCGCGTAGTTGCCAGTTCCGGCGCGCAGTTCGTGTCGGACGAAACCCCCCGATGTGGCTGATTCGCCGAACACCACAACGCTCGCAAACCGAAGTGACGATGACACGGTCGCGACCACATAGGGATCGTTGGCACCGTCGAGCGTGATCGCCGGATAGAACAGGTCCTCACCGGTTGAGCCGAGGTCACCATCGACCACGACCGCCGGTGTCCCGACTGTTGTCACCTTGACGAGCCGTAAGCACGCGTGAACGACGCCGCCGACGACGCACGCGTCGTTGGCTGTCGTCCACAAGGTGTTGTTCTGCCCGACCGCGGTCAGCAGCCGGTCATCGTTGGTGTCGAGGGTTCCGGCACCCGACGGCTGCGCCGCCAACGGCGCGGCCGACGTTTCGGTCAGCGCCGGGTCTGACTCTGTCGCCGCGACATTTCCAGCTACTGGGGTGCCGGTGATCGACAAGATCCCGATGCTCGATGTCCCCGTCGTACAGGCTCCGGTGCCGACGCCGTCTTGCGCGCTGCACGTGTTGTTGAAGACGACGAACGCCGTTACCCCGGCCGTCAACGCCACGACGGGAACGGGGGCGAAGCGCGTGTTGTCGGGTCCCATCACCGCAACGTGCAACACCGGCGCCGCAGTGAGCAGATCCGACTTCTGGAGGACCCGAGTCTCCTGGCCGACAAAGGAGAGGGAGGCATTGAAGTCGCTCCACGAGATCACGACCTTGTCGCTGCTGACTCCGAGCTTCGGCTGATCAGACACGCGCGAGTGGAACGCCGTGAGCTGCTCAACGAGCCAACCCTGCGTCGGGTCTGCGGTGTCCGACACCGCGACGTAGGCATTGCTGTCCAGCGCCGCGTTGAGCGCGAATCCCGACAAGAACCACCGGCCGCTCAATCGGTCAAAGACCAATCGCGGGTCCGAAAACGAAAATCCATTCGGTACGGCAAAGAAGTCGTCGAGGTCGAACCGCCGGATCACAGCTCCGGCCCGCGTCCACACACTCAACTCACTGTTGACTGCTTCGCCCACATGCGCCGGCCCGACCGCGACCTGCGTATCTGGAGGCAAGGCTGGTGCCACGTCGGTCGCGAAAGTTGTCGCCGAGAAGGTTGTCAGATTCTCCAACGTCGAACCCGTACCTGCCGCCAACGCGGAGCGACCAGAAGTGCCGGCTGAGGTGCGCACCGGGAGCGTGGGCACCGCTCCCGCGGCGCTCGACGTCCGCCGATGCGGCAAGGAGAACGACGGGCGCGCAGCTGCGGGACGATGCGCGCCCGTCGACCGAGACGCGGCCATGCGACGGTGGACGCCCCCCTGCAGCGTGGTGAAACGTGGCGCCGGAAGACCGGGCGGCGTACTCGCCGACGCGGGCGCAGTCGCGATCGGTAGTGACAAGAAGAGGACGACCGACGCCACCGCGGCAACGATCGCGGTGGACCGCAATCCCGCAATCCGACGTCGTCGACCAACCACCGCTCGACCCCACTTTGGCGAGGGACCGCGGGAACGTAGCGGACGGCGCTCTGCCTGCATATTTGGTATTACGTGTGTTCACCCTGATGGATTCAGAGTTTCTGTGTGCTCACTCCTCGGTGGGCTCGAATCCTTCCGGCGGTCCGATCGTCGACGCTTCGGGTCCGAACTCCTCGACGTGGCGCCGGTGTACTCCGGCCCAGCGCTTTCCATATGCGAACGGCGCTACAACATCTGCCCGCCGTTCATCGGCTACGTGGACGGCCGCCCGCGCACGTCCTCGCCGGCCAGCGCTAGACCAACGGTGTCTCGAAACCGGCGCGAGCTCACACGCAACGGCGGTTCACAGAACGAGCGGCCTGGAGTAGGTTCCGATCCGCCGGTGCGCGTATCGATGTCATCCGTCCTGATGGGTGGTCCTCATGGGTAGATGGCTCGCCGCGTCAGTCGCAACCGTTTTGGCGTCAGCCGGTTTGGTGGTTGGCCTCCCACCCGCCTCGGTGAACGCCGCGGGGGTCGTCAACCCAACGCAGTGGGTGATGAAGCAATCCACCGAGCTGGTCGGCCGAATACCGACGGGCAGCGAGTGGAACTTCTGGATGGCGTACTACAACGCCAACGGCTGCAGCACTTCGACGCTCGCCACGCTCGGCAAGGCCGCAGCGGAGTCGAGTGAGTTCCTCAACGACTACCCCGAAGCTACCGACAAGGCCTCGCGGGTCCTGGCGTTGGTGCGCGCCGTCTACAACCACGAACCGAACTCGAACGACTGGTCGGCCTACTACACGCCGTACGCCAACGGCTCGAAGACGTGGAACCAGATTGTCGACACCATCTACGGCAACGGGGTGTTCTCGGCGTACGTCGTGCCCAGCATTTGCAACGCTTCCAATCCCGGGTACGGCTTCGGGGGCGGAAACGTTCCGGACTTGTTGGCGTGGTCGGGCGGTGGCGTCTCGCGCACACAGGCACAGTTGCAGCAAGCCTTGAACGGGGCGGCATCGAGCTGCGGGACGGTTGCCTTACAACCCACTGAGGTGGTGCGGATCGGCGGTACGCAACCGAGCGGCGATCCGCAGAACAATCCGCTACGAATTCCTGCGTGCGTCACGCTGACGACGGCGGGCGGGCCGCCGGCGGCCCGCTACGCAAAGATGGGTCGCCTGGTGTCGAACGGGTTGATCTGCGACGCACCGTGGCTGACGTGTGACCACATCGAGATGGTGCGGATGGCGGACGGCGCCGGCTTGTCCAACGTCTGGGTCGACGGTAACGGCGCGCTCGCCGGGGCCCGAATTGGTTTGGTCGGCACGGCGAGCGGTCAAAGCCCCGCCCGTGTCGATGACGACCGACTCTCTGATCCTCCGGCGGGTGGGACTGCGGTTCGCGTCACCGGCTATGGCACCACCGGCGTTGACTGCGCCAACCGCGACATCTCTCGGAATCTCGTAACCGGGTACTCCTCTCGTCACGCGCAGTCGCGCCTCGGTGCCGCGCTGTGGGTCGATGGTTTGGAGATCTTCTGCGAACAAGCGACGGTGCAGAGCAATGGCCTTGCCGACGTCAGCGGCGACGGAATCGCCGTCTACGGCAGCTGGAACGCCGAGGCCCAGCAGTTGCGCACGCAGCATTCCACCGTGAGCGGGAATCACGTCGTGAGTGCTGGGAACAGCTCCACGGTCGCCTTCGGCCTCGACGGAACCGGCGAATGTAACGCGCTGCCGGGCGGGCTTCCCGCGGGCTGCATCCAGTTCTCGGACAATCGATCGGGCGCGACGGCCGAGCGGAGCTTCGCCGGCACGTCGCTGACCGGCAACACCTTCTGGACCGGTCCGCGTACTGCGTTCGACATCGCGCTGATGATCGGTGACAAAACGAGATGGGGTGACAACGGCCCCTATGCGCGCGGTGCTTCGGTCACCAACAACACGGTCGACGGTGTGACCGGCACCCGGGTGAACACTGGCATCGCGATCAGCGGCATGTACGACACGACGTTGACCGGCAACACGCCGACCTACACGCTCGTCGATACGCAGCCGACCGTCGATCAAGCGGGAAAGTGTCAACAAGGGAACGTCTTGTACGGCTACTACGTCGGCACGCTCACGCCGGGTTCGCAAGCAGCGGTGGGCACTTCGATCGGGATTTATCAATGCCTCGCGCCGCCGCCGCCGGTCGGCGGACTCGAGAACATCGTCGTCGGGCCCAACCAGACGCTCGTCGGCGCCAGCTCGGGTCAGCGGTTCACGCCGTGGGGACAGAACTACGTCACCGACACCGTCCCGATCGCCGACCTCCGCGAGATGAAGGAGATGGGCGCGAACGTCGTTCGCCTGCACCTTCAATTCCGCACCTTCATGATCGACTGCGCCACCGCGAACCAAGCTGCGCTCGATCAGTTGGCGCAGACCCTGCGTGCCGCCGAGCAGAACGCCATCTACCTCGATCTCACGGGCTTGGGTAGCTACGCCGGCGATGAGGCGGACCCGTCGTGCTACGGACAGGCGACCACCGACGCGCAGCGCTGGGGCGCGCAGGCCGCGTTCTGGAACGCGGTTGCTCGCACGGTCGCGAACAGTCCGGCCGTGCTGACTCTCGACCTCGTCAACGAGCCGATCATCCCTGGCTCGCCCGAACCGGCGGGCTGTGGGTGGGCGGACTGTCCCGGCGATCCGTTCCCTGGTTACTTCTTCAATCAGGTGATCACGCAGGACCCGGCCGGCCGAACCAGCGACCAGATCGCGACCGCGTGGATCAACCAGATGACCGGCGCGATCCGCCAGTACGACACAGCGCACCTCATCACGCTCGGCTGCCTCCCGTTCTACAACTGCGCAGGGTTCAGCCCGGCGACGACCGCGCCGCTGCTTGGCTACCTGAGCGTGCACATCTATCCGCAGGACTGCACCGGCCCACCGCCGCCGCCGGGGCAGTCAGATCCGTGCGCGTTCGAACGGCCGCTCGAGCGACCGAACGGCGTGCCCGGCGATCCCCTCGCGTTCGAGAAGAACCTCCTGAGCGTCTTTGCCGCACCCGGCAAGCCCGTCGTCGTGGAAGAAACAGGTGTGCTGACACCGACTGATCTCGAACGCAATTTCATCCTGCAATCGAGACCACATGCAGTCGGATGGATCGGCCAGTGGGGCACCACGACCATCTCGCAACGGTTGGCATCGGGCAACATCGGCGACGCGCTCTACGCCGCGTGGGGTCAGCTGTTCCAGGACATGACGCATGTCGTAGCGCCCTGCGGAACCTGCGAACCTTGAGACGTACTGGCAGGACGCTGATCAGCGTGGGCGCGGCGAGCTCTCTCTTGGCGACGTGGCTCGCCTATGCGCCGGCGCCGACCGCTCGAGCAGAGGCAACTTCGGGAAGCTTGGGCACACCATTCACCTACAGCTGCTCGACATCGAACCAGTCTTCGAATGGCGACACTTGGTACAACACCTGGGCCGACGACGACCACATCTATGCCACCTCCGACGACAGCAGCGGCTTCAACGGATCGTGCACCGGCAGCCCTCCGAGTTTCCACGGGGGATGCAACGAAGGCGGCTTCGGCGGCAGCAACCTGGTGGTCAACGAACTCGACGGACCGGATCCGGAGCACCTGACGTCCCCATACACCAATTGCATGCCCAGCTTCGGCTTCGCGGGCGACCAAGGCGATCAGACCAACTGCCCCGACCAGAACACCTGGAAGACAGGCGGGGTGCTCTCGGTGGGCGGCGCCTTGTATGTCGTGGTCTCTCGGCAGAGCGATGCCGGGAATCAGTATCCGTCCGGGTACCAGGCGACCGAGGACGCCACGATCATCAAATCAACTGATCACGGCCGCACGTGGACGAATCCCTGGATCACCACTCCGACGAGTGACGGTGCCGCACCGACCTGTAACGCCACAACGCATCACTACAACGCGATGTTTCCCGGGAGCCGGTTCGCCACCGTGTTCTTCATCAACTACGGGCAGGACGATGCCATATCCGGTGCCACCGACGGCAACGGCGGCGACACGTACGTCTACGCCATGGCCAACGACGGATTCGCCTACGACGGCAGCAACGAGATCCTCGGCCGAGTGCTGCGAAGTGACATCGGCTCCCTCGATGCGACCAAGTGGCAGTACTACGAGAACAACGGCTTCTCGGGCGGCAGTGGCAACGACTCCCGAAACTGGACGTCGAACTCGAACCTCGCCACCCAAGTGCTGTCTGCAAGCCACCAGCTGAGCCAAGCGAGCATTCAGTACGTACCGGCTCTGAAGCGTTACGTGATGACCAGCTTCTACTACCCGTCGTTCGACGAGTGCTGGTTCTACGTCACGCACGCCCAGAATCCGAACTGCAACGGTGTCGACGAGGCGCGGAACACGAACCTCACCTTCTACCAGGCGCCCGCGCCGTGGGGGCCGTGGAGCCGGTTCTTCCTCGGAGTGAATCCCAACGGCTACGGGTGGTACGACCCGACGCTCGTCTCGAAGTTCGTGCGCATGGACGGCTTGAGCCAAACCGTGTTCATGTCCGGTGACTTTGCCTGCTTCTTCGCCGGAGGCTGTCCGGCTCCCGACCTCTACTCGTTGCACGCCGTCCCGTTCGCGCTCAGCACTGACTCCTTCTCGAGCGTGGACGACACGAGCGCCGCGATCAGATACACGGGCAGCTGGTTCGCGGGGCGGGGCGCCGGCTATTACGGCGACGGCTCGTTCCATGCGTCGGCCACGCCCGGTGTCACCGCTTCGTTCACGTTCACGGGAACGTTCATCGCCTGGATCGGCGCGACCAACAACAACCACGGCTACGCAAACGTGTCGATCGACGGCGGCCAGACGACGGGCGTGGACACGTACTCACCGACCTGGGCCAAACAGGCGATCTTGTTCGAGCGAACACATCTGTCGAGTGGAACTCACACGATCACCATCACAGTGACCGGTACCAAGGATTCGGGATCGAGTGGCACCTATCAGGACGTCGACGC
>JBKPCL010000198.1:0-10784 GCA_046727335.1 Actinomycetota bacterium
GCAGTAGCCGCCGCTCGCGTTGACCCAGTTGCGCTGGATGAGGAAGTCGAGGCCGCCGAGCTTCATGTTGGCCTTGGATCCATTTGCGACGGAGTAGGTCGCACCGAAGGTCCAGGCGCACTTGTCGGCGTTCTCGTATCCGCGCCGGTCATACCAGGCATTGAGATCGGGATCGGTCGCGCCCTCTTCAAGTTCGTGGGCGACGATGCTCGCCATCGCGTCGGCGCCGACGTTGTTGTTCGGCGACACGCCGGTCTGCACGGAGCACGCGGCATTCGATCCGGGGTTCCCGACGAAGGCGTACTTGATGTCCGCGCCTCCGATGGTTGCGCTGGTGTGCCAGCCGCAGTAGGAGGTGAGGAAGCCGCTCTTGGTCACGTCGACCGACGTCAATACGAAGTACACGCCTGCGGTGTCCTTGGGCAGACGACCACTCGAGATCGCGCTGCTCACGATCGCGCCGATCTGGCTGTCGCTGAGGTTCGTGCTCCCCTGCGAGTACGCATCGTTGGTCTGCCCAGCGAGGCGAACGCTGTTCGGGACGATGCGATTCGCGCCGTCGTAGTACGTCGTATTGATCTTGTAATACGGCGAGCCACTGAGCCCGGTCAGCAGCGTCGGCAGGATGGTCGTCGCGGTGTTCCCCGACCAGTTGCCGTACCAGATCAGGTACGCGTTCACGCCTGTGTTCATGACCGGGCCGCCGTGATAGCTGATGCCGCTCGACGAAGGCTTGTTACTCGCGCTGTGCGCCCGACCCGGCACCCCCGAAGGAGCGACGCCGCGTATCGGCGCCGAGACGTGCTCCACTCGTTGGGCTGCACTCGGAGGCGCCGTCTCGCCATGAGACGCACCTGCCACCGGTGCGACCGCCATCGTGCTCACGAGCACCGAGCCCGCACAGAGCGCGGCGCGTCCGATTCGGAAGTGTCCCCGCATATGCCTAGGAAGAGTAGCGGGCACGAAGACGAAGATCAGCGCGTATCGCCGTACGCGCGTATATGAATCTCAACCTGAAAGGACGCGATCACGACCGCCGTCGCACCAAGAAGCGCAATCAAGCCAGCCCGCCGCGTGACCATTCCCATTCGAAGCTACTGCACCGTTCATTGTCCATTTGCCCATGAATGTGCAGGCAAATGGATCACGAACTGGTGGTCACGGGTCGGAGTGACTCAATCGAGAATGCGGACGCGGATGCGCTTGTTGCCTTTGCCCTTGCTCTCGGTCTTGACGACCTCGAAGCGGCCGATCTCGCCCGTCGAGCGCACGTGCGTCCCGCCGTCCGCTTGCTTGTCGAGACCGACGATGTCGACGACTCGGATCTCACTGACCGATTCGGGGATCAGATTCACCTTCGTGCGGATGAGGTCGGCGTCCGCCAACGCCGTCCCTCGCGGCAGAAACGAGATCTCGATGGGCCGGTCCGCCGCGATCTCGGCATTCACGAGCTCCTGCACGCGCGCGGCGAATGCCTCCGGCAACGGATCGAACTCGAAATCCATCCGCGCTTCGAGCGGTTCCATGTTGCCGCCCGTCACCGCGTTCCCCCACTCGTTCCATATCACGCCGCACAACACGTGCATCGCCGAGTGGGTCCGCATGAGCTCATGGCGTCGCTCCCAGTCGACGACACCGTGCACCGACTGGCCCACCGCGGGCAGCGCACCATCGAGCGTGTGCCACACGTCGTCGCCTTCCTTGCGGACGTCGACGACGGCCACGCCGTCGAGAGCTCCGGCGTCGTGCGGTTGGCCGCCTCCGGTCGGATAGAAGGCCGTGCGATCGAGGGCGACGCGGTGTGACGCCGCGTCGACGTCAGTCACGGTTGCGTCGAATTCGCGCAGATACGCGTCGCGCAGGTACAGCAGCTCGGTCACGACGCAGTGCGCTTATTCAGCATTGTCGCGACACATCGTCGTACGCGACCCGACCTTCGTGACGTCTGCGATCGTGTTGTACGTGCCGTCGGCGCACGTGATCGCGGAGCTCAGGTGTGAGAACACTCCCTCGGGGCTCTCGTACCCCGGAACGACCCACGTGTGCAACAGGTATTGCGTCTGCTTCAGCAGATTCCCGCCGACGGCATCGCACTGCGCCTTCGTCGCGTCGTGGTCGGCGCCGAGCGGGGCATCGACGACACCATTCGGTTCGGGCTTGATGCAGATGTCGTGGTGCACGTGCCAGACGTCGTTCGGGCCCGCGAATCCCTGCGGGTTCGAGCTCCCCGTCATGTAGAAGAGACCGGCGATCCGCGACTGTGGCTTTGTGCCGTCGTAGATCCACGCCAGCGGACGGCGAATGGCGTTGTCGTCCATCACGCCGCTCGTGTTACTGAGCGCGTTCGAGTACGAGATGTAGTGCGCTCCGAGGCCGGGCGAGAACGGCCCCGCGCGGTGCAGTCCGGCGCGCTCCGCGTCGGCGACGGTCGGATACTGCAACGCGACCTGTCGGGCAAGCTCGAGCTGGTGCGCGAGCAGCACTCGGTCGGTCGGACTGATCGGCTGCGTGAACGTGTGCGAATGCTGCACACCGTTCTCGAGCAGCGAGAAGCCCCGATCATCGACCGCGGTAGCACCGCTGTGAACGTGTCCCGCACCGGACACCACGCTGTTGGCGGTGATCGCCTGCGCGGCGGCATTCGAGGCCTGCGCGGTCGACAGCGGCGCCGCAGCGACTGACGGCGATGCCGACGATTCGCCACCGACCGCGTGGCCGACGAGCGCCACGCCGATCACGATGGCGACGGCCGACACCGCGGCGATGAGCTTCTCCATTTGTCCCCCCTCGAACGCGCGAATCAATGGCTAACGAGCAGCTCCCGGAACGGCGTGTCCTTCGCGGGGCCGGGCTCCTTCGGCAGACCGAGGACGCGCTCGCCGATGATGTTGCGCTGCACCTGATCGGTGCCTCCGTAGATCGACGGACCCGGCGAGAACAGCGTGAGCTCCTGCACGCTGCCCTGCCCGGGCGTGTCCGTGCCCATCACCATCCCCCACGCGCCGATGATCTCGTTGCCGACCTCGCGCTGCAGTCGCAACAGGTCGCTCATCATCAGCTTGGCGATGTTCGGTTCCGCGCCCGTGCGCTGACTCCGGCTCTTCGCACGCAGCGCCGAGAACCGGCCGAGCTGCTGCAGGGTGTAGAGCCGGGCGAGCTTCTGGCGAATGTTCGGGTCGCCGCTTTTGCCGACCTCCTCCGCGAGCTTGATCATGCGAACGGCGCTGGCGACGCCACCGCCGCCGGTGCCACCCGTTCGCACCTGACCCACGTGGTCACCGACGCGGTTGCCGAGCTGCCCGGCGATCGGCCCGGGAAACGCGTTCCCCGCGCCGCCGCTGCCACCCGTGCCCAATCCCGTGCGCTCGGCCATGAGCGTCGTGTTCGCAGCAGCCCAACCGTTGTTCAACCCGCCGATGATGTCTTCGTCACGCGCTCGCGCACCGTCGATGAACACCTCGTTGAACAATGCCCGACCGGTCATCTCCCGCAGGGCACGGATCTCGACACCGGGCTGCGTCATGTCGAACTTGAAGTAGGTGATGCCCTTGTGCTTCGGAAGATCAGGGTCGGTGCGCGCGAGCAGCATGCCGAAGTTCGTGAGCTGCGCGGTCGACGTCCACACCTTCTGCCCGGTGATGATCCACTCGTCGCCGTCCTTGATCGCCTTCGTTTGCAGGCTCGCAAGGTCGGAGCCGGCACCCGGCTCCGAGAACAGCTGACACCACGCGTCCTGACCGTTCAGGATGCGCAGCAGGTCTTCGCGCTTCTGACGCTCGTTCCCATGCGCGACGATCGTCGGCGCCGCGAGGAGATAACCGAGACCGGCCGGTGGTCCGACCGCGCCGTGTTCGGCGATCGTCTCGTTGACGGCCATTGCGAGGTCGCGCGTCCAGCCTTTGCCCCAGCAATCCTCGGGGAACGTCGGTGCCGCATAGCCCGAGCGGGCAAGCACGTCCCACCACTCGCCCACCGTCAGGTCAGGGTTCCAGTGCTCCTCGAGCCAGGCCTTGAGCTCGGTCCGCACGTCCTCAATCGTCGGCTCGACTGTCGGCATCGCCATGAGAGGCTCCCTCATCGTCGCGATCGCGCGCGGGAGCGTACCCTTCCACGATGGTTCGAGACATGCTGCCTGACGAGTGGCGCGCCTTCATCCTGGAAGGCACGCGGACCGCGAAGCTCGCGGTCACTCGGCAGGACGGTGCGCCGCACGTCACGCCGGTCTGGTTCGTCCTCGACAGGAGCGAGATCGTCGTGACGACGGGCTCGCGGTCGGTGAAGGCGAGCTCGATCCGGCGCGACGGCAGGGTCGCACTCTGCGTCGAGGACGACCGTCCGCCGTTCTCCTTCGTCACCATCGAAGGCACCGCGACGTTGTATGACGATCTCGACGAGATGCTGGTGTGGGCGACGCGCATCGGAGCTCGCTACATGGGCGAGGATCGCGCTGGTGCATTCGGGCGCCGTAACGCGGTGCCGGGCGAGCTGCTCGTGCGCATCACGCCGTCGAAGGTGATCGCCAAAGCGGAGATGGCGGCCTAACTCCTCTCGAGGAGCTCGAGGACACGCTCCGACGGGCGCGCGATCACCGCGCGATTGCCGACGAACACGACCGGTCGCTGCATCAACTCGGGATGAGCGAGCAGTACGTCGATCACTTGCTCGCGTGTCGCGACGTCGGCCTTGGAGAGCCCGGCCCGCTTGAACTTCTCGTCGTCGACCCGAACGAGTGCCTGAGGATCGTCGTCGATCGCGTCGAGGATGCGGTCGAGGGTTGCCCGGTCCGGCGGCGTCTCGAGATAACGGACGACGGTTGCGTCGACGCCGCGCTGCTCGAGGATCTGGAGCGCGCCACGTGACTTGCTGCACGACGGATTGTGGAAGATCTGCACGTCGGTCATCAGACGGACGATACCGCCTCGCGCAATTTCCGGAGATAGACGTGACGCGCGAGGTCGACGGCGCCGAGCGATCGCAGGTGTGGTGTCGTCCATTGCACGTCGAAGAGCGTGACGCCGTCACGGCGTAACAGCTCGACCGCGGTCCACAGCGCGATCTTCGAGGCGTTCGACACACGGCGGAACATCGATTCGCCGGCGAAGAACCGCTGGATGCGAACGCCGTAAAGGCCGCCGGCCAGCGTGTCGTGCTGCCACACCTCCACGCTGTGCGCCCAGCCCAACTCGTGCAACCGCGAATAGGCGCGGATGAATGACTCGTCGATCCACCCGTGTGGACGGCGGGGATCCGCGCAGCCGCGCATCACGGCGGTGAACGCCGCGTCGACGGTGACGTCGAAGCTCGGAATCGCGCGACGCAGCGACCGGTTCACTCGCATCGCGTCGAGTGGGATGACGCCCCGCGGATCAGGCGACCACCACGCGAGCGCGCCTTCCACGCGCATCGGGAAGAGGCCGCCCCGGTACGCGGCGAGGAGTGTGCCGGGTTCGAGGTCGGCACCGACCGCGATGATCTCGCTGCCCGCGAGCTCGCCGCTCACGGCGGACGGGTCGGGGAACTCCCACGGTGACGGCGGCGGCTCGATGGGCACTGGCATTCGCCGGGCAGCGCGGGTGCGCGCCGGTCGCTCAGGCGAGGAGCGCGCGCGCGATCTGGCCGATCTGGATCTCGTCCGTACCGGCGTAGATCTGCAGCACTTTGGCGTCGCGCGCGAGCTGCTCGACTTCGTACTCGGCCATGTAGCCGTTGCCGCCGAACAGTTGGACGGCTTCGAGCGCGACCTCGACCGCCGCCCCTGCGGAGTACAGCTTCATCGCGGAGGCTTGGGCGAGGTTCATCGGCTTGCCGGCCTGCGACGACTCGAGCACGCGGAACACGAGATTCTCGACGTTGAGCCGCGCGACCTCCATCTTGGCGAGTTTGAGCTGGATGAGCTGGTAGTCGCCGATGGGCCGGCCGAACTGCACTCGCTCCTTCGAATAGCGGATGCAGAGCTCGAGGCAGCGTTCGATGATGCCCAACGCCATCGCGGCGACACCCGAACGCTCGATGACGAACGTCGCCTTCGACGCCTCCCGGCCGGCACCGCCGCCGAAGCCTTCTTCGCTCTCGCCGAGGAGGCGGTCACGGCCGGCGCGGACATCGTCGAGGAACAGCATGCCGGTCGGCGACGAGTGCAGGCCCATCTTGCGCAGCGGCCCTGACTGCTCCAGGCCGGGCATGCCCTTGTCGAGCACGAACTGCACGACCTTGCGCTCGGCGGGCTCGTTGCCCTCATCGAGCTTGCAGATGAACACGATCGTGTCCGCGTACGGGCCGTTCGTGATGAACGTCTTCTGGCCGTTCAGCACGTACTCGTCGCCGTCGCGTCGGGCCGTCGCTGCCATCTGCCCGAACGCGTCCGAACCCGAGTTCGGCTCGGTGATCGCCCACGCGCCGATCTTGTCGAGCGTCAGCAGGTCGCGGGCCCAGCGCTTCTTCTGTGCGGCCGTGCCCTTCGACATGATCGCAGTCGCCGTCAGCCCCACCGACACCCCGAGCGCGGTCACCATGCCGGGCGAGCACTTACTGAGCTCGATGATCGGGATCAGGCTGAAGCCCGCCGCGCCCGACCGCGGCTCGGAGGCCCGCTCCTCTGGGGATCGTTCCTCGCTCTCCCCTGCCGCGGACTCGTTCGCGATGCGACGGTCGAACGAATCGGCAGACATCGCGTCCATGCCGAAGGTCTTGTAGAGCTTGCGCAACAAGTCGTAGGGCGGAAGATCGCCGTGCTCCAATTCGTCTCGGTACGGCCGGATCTCGTTGTCGACGAACTGACGCACGGCGTGCCGGACCATCTGGAGCTCTTCGGGCCATTCGAACATGGCGGCATCGTACGTTCAGGCACCGCTCGATGCCGCCGATGGATGTTCCGTGGAAGGGCGCAGCACCGAGCTCGGCACGCTCGACATCGAGCGGACGCTTCCGTTCGCTCCCGCGGTGCTCCCCGACGTCCTCGGGCGGCTCTGGCGTGCGACCGCGGCATCACCCTTGCGCTGGACGCTGGGCGACCGCGGCACCGCAGGCATCGACCTTCCATTCGTGTCGACCAACGGCACGCACGGCAACCTCCGACGCTGGAACAGCAACGCCCGCCTCTGGAGCGTCGCCGGAAGCGAGCCGGTCGTCGTGGTGATCGGTCTCCAAGCCCGAAGCGACCACGCGGTCGATCTCACCTTGCGGCTCGCTGACGGTCAGCGGGAGCGGGCGGAGGACCGCGAGCTGGCTCGGGCGCTGGTCGCCGAGCTCGCCGAAGAGCTGCTCTGGCACGCAAGCCGGCACGAGGCCGCGGCCGCTCGCTGACAGCGAGCGTCCACACACGGTTCACGGGCCTGTCGCACGCTCGCCGCGGTGAGGAAATGCGGCCTGGCGATCATGGCAGTCATGCAGAACAACCCGTGGGTCGATCTGCTCAGCGATCGGCAACAGCTGGCGGTGACGCGGCTTCTCCCGCTCTCTCGCCACGCGGCCATGACGGCGGCGTCGCGCGCGCACACGGCTGCCGGTCCGCTCGCGCTCGACGAAGTGCACCTCGAAGGCACGTGGATTCGCGACGCGACCGGCATCGCATACCGAAGCGAATACACGACGGCCCGCGCCTCGGGATTCATACCTTCCGGACGCCGCGGGTTCGCGGTCGACGTCGAGCTCGCGCCGTGGTCGGACACGGCCACCGAGATCGCGGTACGACCCGCTGCGCGCGCACCGCACCATTGGAGCGACCGTCGGCGGCGGCGCTGGTATGACGGTGCACACGCCGCCGCCGACGCGCTCCGCAACCATCTGCTGTACGTAGCACGCGACACGCTGCCGCCGCGCTTCGAGGCGGTCCCTGTGAGACGGGATCGCCTCGCGGGGTGACTCGTCCCGGGTCGTCCGCGCACCCCCGGCGGACGACCCGGGTTCGAAATCGGGCCGCCGCTAGCGGCGCCGGCGGGCGTTCAGGAGCGTCTGCGCGATCATCGCCGTCGTCGCCCCGGGTGGGTCGACGGACATCCTGAAGCGGCTGCGCGCCCGGCGCGTGCGCATCGAGATGGCGGCCGACTCGCGGCGATAACGGCTCTGCAACAGCGCGGCGGCGAGGACCGCAAATCCCACCCACTCGATCGGAGCGATGCGCCGCCGGGCACTCTCACGCACCATGGGTTGCCAGTGTCGCCCGTGTCGCAGCGTTTGTCGACCGGTGAGCGGCCCGGGTCCTTGGGCACCTCCGCTTCACCCCAATCGGGGTGGCGACGGTTCGCCGGTTCCACGCGACCATGAGGAGCGGCACAGTCGCGCACTCCCCGCATGCGCGGGCTGTTGCCGTCTCCCAGGTGACTGCGGGCGGCGCGTCACCCCCGTGACGCCCCGCCCGCAGCACCGGGTCTTCGACGCCTGGGCTTGCCCGGTCGCGGCACTACGCGGCGGCGGGCGCCGTCGGCGTGGACGCGCGGTACGCCGCTCGCAGGCGCAGCAGGACGATCTCGATCACGCCGATGACGACCGCCAACACGATCAGCCATCCGAACGTGAGGGTCGCGAACAGCGCGATCCCGAGGCCGACGACGAGCACGCCCAACGCGAGTTGGCCCGCATGGGCGCCGATCCAGTCGGCTCGCATCACTCTCGAGCGGATCGCGACCGCGGCGCGCCCCGGACCCGCGAGGTACGCAATCGCCGCGGCGAGCAACGCGATGGCCACGACGACGGCCGTCACCGCGAGGTAGCTGTGCACGACGCGGTCGACGACCGCTTTGGCCGCCTCGCGGTTCTCGGGCACCTTCACCATGTCGACGATGCGTGACTTCGCCGCTCGCGTGATGGCTCGGAACGCGACCAGAACTATGGCACTTGCGAGCCCGAGCGTGACGACGATGCGTCTCCGGTCCGGAGCAACGAGCACGGTGACGGCGATGAGCACGACGGCGAGGATCACCAGCAGCACGACAAGTCGCTGGAACAACTGCACCGCATCCTGCAACGCCGAGAGCTGTTTGCTGTCCAGCACGACGACGACACCGAAGTCGTTCGGCAGCGGACGATGCAACGCGGCGGACAACCGGGCGCGCGCTTGGTCTGGGGTGAGGTTCTCGTTGATCGCGGGCACGCGCCTCGACAGGGCGCCGTTGGTCTGCTGATCCACCCGCTGCAGCACGGTCTCGAGCACGGGGATCAGATCGAGGGAGACCTTTCCGTTCTTCACCGTCGCGGTCTTGGTCTTGCCTTTCAGCAACGCGAGCGCGTCGGCGTGCGCCTTGCGGTTCGCGGCGACCCACAGCCGCGTGAACTGTTCGCTGCTGAACAGCTTTTGCGCCGTCTCGGCGATGAAGCGGTCGACCGCAGTCGCGATCGGCGCGGCCAACGGCTGCAGACGCGGAGGCAGTCGACTCTTGAGTACTGCCTGCGCGTCGATCGCCTGGTCCAGCTGCGACGCGGTGTAGTCCGCCAGCGCCGTCTGCACCCTCGGGTCGCTGGCGAGCGGCCCGACGACGTGGATCCATCGATCCGTGTCGGTCGTCGTGGCCTTCAGCCAGACGCCGGTCGTCGCGACTGCCACGACGACGGCCGTCAGGATCGCCAGGACGGTCGCGAGAATCCGTCGCGGCCGATGGCGACGCCCGTCCGACGTCTCGCTCGCGGGCGCAGTCGAGGACGCGGGTGGCGTGCTCACCAGGACAGCGTCCGTGGTCGCGACCGAATCATCCTCACCCTGGCTGGGTGACGAGGCCGGCTCACGACCGCGCGGACACTGCAATCACTCGAGGGAAGAGGTGTCGTGTCGCACTACCGCTACGCGATCCGGCTGCGAGGACGGCTGACGCCGACACTGCTCGCGGAGTTCGAGGAGCTCCACCTCTCGACCGCGATCGTTCCCGTCGAGACGGTCCTCGAGGGCCCGATCGACGACGACGCCGCGTTGCATGGACTGCTCCGGCGCATCGAAGCGCTCGGACTCGAGCTCGTCGAGGTCCGGCGCCTCGCACCCGACATCGAAGACGAGCAGCCGTAGCGAGCCCGCGTCTCCTATTCACTGGTCGACTCCGGCTCCTATTCACTGGTCGACTCCGGCTCCTATTCACTGGTCGACTCCGGCTCCTATTCACTGGTCGACTCCGGCTCCGCCTCCCATCCGGTCGGCTCCGCCTGCGTCTCCTAGATGATCTCGAGTTGACGGCCGCGCAGCACGGCATCGCGCCGGCGCTCGACGCCGAGCTTGCGGTACACCGACTTCAGGTGCGTCTTCACGGTGTTCACGGACACGAGCAGCTGGTGCGCGATCTCCGTGTTGGACATCATCGTCGGCAGGAATTCGAGGACCGCGCGCTCGCGCTCTGTGAGCGGCTCGACGAAGACGGGCGGCTCGGCGCGTTGCAACGCGTCGACGAGCTCGACGGCGTAGATGGTCTCCGGCGCGAGCCGCCACGCGTAGCGCTCCAGTACGGGCGCCAGCTCGGTCGCGTGCGCGACGAACGGTCCGCGCAGGTCACCGGGCGCGGCGGCGGTGCAGGCGCGTCGGAGAGCCCCCATCGCCCCTTCGACGTCGTCGACCCGATCGGCCGCGATTGCCAGCACACAGCACGCCTCGATGAGCGTGCGGGGGTGCGGTCGGCCGGGCAGCCCGGCGCCGTCCGACGTCCCAAATCCGCCCAGCAGCCCGAGCGCGAGCTCGGGTCGCCCAGCCGCGAGCGCGTGCCTCGCACGCGCGACGAGTTGCTCCGACGACCCGAGCTCACGCGAGTCGGAGTCGTCGAACGCACCCAGCGCGATCCGCACCTGCACAGCGAGCGGATGGCGCGGGCGGA
>JBKPCL010000199.1:0-10702 GCA_046727335.1 Actinomycetota bacterium
GTGCCGTGCGCCGGAGTCATGGCGGTGCGCGCGAGATCCTCGATCTTGCCGCCGACTCGCTCGACGCTCGCGACGACGGCGGCGTCGGCGGCAGGGACTCCCGTCAGACCGGTCACGATGACGACGTCGACCTGTTCGGCAAGCGCCGCGAGGAGACGTGCCGCCGGACCTGACCACCGCTGCGGAAGATGGCACACGATCGGACCGAGATCGGCGAGCAGCGGCGACCCCTCGGCGACGACCTCGGAAGCGACGCGCATCAAGTCGTCCTCGTCGTACCAGTGGTCGCGCAGGCGGCGACGGGTCGATCGATGGATGCGCACGACGTCACGCGCACGGGGCGACTGCGCGCTCAACACGTCGAGCGCGGCGTCGTCGATATCGGCAAGCTCTCGGTGCGCGGCGACGAGCGCCTCCTCGGTTGCCGGATGCTCCGCGACCGGCGCGAACATGCCCGGCTCACTGGCAAGCACGGGCCGGATCGCGGCTGCGACAACGGGGGTCGAGACCGGCCGGCGGCCGCTCGCTGCGAGCCGCGCCGCCGCGAGCAACTCGGCGAGCCGGAAGACCGTGAGGAACGTGACGCCGATGAGACCGGGACGGTCGGGGATCACCTGGCCAAGCTCTCCTGACGCGAGCAGACGGCGCGCGGCCACGCCCACGGAGTTGGTCGGCACCACGACCGTCACGGGTGCGATCGGTTCCGATGCCTTCACGCGCGCGATTTCGGCTCGCAACACCTCGGACGCTTCACGCCCGTATGGAGTGGGAATCACGCGCAACGGCACGAGGGGGATCGTACGGCGACAGTGAGACATCAACCCGGTACGCTCCGCCTCGAACGAGGTGGGTCGAACTCCGTGAGTGCAAGGAGGCCGCGATGCGCGTCCCGCTGACCATCGCCGACTTCATCGACCGGGCCGAACGAGTCTACGCGAATCGTGTCGGCATCGTGGACGAGCCCAACCAGCCGGCAGCCTCCCTGGGCGAGCTCACCTGGAAGCAGGTTGCCGAGGGAGCTCGCGCGCAAGCCGCCGGCCTCGATGCCCTCGGCGTCGGGCAGGGCGAACGGATCGCGATCATCTCACCGAATTCGGCGCGGCTTCTCAGCTCGTTCTTCGGCATTTCCGCGTACGGCCGCATCATCGTTCCGGTCAACTTCCGCCTCAACGCCGACGAAGTGAGTTACATCGTCGAGCATTCGGGTTCGGCCGTCGTGCTCATCGATCCGGAACTCGACGAATCACTCTCCTCGGTCAGCGCCAAACATCGGTTCGTCATCGGTGCGGAATCAGATGCGGCGCTGCTCCGTTTCGATGCCGAACCGGAACCCTGGACGCCGGACGAGGAAGCGACGGCATCGATCAACTACACGAGCGGTACGACCGCGCGGCCCAAGGGTGTGCAATTGACGCACCGCAGTTTGTGGGTGAACGCGACCGTGTTCGGCTGGCAAACCGGTGTGTCGGATCGCGACGTGTACCTGTGGACTCTTCCGCAATTTCACTGCAACGGTTGGGGCATGACGTACGCCGTCACGGGCATGGGCGGCACGCACATCATCCTGCGCAAGGTCGACGGCGCCGAGATCTTGCGGCGCGTCGACGAGCATGGCGTGACGTTGTTGTGCGGCGCGCCCGCCGTCGTCGCGGCGATTCTCGACGCGGCGCGTGAGTGGGATGGTCCGATTCCCGGCCGCGGTCGCGTGCGGATGGTCGTCGCGGGCGCGCCACCGCCGACGAAGACCATCGAGCAAATGGAGACCGAGCTCGGGTGGGAGTTCATCCAGATCTACGGCCTCACCGAGACGTCGCCGCTCTTGACGATGAACCGCGGCCGCGCTGAGTACGACGCACTCTCACCGGCCGAGCGTGCGCAACGCCTCAACCGCGCGGGCGCGCCGGCCCTGGGCGTGAGCATACGAATCAGCGATCAAGGAGAGGTGCTCGCGCGTTCGAACGTCGTGCTCGAGGGTTACTGGGAGCAGCCGGACGCGACCGGCGAGGCGATCGTGGACGGCTGGTTCCAAACGGGCGACGGCGGCGCGCTCGACGACGAGCACTACGTGACGATCAGCGACCGCAAGAAGGACGTGATCATCACGGGCGGCGAGAACGTCTCGTCGACCGAGATCGAAGACTGCCTCTATCAGCATCCCGCGGTCGCCGAGGTATGCGTCATCGGCGTTCCCGACGAGAAGTGGGGCGAGACGGTCAAGGCGCTCGTCGTCCCCAAGCCCGACGCGACACCGACCGAACCGGAGCTGATCGGCTTCTGCCGCGAGCGCCTCGCGCACTTCAAGTGCCCGACGTCGATCGAGTTCCGGACGGAATTGAGCCGCACCGCGACAGGAAAGCTCCAAAAGTTCAAGCTGCGCGAGCCGTACTGGGAGGGCCGGGAGCGCCACGTCAGCTGAGGGCGACGAGCCACTGCGCACTACGGTGCCGCCCCATGTCGTTCGTCGTCATCGACAAGCCCCGACCGAATGTCGCGTTGATCACGCTGAACCGCCCGGAGCGGATGAACGCGATGGCGTTCGACGTCATGATCCCGTTGCGCGAAGCCCTCGAACGGGTGAGCCTCGACAACGACGTGCGCGTCGTCGTGCTCACGGGCGAAGGTCGCGGTTTCTGTTCGGGCGCCGACCTCGAAGATGCCGGCATCGTCCCGAACATCGACGGCCTCACGGTAACGTCGATCGCGCGACGAGCATTGGACCTGCTCGAAGGCGTCATCGACGCGCTCCGGCGCATGCATCAACCAGTGATCGGCGCGATCAACGGCGCCGCGATCGGCGGCGGCTTCTGCCTCGCCGTCGCAACTGACGTTCGCATCGCCTCGACCGATGCGTACTTCCGCGCCGCCGGGATCAACAACGGACTGACCGCGAGCGAGCTCGGAATCAGCTATTTGCTGCCGCGTGCGATCGGCTCGTCACGCGCGTTCGACATCATGCTGACGGGGCGCGACGTCGATGCCGCCGAAGCCGAGCGCGTCGGTCTCGTGTCGCAGGTCGTCGCGCCCGACGAGCTGCTGGAAACCTGTTACGCACTCGCGGAGCGGATCATCGGCTACAGCCGCGTCGGTGTCGAGATCACGAAGCGCATGCTGTGGTCGAGCCTTTCCGCCGGCAGCCTGCACTCGCACATGGATCACGAAGGCATCGCCCAGCTCTACGTGCGGCTGACGACGCAGAACTTCGAGGAAGCCATCCGCGCTCGCAAGGAGAAGCGCACGCCGGAGTATCGCGACTGAGAGTCAGGCCAGCATGCGCTCGAGCAGGCTGCGGAACATGATGAGGTCGTCCGGGTCGTCGGGCTTTTCCATCTGTCCGTACGCGATGCCGCGGGTCGACGTGCGAACCGAGACGATCGCGAACCGCAACGCGGCGAAGACCTCGTACCACTCGAGATCACGCACGGTGTGCCCAGTGAGTTCTCGGTAGGTGGCGACGAGGTCGTCACGCTGCATGAACCCCGGTGTCGCGGACGGTACCCCGAAGCGCTCGGCGAGATCTTCGAAGAACGCGTGCAGGAAGTACATCCACGCGAGGTCGACTTCGCGGGGTCCGACCGTCGCCATCTCCCAGTCGAGGACCGCGACCGGCTCGAAATCGCGGTAGAGCACGTTGCCGATGCGGGCGTCACCCCAGTTGAGCACCGTCTCGGTCTCGGTCTTGTCCGTGCGGTGCTCGTCGAGCCACGTGAACGTGCGCTCGATCAGTGGGTACGAGACGCCGTCGCGCGCCCATTCGTAGTACCAGCGTTCGTGTCCGAGTTGCTGGTCGAGCGCACTCGATCCGTGTTGCGGCCGCGCGAGGAACGACAGGTCGGCGTTGGCAGGCGTGATGCAGTGCAGCTTGGCGAGGAGCTCGACGGAACGCCGCTGGAGTTGTGACCGCTGTTCGGGCGTTGCGTCGGCGACCCAGCCGCCGAACACGTAAGGCGGCACGTCGGGCGGCGCGTCGCCGTCGATGCGCACCATGACGAGGAACGGCGTGCCGAGCCACTGCGGATCTTGCTCGAGCCAGCGCACTTCGGGTGCCGGGACGTCGGTGTGCGCCCGGACGAGATCCATGCATCGGTGCTGCAGCGCGATGTCGTATTCGGCGAAGACGGGGTAGACGTCAGGCATGGGTGCGAGCCGCGCGCAGTACCGTTCGACGTCGCCGTCGTGTTCCATCGTGAACAGGACGGTCTCACTCGACATGCCGTTGCCCGGAGCATGCACGTCGGTGACGCGTGTGTCGGAGTCGACGTTCTTACGCGCCCAGCGCTCCAACTCCGACCCGACTTCTTCGAGATTGCGGCGCCATGGCGTACCCGGCGCGAGCTCGTCGTCCTCCATCACGTCATCTTGTCACGACGTCTTGTCGCGACGCGGGCGGACCGTCGGATAGTCGTCGGCGCGCACGGCCGCGTCGGTACCGCCGTCGACGAACACGACCGACCCGCAGAAGAACCCCGCATCCGACGACAACAAAAACGCCAGCAAGGCCGCGACCTCCTCGGGTCGACCCGCCCGCTGCATCGGCACAGGAAACACATCCGGGATGCCGAGGATGAAGTCCAGGCTGTCCTTCGTCATCTGTGTTTCGATCACGCCCGGCGCGACGGCGTTGAGCCGGATGCCGGCGCCGATCCACTCTGGCGTGACTGCGTTGCGTCGCACCCATCGCGCCAGCGCGAGCTTCGACGCCATGTATGCGGCGCTTCCGTAGCGGTCGGCCGCGGCCTTGCACGCCTCGGTCTCGTCGCCCGCGAGGATGAGGTCGACGAACGCCGCGGGAAGCGAAGGCGTCGTCGTGCTCGAATTGGAGCTGACCGCGACCGCGCTCGGGTTTGTACCGCGCGCGAGAAGCGGCCGCAGCCCCGTGAGCGTCGCGACTGCGCCGTAGTAATCGATCGCCACTACCGTCGGCCCGTCGCCCATGATCCCAGCTGCGGCGACCACACCGTCGAGTACCCCATCGCAGGCCTCGGTGGTCGCGTCCACCATCGCGGCACGGCCTTCCGGCGTCGCGAGGTCGGCGATGATCTCCGCGTCGCGCACATCAATACCGATGACTCGGTGGCCCTCCTTCTCCAATCGCTCGCGCGTCGCGCTGCCGATGCCGCCCGCCGAGCCCGTGATCGCGATCGTTCCCATGAAGGCGGTCCTAACGCGCGCACGCTCGACGGCGCCAGTCGCGAGCAGCTCTCAGTTACGGTTCAGTCTGGGTCAAGTACGCGTGATCGAGAGACGTCTCCGGAGCGGTGCGCGGCAGAGCGCCTGATCGCTATTCGCGCCGGCATAGTCCCCGCGAACACGTTCTCCCGACGCAGCAGGGCGACCTCGGCGGGGGGTGTGATTTCCCCAATCAGGCGCCGGACGGACGACAACCTTGGTTGTTGTTGTTCCCTGCGACTTGTCGTTGCAGTTGCCCTGACGCGTTCTGGCCTTGACCGTTCTGGTTACTCGTCGATGGTGTCGTCAGCGTCACCCAAACCGACCTGCGAAGTGCAGCGACTCCAGCCAGACCGAAGCTTCGTGCAAACCACCGGCTCCGAGTACGAACGTATGCGCTCGCGGGATGTCGATCAAAGACGAGAAGCCGGGTTGGTGGCCTGACCTATGACCGAATGCAGCGGGGGCTGTTATATGGCATGGCCGGCGACGGATCAGATGCCCGAGGGACAGCCGTCGCCGCCGTTGCCGTTGCCGTTGCTGTCATCGGCGAGAATGTCTTCCGGTGTCCCCTCACCGGTGTGCTGGTCGTTGTCGTTGCAGTTCTGGCCCTGGCCGCCGCCGCCCATGGGGACCGTCGTCGTCGTGGCCCCGGGTGTGGTCGTGGTGGTGTTCTGGTTTCCGATCAGATGAAAGTTGTGCACTGGGCTCGGTCCGCCCCGCTCCACGAACATCAGCCCGAACCACAGCAGAGCAATGGCAGCGACAACTACCAGTGTGATCCGAAACGTCCGACGGCCAAGAACGCCCGCGTGGGAACTGATGTCAGCCATGTTGCCTCCCCCGTTTCGACAGGTTGAAGGAGCGCACCGGGCGAGCACCGCTGTTCTGCAACGAGAACAACGCGATCCACGCAGCGGCTACCGCCACAACGACCGTCAGTACGATCCGACCGTCCCCAGGGATCCGGCGCATGCGGATCTCTCCCCTGCCACGTACTAGCGGAATCACGCGACACGGCTGAGTGCGTGACCTGTCGCTAGTGGTCGCCCCCGATTCTCTGTCATCTCACAACCCAAGTCCAGCGGTCTGCGCCCTCTCCGGCACGGTTGCAGAGCTGCGTGACCGAGCGGGCACCGACTGTGGACGAGCGACTGCGTTCGGCCGCCATGGACCTGGACTGCGACCGCAAAGCTTCACCTCAGCTGGACATGGGGCTTCACGGTCGAGTGTCCAGTTCGAAGCATTGGGCCGATTTGGCGCTTTCGCTCGTACCGACGGCAATGGTCGCAGACGGTGGTTCTGGATGTGGATCGTGCTGAAGTTGGTCAAGCATCAGGACGGAGAAGCCCCTGATCCCGGCACAAACGACGTTGGTTCCGCTCATGCCTTCAGACCAGCCAGTCGGCGACGTCGTCGCCACTGCGGCCCGGGACGATGTCGATGAGACGCCCACGATCGAGATCGGCGAACCCGGTGCAATACCGCGTCGGATGCTGGGCATTGGCTCGCTGGAAACTCGTCTCGTCCACACCGAGCGCGTGCACGCGTCCGACCCGCTCGGGATCATCGACCAGCGGGGTGCCGGTCACGCACCGCACGCATCGCAGTGTCCCACTCACGCCATACTCGACCGCGACCGTCGCGACTGGTGCACCCATCCCGACGCGTCTGCAGATGTCTCACCGGGCCTGTTCGGTCAGCGTCGCCTTCCGCAGGATCGCCGACGAACGTTCCGACGACGTCACCGTCTCGCAAACGCGTTCGCGGCAGCGCCACACGCGTTTGCGCCACACGAGCACGACCGGCCGGCCCGACACCGGCAGCTCGCGCACCACGTGCTCACGGCAGTCGTGGACGTGTGCATCGTGGTGTGCGACGGCCTGAAAGGTGTGCCGGATGCGATAAACACGATCTGGCCGGCCGCGATCGTGCAGACCTGCGTGTTGCACCTGATCCGCAACACGTCCCCGCTCGCGTCCCGTCAGCACTGGGAAGGCATCGCAAAGGATCTGCGGCCGGTCTACACCGCGGTGAACGAAGCCGACGCTGCCGGCAGAACGACTTGTTCGCCTATTCAGTGACCTCATGCCGTTGCTTCGCCAACCGCTTCCCCCACACGCCCGTGTCTAGTCGGCGAACCACTGCCAGGTCGGCGCCGAGGAATATGTCAACGTGATGCTGGCGTCCCTGGGAAGCCTGAACATGCCCAAGATGAGGCCGGTCGGCGTACCGTTGATCGAAATCGCGGTTACGGCGCCCCCCGACGCGTAGATCGTGCAGTCGAAACCGAATGGGTTGACGAGGGGGGAGCCCGACCGGGGAACCGGCGGAGTTGCTATGCGGCCCTGGAAGCGGTGCGAGGTACCGGGAGATCCGTAGTCGACGCCTTCGAGACGGTAGGGGGACATCGTGATATGGCGCATGATCTGCTCGCGGTCGAAGACGACGGCGGCAGCGTCGGGGTTATCGACTACCTCCAGACCTCGTAGGGAACGGCGGCCGCCGCTCCAGATGCACTTGCCGATCACGATCATCTGATCCGGCGTGGAAGCTTTGGAGTGGTCGATCTTTACCGCAGAGCCTGCAGAGCCGGAGATGCCGGACCGGTTCCAGTCGCAGAACTCCTCGTCATGGATGTGAACTCCCGCGGAGGCGTTTGACACGTTGGCACCGTAGTTGTCGTTCCAATAGATGCAGCCATGGCTCGCTCCGTAGTAGGTGTTGTCGTGGCAACATCCGTCGATCGTTTGGCTGATGTTGGCGGCGTAGATCCAGTAGCGGGCGAGGGTGCCTTTGCTGACCTGGCCGAAGAAGAAGTTGTCGTGCACGTTCCAACTCCAGAAGGTGCCGGCGTGAAGGAAGCTGCCCAAGCATCCTGTTGGCATCTGGTCGTCATTCGCCTCTCCCCAGACGTTGCCGCTGATATCGCCGCCAAAGGGACCCCAATGGGGACACCACAAGCCGTAGCCGTTCGATCCTTGGCAGTGCGAGACGCTGATCCGCTGAACTTGGGACACACTCCCTGCGATCCCTCCGAAGGCGAGGGCGCAGTTCTGAAAGCTGCACCAGTTGCAATCGAAATTGTAAACGTGGTTGGTCAGGTACACCGCTGCCGTGATGTGGCTGGTCAGGTTGTAGAACGTGATGCCCATCAGTCCAAGCGTCAACTCACCTTGGCCTCCGTGGGCAGTCGCCGCGGAGCAGTCAAATACGAACTGGGTACCGGCCTCGGATCCTTCGCGAGGTTGGTCGCCAATCCGGCCGGTGACGACCACGCCGCTCGCAGGCGGAAACGACGGAGACCCGAGGTAGTAGACGCTAACTGGGGCCCCGCTGGAAACAATGAGGTAGTTGCCTTTTGCGGGAAGCAAAATTGCGCGGTTTACGGTCACGATCGTGTCGATGACGATCGTGCCACTGCCGTGCGCAGCGGCGGCCGTGAGGCATCGCTGAACTGATTGGTCATCGTAGAGACCGTTCGCGGACTTGCCGCCGAAGTTCTTGACACTGTACGCGGGGTAGGTCTGAGCCTGCGAAGACGCGCTCGAAGGGTTGGAGTGTTGTTCGCACGCAGTGGCAATTCCCGCTGTAACTGCAAAAGCCGTTGCACCGGTGACCCCGAAACTCTTGAGCGCGGATCGCCGCGTGATGTTCTGAGCCAATGACCTCTCCTTTTCGATTGGACAGGTGTCCTTTCGAGCGGTGGCGCGCCGGGAGCTCTCCGGACAAGGAATAGGGGTCTGCGCGCAGACGTGGGATGACTCGGCGTGTTCATGATGCCAGCGGTGGACAGGCGAGCGCGCCCCGGTAGCCGAAGTTGGTGGCTCTACGCGGCCAAGCGTGGTTGGTGGGCCCGTAGTCGTGCGACGGGTTGAGCTTGCCAGTTGATGCCTCCACATGCGAGGAGGAGTCAGAGCCGGTAGTTGGGGCCTCGTGCTCTAGCCGCGGACCCTCACAGCAGGCTGTTCCCCACGATCACGCGCAGTCTCTATTTGTTCGCGTGGCGCTGACGGCGACTCCGATCAGTACATTCAGAGCGTGCGGATAGGCGTCATCGGACCGATCTTTCCCGACTCGTTCGCAGACAATGTCACCGACACGTTGCGCAGAATGGGACACGACGCCGACGCGTTGGGCTCGACCTACCGCACCAATTCGTCCAAGATCGGCGCGGTGCTGACCCAGGTCGCGCAGGGCTCGCAGCGTGCGACTCTGCAACTGCAACGCAATATCGTCGCCGGGGCGACAAAGACGCGATACGACGTCGTCATCACGCTTGACGGAGCGCTCCTGCCGCAATCGGTTCGGCAGATACAGCGGAACGGAACAGCGGTCGCACTCTGGTTCGGCGATGCCGTGAGCAACCTCGGCCGGCAGCTCATGTTCCTCGCCGGATACGACGTGATTTGCTTCAAGGATTCAGAGCTCGTTCGTCGCGTTCGGGCGACGCTCGACGACAACGTGATCTATTTGCCGGAGGCCTGCAACCCGTCGTGGCACCGCCCGAGCGACGTACCGATCCATCCTGTCGTCGTCGTCGCGGGCAATATGCACCCCTTCCGGATGCGGCTTCTCGAACGGCTGGCACGCGCCGGTGTCCCGTTGCGCATCTATGGTCCACCTTGGGCGAGCTGGCTGCACTCGGACCTCCTCGAGCCGCTCTACACCGGTCAGTACCTTGCTCGGCACGACAAGGCACAAATATTCCGAACGGCGGGCGTCGTGCTCAACACGTTGCATCTCGGGGAGATGGCGAGCGTGAACTGTCGCCTGTTCGAGGCGGCGGGCTGCGGTGGCGCGGTGCTCACGGAGACGCGCGCCGACCTCTCGGGCTTGTTCGACGTCGGTACCGACGTCGCGACGTTCGACTCGTTCGACGGGCTCGTCGAACAGTGTCGGTGGATGCTCGCGCATCCCGATGACGCCCGGTCCATGGGTGATCGGGCTTCGGCGCGGGCCCATGCCGACCACACGTACGAAGGGCGGCTGAGCACGCTCCTCGCGGCGCTCTCCTAGCGACGAGGCATCAGCCCGCGCCGGACCGCGAGCCCGCCCTGAACGGCAGCGGCAGCAGCGACAAATGCGCCGTGGCGGCCGGCTTCGAGCGCGCGCCGCAACGGTCGCTCTCGGTAGTGGCGCATCCGAGCTTCCCAGAACATCTTGCGAACGATTCGCGCCTCGTCACGCGCGGTCATGGAGAACAGTCGCGGGACGGTGTCACGTGATGGCAGCGTCAGTAGCGGCTCGTCCACATACGCGACCGAGAATGATTCGGCGAGGCGCATCCACATGTCGATGTCGGCGTAAAAGCCGAAGCGCTCGTCGAACGGACCCGCGTCGTCGTAGGCAGCGCGGCGCGCCATCACCGTCCCCCACACTGGCGATCCGAAACGCCAGCGGCGGAAGTAGATGTCCTCGAGTAGCACGCGGCCGGGAAAACAGCACGGCAAATACTCCCGCGTGATCTCGCGCACCGAGCCATCGGCGGCGAGGTGCCGGTATGCGTTGAAGACGAAGGCCGCGTTGGGGCACT
>JBKPCL010000200.1:0-9660 GCA_046727335.1 Actinomycetota bacterium
GCCCGAGCCCGAGTCAGAAGCTCCACCGCCCGACCCACCCGCGGTACTCGCGGAGGACGAGGTCGAGACGGTGCTCGAGGATGACGCCCTGCCGATGCCCGACGATGAGATGGCCGACCGTGAGATCGGCGACCCTGAACCCGAGGAGGCGGCTCCCTCGCCGGCGGCCGCGGTCGCGGAAGAGGCTCCGTCGCCTTCAGAGGTGACGAGCCTCGATGACCATCGGGTCCCGGCCGCCGCAGCCGCGGAACCCGCACCGATGACCTTGCCACGGGTCATCGCGATCGCGAACCAGAAGGGTGGCGTCGGCAAGACGACGACAGCGGTGAACCTGGGCGCGGGCCTCGCCGAGCTCGGGCACCGTGTCCTCATCATCGACCTCGACCCGCAGGGCAACGCCACCACCGGCCTCGGTATCAGCCACCGTAACGTCGAGGGCTCGATCTACGACGTGATCATGAACGACATCCCGATCGAGGACTGCGTCGAGCCCACGACCGTTCGCAACCTCTTTGTGGTACCCGCCACGATCGATCTCGCCGGCGCCGAGATCGAACTCGTCCCCGCCTTCTCGCGGGAACTGAAGCTACGGCGGGCGATCCAGCAGGCGCGCGAGGACTACGACTTCACCCTCATCGACTGCCCGCCGTCGCTGGGACTGCTCACGGTCAACGGGCTCGCCGCCGCCGACGACGTGGTCGTCCCGATCCAGTGCGAGTACTACGCCCTCGAGGGCCTCGGCCAGCTCCTGCGCAACGTCTCGCTCGTGAAGACGAACCTCAACCCCACCCTCGATGTCCGGGGGATCGTCCTGACGATGTACGACGCGCGGACCAAGTTGGCGGAGCAGGTGGAACACGAAGTCCGAACACACTTCGGTCCGAAGGTGTATCGAACCGTCGTGCCGCGCACGGTGCGGATCTCGGAAGCGCCGTCGTTCGGGCAGCCGGTGACCGTGTTCGACTCGACGTCACGTGGCGCGGTTGCCTACCGGGAACTTGCGAAGGAGGTCAGCAGTGGCGCGACCCGGCGGGTTGGGTAGAGGGCTCGGTGCGCTGATTCCGACGGGTGCCACGGTCGAACCGACCGCGGCCCTCCAGGACATCCCGATCTCGGCAATCAGGCCGAATCCGCAGCAGCCACGCGAGCACTTCGACGAAGAGACCCTCGCGTCGCTCGCCGATTCCATCCGCGAAGTCGGCGTACTCCAGCCGATCCTCGTCCGCGAGCGCGACGGCGAGTACGAGATGATCGCAGGTGAACGGCGATGGCGAGCCGCCCGCCGAGTCGGGATGCAGACGATTCCGGCGATCGTCCGCAGCGCCGACAACGCCACGATGCTGCAGCAGGCGATCGTGGAGAACGTCCAGCGCGACCAGCTGAACCCCCTCGAGGAAGCCGCTGCCTATCAGCAGCTGATCGAGGACTTCGCCCTCACCCACGACGAGGTCGCGGCCCGCGTCGGCAAGAGCCGAGCGACGATCACGAACACTCTGCGCCTCCTGCAGCTCCCGCCTGCGATTCAACGGGCGCTGAAGGACGGCGGTCTGCGGATGGGCCACGCTCGGGCGCTGTTGGGAACCCCGGACCGGGCGTTCCAGGAACAGCTCGCCCGGCGCATCGTGGCCGAAGATCTCTCGGTCCGGGAGGTCGAGGAGGCGATTCGGAACCGCGACGAGACGCCCGCGAGCCGGGCGGTGGCGGCCGAATCCAAGCTGCGCCCACCGGGCTTGCTGGAGCTCGAGGAACTCCTGGCCGACTACCTCGAGACCCGGGTCAAGATCGTGATGGGACCGCGGCACGGCAAGGTGCAGATCGACTTCGCGACGCTCGAGGATCTCGAGCGGATCTATCGGCTCATGACCCGTGGGCGCTCCGAGCCCGACGACTGAGCCCGGACCGTTTTCCCGGCTACTCGGAGGGCGCCGGAGGCTCTTCCAGCGCCCGGCGGATGCCGGTGACGATGGCGCCCGCCAGCTCATCCAGCTTCGGCTGATCGGACGGGCTCGACGGCGCGAGCTCGCAGACGACGGCAGCCATCCGAGTTTCTCGGAGCAGCCGGTAGGTGCGCCCGATCGGCGCTTCGACCGCATCGCGGACGGTGCGCAGCTCGTCGGTCAGCCGCGAGGCGGCGTTGTAACCACCTTCCGAACGGAACGTCTGGTTGGCGAAGTACGCGCAGCGGGTGCATCGCTCCGAACCGGAGAGCAGAGCCAGGAAGACATGTACGTCGAGCCGGTTGGCCTCGGCAGTGAGCTCACTGTGGTCGGCACCGGACGCGTCGAGGACGACGGTTGCGCCCGTCGCTTGGAGGCTCTCGGCGACGGCCCGGCCGAGCTCGGCGACGTCGAGGTCGGTCATCACGAACAGCCGGCACTCCGCGAGCCGGCGGGGCGAACGGAGCGCCTCGCGCTCGCGAACCGACGCCACCGATCCCGCCGCCAGTCCGCCGAGCCGATCCAGGGCGGCGCGTGTTGCCGGACCGCAGATCCCGTCCGGCGCCAGGCCCGCCTGCCGTTGGAACTGGCGGACGCCGGTCTCGGTCTCGGGCCCGAGGATGCCGTCCTCCCGTCCGGCATCGAAACCCAGAGCGTTCAACCTGCGCTGGAGCTCGGAGACGTCGTCGCCGCGCATCATCGGCCGTCTCAGCGAGAGCAGGCGGTCACCGAGCCGAAACCGGCTCTCGACGAGTGCGCCCCACGTGTCCGGACCGCAGATACCGTCGACGCGCAAGCCCCGCCGCTCCTGGAACGCGCGAACCGCGGCCTCGGTCCGGGCCCCGTACTCGCCGTCGACGGCGACCGCCGTCCCACCGTCGACGAGCCGCGCTTGCAGGTCGCGAACCGCAGCGCCGCTTGCTCCCCGCCGCAACAAGGGCGGCCTGCTCGAGTCTGTGCCCGTCAAGCGATGAACTCGGACAGCTCCTCGAGGAGCTGGGCCTTGCCTTTCGCCCCCACCAGTCGCCGCTTCACGGCGCCGTCGGTGAAGACGAGCAGCGTCGGAATGCTCATCACGTCGTAGCGCCGGGCGACGTTGGGGTTGTCGTCGACGTTGAGCTTCGCGATCTGCAACCGGTCGGGGTGCTCCTTGGCGATGTCTTCCAGGACCGGTGCGATCATTTTGCACGGTCCGCACCATTCCGCCCAAAAGTCCACGATGACCGGAACGTCCGCAGCACCGATCGATTCGTCGAAGGTCGCATCGGTCAACGTCACAATTGCGTCAGACACTGTCGTCCTTTCCTTCACCCCACTGGCGGAGTGATTGCGTGGTCGCCGAGTGTTTCCAGATAGCGCTCGGCGTCGAGTGCGGCCATGCAGCCGGAGCCGGCGGCGGTCACGGCTTGCCGGTAGATGTGGTCCTGGACGTCACCGGCCCCGAACACGCCGGGCACCGACGTCTCGGTCGTGCCGGGCCGCGTGAGGATGTAGCCACCCGGATCCAGGTCGAGTTGGCCGTGGAACAGCTTCGTGTTCGGCTCGTGGCCGATGGCGATGAAGACCCCGGTCACGGGCACCGTCGTGGTCTCGTCGGTGTCGACGTCGCGCAGACGCATGGCTTCGACGCGGCCGTTCCCGAGCACCTCGTCGACGACACTGTTCCACCGGAACTCGATCTTCGGATTCGCGAACGCGCGGTCTTGCATGATCTTCGACGCGCGCAGCTCCTTGCGCCGGTGCACGAGCGTCACCTTGTCCGCGAACCGGGTGAGGAAGTTCGCCTCTTCGAGCGCGGAGTCGCCGCCGCCGACAACTGCGATGTCGTGGCCACGGAAGAAGAAGCCGTCGCACGTCGCGCACGTCGAGACACCATGTCCGAGCAGCTGCTGCTCGGACGGCAATCCGAGCAGGCGCGCCTGCGCGCCCGTCGAGATGATCACCGAACGAGCGCGGTGCTCATGACCGTTCACCCAGACCGCAAATGGTGACTGCGAGAAGTCGACACGCTCTGCGTCGGCGGTCACGAACTCGGCGCCGAAGCGTTCGGCCTGCTCGCGGAACTTCGCCATGAGCTCGGGGCCGAGCATCCCGTCGGGAAACCCGGGGTAGTTCTCGACGTCGGTTGTCAGCATGAGCTGTCCGCCCGCGCCGATTCCCTCGATCACCAACGGATGCAAGTTCGCGCGCGCGGTGTAGATCGCTGCCGTCAGGCCGGCGGGCCCGGAACCGATGATGATGACGTTGCGGGCGTCCATGAGTCTCCGTCAGGAATGCCGTCTGGCCCACAGCAACGCGCCGGCGAGGACGAAGATTCCGCCGAGCGTCAGCCACGCCGCCCACACCTCGCCCTGGTACAGCAGCACGAGACCGCGGAAGAGGCCGATGAGCAGGAGGATGACCGCCGGAATCGCGATGAGGGCGGCGAGCAGGCCGTAGATCACCAACTTGGTGGCCGTCTGCGCCGGTTCGACGGTGCGCTCTCGCACAAGCGCGACGGCGCGCTCGATGGCGTCAGCGGCGTCGGTCGCCCAGTCGTTCTGACCCGCGGCAGCCGTCGCCGGCGTCGCCTCGCCGGCCGGCGGATTCAGGGGCGGCGGGTTCATGGAAGTTGTGCTCATGACGGTTCCCACGGGGTCGTTCCCCGGCGCAGGAGCGTACATGCCGTCCCGGAAATTCGAGGCAGGCCTCGCGAACCCCGAACCGCGCCCGATCGTGCCGAAACGGTCAGCGCCGCGGCAGCACCTGCTCGTTCACGATCCGGCAGTCAGACGTGCTGACGAACACGACATGACTGCCGCCCGACTGCAAGAACACCAAGATGCGCACCGGCGCACCGTTCACAGTGCCGGTGCCCGTGAATTGCAATGCCGCGCGGCTGCCCGCGGTCCGCGCGAGTTGCGCCTGGCAGTCGTCGGCCTTCGATGCCGTGGCGCCGTTTGCGCTCGTGGCCGCGTGATCCTGTGCGGCCCCTGACGCTGCCGCCGCTCGCAGTTGCAGGTTGTCGAGCACTCGCTGGCGCAACACGTTCGCATTGGACACTTCCCCGAAGTTGGCGTTCGAGCTTGGCGCGAGCGACTTCGCGCCCGCGCTCGCCCCGCCAGAACCCGCGGCCGCCGGCGCGGTAGAGCCGGGCGACGCGCTCGACGACTTGCTCGACGTCGATGGCGTGCCACGCACTGCCGCGATCACGCCAACCACGACGAGCACAGCAGCGGCGATGGCGGCCGCGCTCATGATCTGACGGCTTCGACGCGATCGCTCCCCACGACGAACCGCGAGCCGGTCGTCGTACGCACGCAAACCCTTGGCAATGAGACGCTCCTGCAGAACGTCGTCGACGGGATCGACGAAGCCCAACGCATCGCGCGATCGGGTGAGCGACGCTCGTCTCTGTTCGACGTCGGGCGTCGCCGCGAGGCGAGCGCGCGCGACATCCGGCGCCAGACCAAGATTCGTCGCGGCCGCGTCGAAGTCGCCGTCGAGCTCGGCGCTCAACAGATCGTCGACCGCTTCAGGCGGCAGCGGGGCAGGTGCGTCGTTCATGGTCCGCTTGATGCAGGGTGATCTCGGTTCACGGTGGACGTGGAGTTGGATGTTCGGAGGAGTCGACGTGGTTCCCGGGTCGCCGGTCGACGAGACGATCGGCGAGAGCGGCGCGGCCTCGAGCGATGCGCGACCGCACGGTCCCGGCCGGGATGTCGAGGATTTCGGCGATCTCGGCGTAGTCGAGCCCGGCGAGGTCACGGAGGGCGACGGCGGCGCGGAACTCGGGTGACAACGTGGCCAGCGCGGCCTCGACGTCGAGCCGGTCCGCGGCCTGCTCCTGGTGCTCGCCGGCCACCGCACTCCCATCGGGCAACTCGGCAACTGGTCGGGGGCGGCGGCTGCGACGCCGGGCCTCGTCGAGCGCGGCGTTCGTCGTGACGCGGTAGCACCAGGTGGTGAAGCGCGAACGGCCGTCGAAGCTCAGGATGCCCCGAGCGATCGCCAACAGCGCTTCCTGGGTCGCGTCGAGCGCGTCATCAGGGTCGTTCAGAATGCGCCGGCAGATGCCGTGGACGAAGGTGAAGTGCCGGCGCAGCAAGGCCTCGAGTGCGTCGCGGTCACCGCGCGCGGCCTCGGCGGCGAGGTCGTCGTCAGGCCGAACGTCTCCAGGCTCACCGCGCTCAGGTTCGCCCCGCACCGACCACCAACTTAGAGCCCGCGCCGAAACGCAGAGCGGTCGCCCGCGACGCGGAAGCTGTCAGTCGGCGCGTTCGATCCAGGCGACACCCATGACGCGCGGCCCGGTGTGCACGCCGACGACAGGACCGATCATCCCGACGACGACTTCGGCGTCGGGCACGACCGGCCGGAGGAGTGCGAGGAACGAGTCGACGTCGGGCGCGCCCGCGTGGAGCACCGAGATCATCTCCACCTTCGCGTGGGGAATGCGATTGACGATGAATTGGAGCGCCTTGCCTCGGGTGCGGACCTTGCCTGCCTCCTGGACCACGCCATCGGTCACCGAGATGACGGGCTTGATCGACAACATCGAACCGGCCAGCGCACGGGCGCCACCGATTCGGCCGCCCTTCCTCAGATACTCGAGCGTGTCGAGCGTCGCGAGCACATGCTGGCGGTCGCGCCGGTCCTCGACCTCCCGGACGATGGTCTGCAGATCCGCTCCATCACGCGCCCGACGCGCCGCGTGGAGCACGAGGTTGCCGATGCCCATCGACGCACTGCACGAGTCGATGATCTCGACCGGACACTCGCCGTCGAGCGCCTTCGCTGCAAGCTGGGCCGATTGCATCGTCGCCGACAGCTGCGCAGAGAGGTTGATGCACACGATGCCGTCGGTGCCGCCGTCGGCCAGCCGGCGAAACGTCTCCTCGAACGCGCCGACCGACGGGGCCGCGGTCTCCGGCAGCACCGGGGACGTCGCCAACTGCTGCCAGAACGCCTCGGTGCTCAATTCCTTGCGATCGACGTACTCGCGATCCCCGAACCGGATGGTGAGGGGCACGACCTCGATGTTCAGCTCGTCGCAGACGTCCTGCGGAAGGTCACACGCGCTGTCGGTCACGATTCGCACGGGCATGGTCCCCTCCTCGTCCGCTTCGAAGAGATTCCGACTCATTCGGCGGTTCGATGGTTACGTCCATCGTTGCACCTTGAGGGTTAGCTGTCCCCGCTCGGGCCCTCCGCACGAACCTCGATGGGTGCCGAGCCGTCGCCGCCGGTGCCGGTGCGGCGCCGGAGGGCCCCGATGAGCGGGCCGAACTCGTCCGCGCGCAGCAGCAGCATCACGAGGAGGTAGACGGCGGCCCCGACGGCGACCGCCAGCATCGTGGCGGCGAGCGCCCGCGCCGCGGTGTCGCGGCCGATCGCGCCCGCGATGGGGGCCGCGGCCGCGGCCAACGCCGCGCTGCCGACGAGGGCGCGCAATGTCGTTCGTCGCACGCCGGCGTCGATCGTCGGCCCGATCCGCCGGCGCAGCGCGAACAGCGTCACGACCGCCGCGACGAAGTACGCCGCGCTCCAGGCCAAGGCGAGGCCTTGGACACCGAGCGCACCGAAGATGGCGACGGCGACCACGACGTTGATCCCGTTCTCGAAGAGATTGAGCAGGAAGGGCGTACGCGTGTCGTGCAGCGCATAGAACGCGCGCATCGCGTAGAGGTACACCGAGAACGCGAGCAGGCTGATCGCAAACGCTTGGAGTGTGTCGGCAGTGACGGCGGCATCGTGCGTGCCGAACCGACCGTGTGCGAGCACGCCGACCATCGGCTGCGCGAGCACGATGAACAGCACCGACGCGGGAAGCACGAGGACGATGAGGTAACGCAGACCGGCGCTGAAGTCGCGCCGCAACCCGGCGATGTCGTGTGCGGTGACCCGGCGCGCGAACTCGGGCGTCATCGTCGTCATGATCGAGACGGCGAGCAAGCCATGTGGCACTTGGTAGAACGCGTACGAGTAGATGTACGCGGAGACGTTGCCGGTCGCGCCGCTCTTTGCCAGTACGAGGATGAACAACAACGCGACCTGGTTGGTGACGACGTAGCCGATGGTCCAGCCCGAGAGGCGGATCATCGTGCGCACCGCCGGATGCGTCCACGCGAAGACCGGCCGCAGGTGCACGCCGGCATGACGGAGCGCGGGCACGAGCGCGAGCGCCATCGCCGCGATGCCCGCGGTCGTTCCGAGGCCGAGAAGGAGCAGGAACCCGAGGTCGTGGCGGATGCGGGTGACGTCCGTCCACGACGACGCCGACCGCGAGGTCCGCGCCGCGAAGACGAGCAGGATCACGATGACGACGATGTTGTTCACGACTGGCACGTAGGCGGCGGCAAGGAACCGACGACGAGCGTTCAACAGCGCGGTCGCAAGTGTCGTGAACCCGTAGAAGATCATCTGCGGCAAGAAGCACAGGGTGAAGACCACGAGGACGTACAGCTGCGCGGACCGCTCGGACCCGGATGCACCGAGCGCGAACAGTCGGGCGATCAGCGGCGCACATGCCATCGCAACGAGCGTGAGAGCGGTGAGCACCGTCATCGCGACCGTGAAGATGGCGGAGGTTGCGCGGTCGTCGTGATGCGCGAGCTGATCGACGAAGAGCGGCACGAGTGTCGCGGTCAAGACGCCGCCGAGGACGAGCTCGTACACGATGTTCGGCGTGTTGTTGGCGAGGTTGTACGAGTCGGCGAGGCTGGCCTTGCCGAGCGCATACGCGAGCACCGCGACGCGCAAGAGGCCCGTGAGGCGCGAGAGCAGCGTTCCTGTCGCGACTACCGCGCTCGACCGCACGAGCCGCTCGCGCGAGCTGCGCTCGGTCACGGTGCTCACGATGCCGGCGCGGGCGGAGTGCGTCGCAGCCGACGAGTACGCAGGATGTGATTGCCCCACCAAAAGGCGAGGAAGGCGAGCGCCCCGACGGTGAGCGCGATGGCATAGCCGCCGAAGACGGCGGAGCGGACTGTGACGCGTGTTGGTGCGCCGAACGCGAGGCTGCCGTCCTCAGATGTGAGGGTGACCGTCATCGGGAAGGTTCCGGAGGCGCGTGCCTCGACGCTGAATCGGACGGTCTGGTTGCCGGGCGGCAGGTCCAGCACTCGATCCGGGCCATCCGGGAAGGTCAACTTCGGGCTCTCGAGGTGGACGCGGACCCGCACCCGGCCCTTGGTCGTCGTGTTCTGGAAGCTCAGCGGCACGGCGGCTCGCCGCGCGGTCAGCGTGATGCGCCGGGAACTGGTCGTGATGCCGCTGGCGAAGCGTTGCACGGCGTTGTCGATCTTGTTGAGCTCGGTCCGAGCACGGCTGGTCGAGATCGACGTGGACAACGCGACGAGGAGCGCGTGCTCGCCCGCGATGACCGTCGGATCCTCCGCCCCGACCACGGCGCGATACGACGTCAGCTCGTCGTCGGAGGCCGCGTATTCCGGCTGCGTGATCGGCTGACTCCCCGGTGTGGACGGCAGTAGCTGCCGCTCGACCATGCTGCCGTCGGCCTGCTGTTCGGCAGGGACCTCGGCGAAGAACTGATCGAGGGTGGCGGCCTGCAAGAGCGGGTGGCCGCGTAGCGCAGCGACAACCGTCGAGACGGTCGCGACGTCGGGATTCCAGTTGTCGGGCGACGCGATGACGAGGCCGCGCGCGATCGCGGGTGTCTCGTACGCCACTTCCGACAACGCGGCGAGCACCCGAGCTGCCTTCAACGCCGGCGGATCGTTAC
>JBKPCL010000201.1:0-2636 GCA_046727335.1 Actinomycetota bacterium
GGACCCGGGTAGTTCGGGTCCCAGATCTCTTCCTTGTGACAGCGCCGAAGTTCGATCTCGTCGCGGTGCCCGCTCGTGACGAGGAGTCCCGTCGGCGCGCCGTTCATCTCGATCATCGTGTTGTCGGCGGTCGTCGTTCCGTGCACGAGGATCTCGAGCTGCGAGCAGAAGTCGTGCAGCGTGAGCCCGAAGCGGTCCGCGAGTTGTTGCACGCCGTTCATGACGCCGGTCGACTGGTCGTCCAGCGTTGTCGGCGTCTTGTCGAGGATGACCTCCCCGGCGGGACCGATGCAGATCAGATCGGTGAACGTGCCGCCGACGTCGATGCCAACACGGAATCGAGTCATCGTGCTCCGCGGAGCTGGGCACGCAGTTGCTCGGTCGCATCGGCGTCGACCTCGAGCGTGAGGTCTTCCAGCGAACCGGTCAGGACGACGCCGTAGTCGTCACGCGCACCGTCGATCGAGACGTATTCGTCGAGCACGTCGTCGAGCACGGCTTGCGACTCGCGTTCGAGCGGATCGCCCCAACCGCCGCCCCCGCCGTAGTCGTACATGATGCGATCGCCGGCACGCATCGGAACCCACTCGGCCGTGTGTTCGACTCGATAGGGATCGTCGCTGCCGTAACGGATCACCATCTCGTTCGGCGAGCCGTTCTCGCCGCCGCAAATGCCGGGCATCGGATACTTCATGCCGACGACGTACGTGTAGACGCGCGAGTCGACGAGCACTTCCTTCTCGTAGTGACTGCCGCAGATGCCGCGCCACTGTCCCGGTCCGCCGGAGTCGGTGCGGTAGTCGCGGCTCCACTGGATGTGCGGATAGAGCGATTCGTTGATCTCGGCGGTCGCCTTCCACAGATTGCCGAACGACGCGTTCAACGCACCCCAGGCGTCCATGCCCTTCGACGCGTTGCACCAGCCCGCATACACCTCGGCCGAGTGATCGGTGAACGTCGCACCGGTGCGCGGATCAATGCCGGTGATGATCGTCGGGATGCCGGTCTTGTAGGTCTGCGGAACGGCGCGATCGGGCAGGACGTGCTGCATCGCGACCGCGATCACCTCGCCGACGTCCGCGCCCGGATGGTGCGTCCCCGCGCTCACCGGCTTGCCCGGTTCGGGGTTGAGCACCGAGCCGCGCGGCACGATGAGCTTGATCTGCTCGAAGAAGCCTTCGTTCTTCGGGATCTCGGGGTCCATCATGGCGGCGATCTGACCGACCGTGTAGCCGCGCGTGTTGCCGAACGTCGACCACGCCTGCAGCTCGGGGCGCGAGTCCGAACCGGTGAAATCGATGGTCAGCTCGTCGTTGTCGACGGTGACCTTGACGTGCAGATGGACGTCGGGGTGCCCGAGCGGGTCGTGGTCGACATACGCGTCGGCTTCGTACTCGCCGTCGGGCCACAGCGCGACCTCCTCGCGGAAGCGCTTGGCGGCGTAGTCGATCATGTAGTCAACGGATTCCTCGACCGCGTTGGGGCCGTAGCGTGCGACGATCTCGCCGAGGCGACGGGCGCCGAGCTGCGCGGCGCCGATCTGCGCGCGCAGGTCACCGATGTACGACGGGATCCGGTTGTTCGTCTGCAACGCGTAGAGGAGGTCGCGTCGCTCGACACCGCGGTCGAGCACCTTCACGACCGGCCAGCGCACGCCTTCGCCCCAGATGTCGTTGGCGGTCACGTTGTAGCCGCCGGGGACCGCACCACCAGTGTCGCCGTGGTGGCACTGAATGCTCGCGATGAGCACCATGCGGCGACCGCCGGGCGCGGTCGGGTCGTCGGCGAAGACAGGCGCGAAGACGTTGTAGTCGGGGAGGTGGCCGCCACCGTGGTACGGGTCGTTGGCGGCGAAGACGTCACCCTCATGGAACTCGTCGATACCGAAGAACTCGAGCGCGAACCGCACCGGCAGCGTCGACGTCAACATGAACTGCGGGATGCCGACGGACAGGGCAGCCAGGCGGCCGTTCGCGTCGAGCACGGTCGCGTTGCGCTCGTTCGACTGATTGAGGATCGGTGTCGTCGCGGTGCGCGAGACGTATTCCGCCATCTCCCAGCACACGGTTTCCATCCCGCCGCGGATGACTTCGGCGGTCACCGCGTCGACGGTCGGGGCAGCCGAGATGCGGCCTCGACTCCCGGCGAGACGGACGAGATCGACGTTCGTCATGAGGACCCCTTACCCGGCGCCATCGTTCGCGAATACCTGACGCCTGCGTCAGAGAAGTCTACCGGCGACGTGCCGGTGCGTCATCCGATGAGCAGGTCCGCAAGCCGGTCGTGGTGCCATCCCGTCGAACCGAACAGGTACTCGTCCGCGGTGGCCCTGCGCAGGAACAAGTGCAAGTCGTGTTCCCACGTGTACCCGATGCCGCCGTGGATTTGGATCCCGTCTTTGCCAATCCGGCGCGCCGCCTCTCCGGCGGCCGCTTTGGCGACGTGGCAGGCCTTTGTCCGCTCGGCGTCGGCGGCGTCGACGGTCATGGCCGCGTACTGCACGGCCGCGGCGGCGCGTTCGAGCGCGAGCGACATGTCCGCGAGCTTGTGCTGAATCGCCTGGAAGGATCCGATCGGCACGTCGAACTGCTTGCGGTCCTTGGCGTACTGCAGCGACATGTCGAAGATGCGCCGCG
>JBKPCL010000202.1:0-6222 GCA_046727335.1 Actinomycetota bacterium
GGGACGATGGCCACGATCGGCGCCGTCGACACTCTTCCTACGACCGGGCGATAGAACGGCGCGCCGAGCGCGATCACGCCGCCGCCGTCGGCCGCCGGGAGCCAGTAGCCACCGTTCGCCGCGGCCAAGACTCCCGCGACCGGCGCGTGGAGGCTGACGCCCGCGAGCGATCCGTGATTGGGCGTGTGGAACGTGAAGACCCGGCCGTCCGACGCGGCGAGCAGGTACCCGCCGGACGGCGTCGCCGCGATACCGACGATCGGCGCGTGCAACTTCGTGGTCGCGACCGTGCCGTACAGCGGTGCGTGGAACGCGAAGACGCCGCCGTCCGCGGCGGCGAGCCAATAACCCCCTGTCGGCGCGGCCGCGATGCCGACGATCGGCGCGGGCAAAGGTCGAGGTGCGATGCCGCCGAGGGCGCCGACGCCGATGCCATGCACGCCGCCCCGCGAGTCCGCGAGCCAATAGCCGCCTGAGGGCGCGGTCGCGATGCCGACGATGCGCGTGTTGGGCGCGAGGCCACGGACCGATCCAACCGCCCGTGTATTCCAAGCCTCGACGTCGCCGCGCGCGGTCACGACGAGGATTCCGCCGTCGCGCGTGCCGGTCGCGGCGACCGCGCGAGCGTTCGCCGGAAGACCAACGGATGCGCGTCGCCCGTCGGAGAAGAAGAGCCCGCCGTTCGCGTCGACGAGCGCATAACCGGCCGGCCGCGCGGTCGCGGTCGCCGTGGAGCTCGAGGGAGCTGTCGCCGAGCCTCTCGACGACGAAGCGCCGCGGACGTCGCTGCGATCCGAGCGTTCATGCAAGACGAGTCCGGACGCGCCGCCCACGATCAGCACGAGGCCGATGACAGCCGCAGCCGGAGGGCCGTAGATCGCGTCTCGGGCACGCCGCCGGTGCGCACGATCGGCGGACGTCATCGCATCACGTCCGCCCACGCCGGTGGACGGCCTCGACGTCACGGACTCGATCCTCGAGCTCCAGCAGGATTGCAAGCTTTCCCATGTCGTGGTGCGCTTGCTTCCAGAGCCTTCGCTCGCGCGCGGTGCGGACGTACCAGACGGCCGCGACGATCAACAACACCGCACCGACGACGATCATCGCTGCGAACAGCGCGACCACATCGGAAGGCTACGCGTCGCTTTCGGCGCCGGCGCGTCATGCTTCTCGAACGCGTACGGTTGTGACGTGATCCATCGCCTGATCAAGAACCTGGCGTTGCTCGATCCGTCGACGGCGCCGGCGGAGAGCGCGCAACTCGAGCGCGACGGATGGGCATGCCTGCCTCATGTCTTCGCCGATGACGAGGTCGCTCGCCTCCGGCAGGAGATCGATGCAGTGTTCGACGCGCTGCCATCCGAGCGATCGCGAGGAGACCGCGAGCAGTTCCGCTACGAAATGCTCAATCGCAGCGCCGCCTGTCAGGAGGCGTGCGCCCACCCGCGCATGCTCGAAGTCATCGAGCCGTTGCTTGCCGAGGACTGTCATGTCATCGCGAACACGGCGTGGCGAAACCCGCCGGACTTCGCGGGTGGACCGTGGCACTGCGATGCCGGCCCGCACATCCCGCGAGCCGAGGACGTCCCGTGGGACGACCGAATCCCCTATCCGGTCTTCGCCGTCGGCGCGCATATCATGTTGCAGGGATGCACACGCGCCGACGGCCCGACCGCGGTGGTCCCTGCAAGCCATCGTTCCGGCCGCCTCGCGCCCTTCGACCGGATGTTCGACGAGGATCTGACCTACGACGGCCGGCCGCCACTCATCCTCGAGGCGGATGCCGGAGACGTCTTGCTCTTCGTGTCGGACGTCTGGCACCGCGGGCTACCTGCGACCGGCGGGCACGGCCGGTACTTCCTGCAGGTCCATTACGCGCGCCGCGACATCGCGCAACGCATCCGTCCCACGGCCGACGCCAACCAGCTCAGTGATGATGCGATCGCCCGTGCGACGACCGAGCGGGCGCGAACACTCATGGGGTTGCACGACCCGTTCTTCTACGACGGCTGACGCGCTGGGCTAGACGCGCTGGGCTAGATGTCCAGCGCGCAGTTGTCGCGCACGCCCAGGACCTCGAGCGTTCGGCCCAGGCCGAGGTACACCGCCAAGCAGAGCGTGAGATCGAGGATCTCTTCGTCGCTGAACGCGCCGCGGAGGTCGGTGAAGAATGCGTCATCGATGTCGCGGTGGCCGGCCGCGAAGCGCTCTGCATACGCGATCGCGAGTTTCTGGCGCGCGGTGTAGCCGGGCCACGTCTCGTACTCGTCGATGTGCTGATACATCTCCTCACTGACGCCCGCCTCGACGACCGACGGCGCCCGAAACGTCGCGCAGGCGTCGCAGGCGTTCAGCTGCGCGATCCGCATCCGCGCGACTTCGCGTTCCGCGGCCGGCAACAGCGAGCGTTGGTACACGGTCGAGATCATGCGATCGACCATGCCCGCCATCTCCGGCCGCAGTGTCCACACCATCGCGGCATCGCCGCCGGGTCCGCCGGGAACGTCGATGCGGGGCATGGGGAAAGTCTCGCGCCTCTCAGGGCATGAGCTTCGGGTAGTAGTTCTCGGCGCCGAGCGCTTTGACGTCCTCGAACCACGAGCTGTCGTAGGCGTCGGTGTGACCCTGGCGAACCGGGTCCTCGAAGTTCCACGCCTGACGCTTGTACGTCCAGTTGTTCGGTGCGAGGCGGTGCGCCGCGCGCCAGTGCGGAATCGCGGCGGCATGGTCACCGGCTCGGTGCAAGTGCTGGCCGAGCTCGAATACGGCGGCCGCCGTCGCCTCGTCCATCGAGCGCGGATGCGATCGGCGAATCACTTCGTCAGGGGCGAGCGCGTATCGGCTGTCGGCGCCGTGCTCGACCCAGTCGTGCACCATCGCGAGGTACAGGTCGGGTTCGGTGCGGATCTTGCGCGCCTCGACGAGCATCTCGGCGACGTCGGGCGGCAGCTTCGACACATCCATCGTGCGGAACGACTCGGTGGCGGGGTTGCGTCCCGGGTGCGCGGGTTCGGCCGGCCGGACGATGACGCCACGCTCGTCGATCCACACGCCGTTCGGCACGTTCACGATGCCGAACAATTCATCGACGACGTGCGCCTGGTCGAGCAGCGACGGGTGCTCGGGCGCGGCCGCGTCGATGAAGGGTCGTGCCGCGTCGGCTTCGACGTCGAGCGCGACCGTGACAACCTCCAGCCCGCGCGGGTGCAACTCGGTGCGGAGGGCCTGCCACCCGGGCAGGTCGAAGCGACAGCCTCACCACGAGGCCCACGCGACCAGCAGCACCTTCTGCCCGAGGAGGCTCGAGAGCCGGAACAGGTTGCCGTCCGCGGTCGGCAGTTCGAGCTCGGGCGCGGTCGCGGTGCTGAGCGCGCGACCAGTGACGCGCGTTTCGGGTCCGAGCGCCCATACGCCGTGGTCGGCGTCGTGGACGAGCGGCATGCCGAGCGCGTCCGCGACGACGCTCACGTCGATTGCGCCGTCCGTCTGCGCAGTCGCCGGCACGGGCACGCAGATGTCGGCCTTGCACGCGCCTTGCGGCTCGAGGTGCCAGCCCGTGCGGGCCGTGAAGTCGGCGGGCGCCACGGTGAGGTCGGAGAGGATCACGAGGTGGAGGCTATTCCGGGCAGCGCGGGTCAGGTTTGGGGGGAGTTGCCCGGAATGGACGCCGCTGTGGACGGTGCATTCCCGAGTTCTTGGCGTACTCCCACTGAAGCGCACCCCTCAACCGGCCGAGAGAACCCCAAGTGGTGTCGGCGCGACCGGCTGGAGAGCCGCCGCGCCGGAGCCAAGCGACCGGACGCGGGACCACATCGAGGCATCGCAGGTGACACGCAAGCTGACGATCAGGACGAAACTGGCGGCGGCCCTGGCGGTGCCGCTGATCGCACTCACGGCGTTCGCGGCGTTCCAGGTGCGAGGGTCGTTCGACACGGCCGACCGGGTGAAGCGGCAAGCCGACCTCGCGACGGCCGCGACGGGTCCGGCCGGGATCGTGAACGCCCTCGAGAACGAACGCAACTTCGAGTCGTTGCGGGCCATCGGCTTCGAAAAGGCTGTGCCGCTTCCGGTGACCAGCGACGCGCAAGCGAAGCGCGAGACCACGGCGTCGGTCACGAAGTTCCACTCATTGCTCGGCACACTCAGTGTCGACGCGTCGGCGAACTACGCGCCGGTCGTCGCTCAGGTCGAGGGGGGACTGCGGTCGCTCCGCAGCCGAGCTGACAGCCTGGCGGTGAACGCTTCCCTCGGTCACGCGGCGGGTGCGAGCGCGCTCTTCGGTGACTACACGTCGCTCATCGCCAACCTGCTCGACGCAAACGCGCGTGTCGCGCTCCCGATCGACGACGCGCAACTCCGCAGTGGCGTCGAGCTGCTCGACGCGCTGACCCGTGAGAACGACCTGGAGGCGCGCCTCATTCGTGAGGCCGGCGTCGCGAGCGTCCTGAAGGATCCCGACGGCGCCCTGCAGACCCGCCGGGTGTCGGGTGCGGTCGAGGAGGGCAACAACCGCTTGCGCGTGCTCGCCGACGGCGACTACCAGAACGCAGTCTTGCCGGTGCTCGACAACCCGGCGCGCAAGAAGTACCTGGCTGCCCTCCAGGCGACGACGACGGACCCCATCAAGGTCGACTTCCAAGGCCTGCTCGGTCAGGTGCCGAAGGGCTCGGCGCAACTCACCGCCGCGGAAGTCAACGTCGCCAAGATCGTCAACGCCCGGGCTGCGCAACTCACCGAGGACGCGAAGACCCAGGAGCGCAACTTCGCAGCGGCCGCGCTCGGCTCGGTGCTGCTCGCGATCCTCATCCTCTTCCTCGCCAACCGTTGGATCACGCGCCCGCTGCGTCGCCTCGCTGACGAAGCGACCGACATGGCAAGCGAGCGGCTGCCCGCGGCCGTGAAGGAGATTCTCGACTCGCCGCCCAACGACGAGATCCCGCACCCGCAGGTTCCCGCCGTCGCGGTGAAGGCGGGTGGCGAGGTTGCCGAGGTGGCGACGGCGCTCAATCACGTGCAGGACAGCGCGATCGACCTCGCCGTCGAGCAAGCGGTCCTCCGCCGCAACGTCGCCGACGCGTACATCAACCTCGGCCGCAGGAACCAGAACCTCCTCGACCGCCAGCTGGAGTTCATCTCGCAACTCGAGCGCGACGAGTCGGATCCCGAGGCGCTCGACCATCTGTTCAAGCTGGACCATCTCGCGACGCGCATGCGCCGCAACGCCGAGTCGCTGCTCGTCCTCGCGGGTCTGGAGCCGCCGCGGACGTGGAGCGCGCCGGTGGAGCTCGGCGACGTCGTACGTGGAGCGCTCGGCGAGGTCGAGGGCTACCAGCGGGTTCGGTTGCGTCACGTCGACCCGGCGACGGTCGACGGCGCGGCAGCCGCGGACATCAGCCACGCGATCGCGGAGCTTGTCGAGAACGCGCTGACGTTCTCGCCGCCCGACGCCGAAGTGGACGTCTTCGGGCGCCTGCTGCCCGAGGGGTACGTGCTCACGATCGTCGACTACGGCATCGGAATGTCGCCCGAGGAGATCGAACGGGCCAACGAGCGGATGGCGTCGTACGAGTCGTTCCGCATCGCGCCATCTCGCTACTTGGGTCACTACGTCGTGGCGCAGCTGGCGGCGCGACACGGCCTGCAGGTGCACCTGACGGAGTCGCCGGCCGGCGGCCTCACCGCCATGATGCTGCTCCCGCCGAAGTTGCTGTCGACGGAGCTGCGGTCGGTGGACGCGGCGGCTGCAGTGCATCTCGACGCCGAGCCGAGCGCGCCACTTCGAGCGGTGCCGGATCTCGTCCCCTATGACGTCGAGGCCGACGAGGAACCCGAGCTGCCGCACCGCTCGGCGCCGGTGGAACCGCAGCCGTCCGATCCCTACGCCGAGCTCGCGACGCTGCGCGACGACGACGTTGATGCGCTGCAGGTCGACGCGTCGCACGACCAAGGTTTCGGGCCGCAGCGTGACTTCGCGATCGGGCTGGCGCCGCCGACGGCACTGTGGGACGGTGACTCGTGGGACGATCGGCCGGCGCTCGAGCCCGAGCCGGTGCCCGAGCCCGAGCCGGAGCCCGAGCCCGAGCTTGCATCGGTGCCGGAACCGGCGATCGCGGTCGCGGCCGAAACGCCCGTGGACGAGCCGGAGCAGGTGATCGTCGCCGAGGTCGTCGAGGAGCCGCAGCCGGAGCCCAACCCCGCCCGGGCCCGGCTCGCGTTCGGCGC
>JBKPCL010000203.1:0-3689 GCA_046727335.1 Actinomycetota bacterium
TCGAACGGTGCGTGCCAGCCGAGCATCGCCTGGAACGGATGGAGTACCGACGCGACGAGTCGACCCCTCGGGCGAAGGACACGGGCGAACTCGGCGATGACGGCGGCGACGTCGCGCACGTGCGCGAGGGCAAGTCCGCACACGATTCCGTCGAACACTTCGTCGGCGGCAGGAAGGTGTCGCAGGTCGGCTTCGGCAAACACTGCAGCCGGAACGCCGTCGCGCGCGCGGAGCAGCATGTGTCGCGTGAGGTCGAGGCCTGCGACATCGTGGCCCAACTCCGCAAGGCGGCGCGCATGCCGGCCAGTTCCGCACGCCGCGTCCAGCGCTCGCCCGCGGGGCCAGTGCTCGATGATCGACCAGACCGCCGGTTCTTCGAGCGCCACGATGAGGTTGCCCGGCGTGTCGTAGGTCGAGGCCCACGATGAGTAGCCAAGTCGTGCGTCGGCCTCGATGATCGACTCGCGCTCGGACAAGGTGCTGTCATCGAGCAGGCGCCGCACTTCCGCGAGACGACGCTCGGCATCGCCGTCCGTCCCGTCATACAGATGACGCAGCAAGGCGAGGCCCTCGACCCCGACGAGCAACTCGCGAAGCTGGATGTTGCGGCTCACCCGGCGCAAGCTACCCAGGGAAGCGAGCGGCGGACGCTGGAATGGTGCGTCAGTCGCCGACGCGAGCGGCCAGCGCTTCTCGAACCTTGTCCGGGATCTCGACCGCCGTGTTGCTGCCCGGCTCGACGGCGACATACGTGATGGTTGCCGTGCACGCGGGACGGCCCTCGACGCTGGCCCGATAACGAAGCTCGAACGACTTGCTGCCCAAGCGGACGGGCACCACCTCGACGTCGATCCAGTCGTCGAAACGCGCCGGTCCCGACCATTCCAACTGTGCGGCGACGAGCATGACGTCGAACTCGTCGATCCAGAACCCGCTGCCGAAGCCGAGTGACTCCATGAACCGGGTGCACGCGTCGTCGCAGTACGTCAGCCAGTGCGCGTTGAAGACGACCCCTTGTCCGTCGACTTCCGCGTATCGCACTCGAATGCGATGAACGAACGAGCTCACGCGCGCAGCTCGGCACCGTGCTGGCTGACGACGGCGTCGATGGCCGCCTGGCGCAGCGCGCCGACGTCCTCGTCGGTGAGGGTGCGGTCGGACGCGCGGAACCTCAGCGTGAACGCGAGACTCACGCGCCGCTCGCCCAGCCCTTCCGAGCGGAACACGTCGAACACGCGGACGGCTTCGAGCAACTCACCGCCCGCTTCCGCCAGCGTGCGCCGAATCGCCTCGGCAGGAACGTCCTCACCCACGACGAACGCGAGGTCGATCACCGATGCCGGATAGCGGGAGACCGGGCGCGCCGCGCGCGGCGACCGGCGCGACGCGGCCAGATGATCCAGATCGAGCTCGCACGCGACAACCGGCGCCGCCAGCGCCAATGCGTCGACGACCTCAGCCGCCACCTCACCGAGGGCACCGACCACCTCGCCGTCGACGACCACGTCGGCGACTCGAGCCGGATGAAAGCCGGGAGGCGCGCCGGCGACCAGCCGCCAGTCGGCGAGCCGCAGCTCGTCGGCGAGCGCTTCGAGCACTGCCACCGCGTCGTGCACCGACACCGGTCGATCCGGCTCGTACGGAGCGCGCACGATGTGATGTGAGCGCGCGAACGCCAGACAGAACCGCTCCCGCGGCAGCGTCTCCCCCCGCTCCGGTCGATCGAACACGGTGCCCGTCTCGAAGAGCGCAACATCGGCCTCTCCATGGGCGACGTTGAACGCGACTGCGCGCAACACGCCCGGAAGCAGACGGGGCCGCAGCACGGACTCCTCGGCGCGCAACGGATTCTCGACTTCGATCACGTCGGCCACCGGCCCGCCGGCGCGCTGCAAGTCGGCGGGCGCGAGGAGCGGCAACGTGTAGATCTCGTCGTAGCCGGCGCCGACGAGGACGTCCGCCACCGTCCTCCGCTCCCGCTGCGTGGGCGTGAGCATGCCGATCTTCTCGGGGTTCGACGGCACGCTGCGGGGGATGTGCTCGAGTCCGACTCGTCGCGCGACCTCTTCGACGAGGTCGACCTCGCGTTCGAGGTCGGGTCGGAACGTCGGAACGACGGCAACGTCGCCCTCGAAGTCGATGCCCAGCGGCGTCAGGAGGTTCTGGATGTCAGCGTCGGCGAGCTCCAAGCCCAACAAGTCGTTCACGCGTGGGGTTCGGACCCTGATGCGCGCGCGCTCGATCGGACGCGGATACACGTCGATCGCACCGTCCGACACCCGAGCGTCGGCGACTTCCCGGAGCAGCTCCATCGCGCGCTGCGCGCCGGTGCCCGATCCGTTGGGGTCGACGCCGCGTTCGAACCGGGCGCTCGCTTCCGAGCGCAATCCCAGCCGCTTCGACGTCTTGGCAATGCCCGACGGCTCGAAGTACGCCGACTCGAGCAGGATCTCCCGGGTCTCGTCGGAGACTTCGGCGGCCGCGCCGCCCATGATGCCGGCGATGGCTTGTGGCGTCCGCTCGGCGTCGCAGATCAACAGGTCGTCCGACGTGAGCGTTCGTTCGACATCGTCGAGGGTGGTCAGGGTCTCGCCGTCACGAGCTCGTCGGACGACGATTCCACGTCCGGCGAGGCGGCCGAGGTCGAACGCGTGCAGCGGCCGGCATCGTTCGAGCATCACGTAGTTCGTGACGTCGACGACATTGCTGATCGGGCGCATGCCCGCGAGCGTCAGCCGCCGTTGCATCCACTGCGGCGACTCCCCCATCGTGACCGTCGCAACCATGCCGACGAACCGAGGACAGCGATCCGGAGCCTCGACGACCACGGTCGCGCCCGCCAGATCGTCGACCTTCGGCTCCGGCTCGACCTCGGCCACCGTCAGCGGCAAGCCGAAGTGCGCCGCGAGTTCGCGTGCGATCCCGACGATCGCCATCGCGTCAGGCCGGTTCGGCGTGATCGCCAGATGGAAGACGACGTCGTCGAGACCGAGGATCGCCCGCACGTCCGTGCCCGGGACCGCGTCGTCAGGCAGCGTCAGGATCCCGCTGTGATCCTCACCGAGCCCGAGCTCCCGTGCCGAGCACAACATCCCCTCTGACACAACACCGCGAATCTTCCGCCGCTCGATCTCGAAGTCGCCGGGCAGCACAGCGCCGACCGGCGCGAACGGCACGACCATGCCCGGTTTGATGTTGGGCGCGCCGCACACGACGCGCAGCTCTCCGTTACCGAAGTCGATGTCCGCGAGCCGGATGCGATCGGCGTTCGGGTGCGCGACGACATCGACGATGCGCGCGGCGACGACACCGTTGATGTCGCGACCGGGTTCGTCGATCTGTTCGACTTCGAGGCCGAGCTGGTTGAGCGCGTCCGCGATCTCGCCCGGCGACACTTCGATGGGTGTGAACTCACGAATCCACGAAAGCGGAGCGCGCATCGACTCGCCTCAGAACTGGTGGATGAAGCGCACGTCGCCGTCCCACAGGTTCTTCACGTGGTCGACGCCGTAGAGCAGTTGGACGAGCCGGTCGATGCCGAAGCCGAACGCGAAGCCCGTGTACAGCTCGGGATCGATGTCGACGGCTTCGAACACGTTCGGGTCGACCATGCCGGCGCCGCCCATCTCCACCCAGCCGGTGCGCGAGCACACCCCGCACCCTTCGCCTTCGCAGAACACGCACGTCAT
>JBKPCL010000204.1:0-8017 GCA_046727335.1 Actinomycetota bacterium
CGACGCGGGCATGGAGCTCTGCTGCGGCGGCATCCTCGGCATGGGCGAGACGCTCGAGCAGCGCGTCGACTTCGCGTTCGAGCTCCGCGCCCTGGATCCGTGCGAAGTTCCGATCAACCTGCTCGATCCTCGACCCGGCACGCCGCTCGCCGACAAGCCGACGCTGTCGCCGCGCGAGGCGCTGCAAGCGATCGCGCTCTTCCGGCTGATCCTGCCGTCGGCGTGGCTACGTCTCGCGGGCGGACGGGAGCGTGTCCTGGGAGAGCTGCAAGGCATGGGACTGGTGGCCGGCGCCAACGCCTTGATCGTCGGCAACTATCTGACGACGATCGGCCGCGCACCTGAGGAGGACCACGCGCTCCTGGAAGCGCTCGGAATGCCCGTCGCCGACGGACCGGGCGAGGGGCGCTTCGTCGTCGACGCCACGGGTGCGCACGCACGACCAGCACGCCGCGCCAGCATCCCCGTCACGGTCGAGAGCTGACCTCGCCGGGCGGCAGGTCAGCCGTACGCGGTCTCGTTGTACGTCTGAAGGAACGGAACGCCACCCGGACGAAAATCGATCCGAGTCAGCGACGCGAGCTCGAGATGCATGTTCCATGTCGCGTGCACGCCGACGTCGAGCGCAATGCACACCGCTGCCTTGATCGGTGACACGTGGCTCACGGCGACGACGAGATCATCGGTCGCCATCTCGCCGATGAACGACTGGACTCGCGCGCTCACGTCGGTGAGGCGTTCGCCGCCGGGCGGGGCGAAGTTGGAGTCCGATCGCCACTCTGTCCATGCGTCGGCGGGCACGTCGCGCAGCGGTCGATCGTCCCACTCGCCGTAGTCGATCTCGATCAACCGCTCCTCGGACTCGACCTCCACTCCGTGCGGCCCCGCGATGGCTTCCGCAGTCGCGCGTGCGCGCTGGAGCGGACTCGACAGCACGCGCGTCACGGGCGACGACGCCAGTCCCGCCCCCAGCGCCGCGGCCTGTGCCGCGCCGATCTCGCTGAGCGGCGCATCGCTGCGGCCCTGCAGCCGACCCTCGCGATTCACGATCGTCTCGCCGTGGCGCACGAACGCGATCACGACTCCCCCACGACGACAGCGAGCCGGCCGGTGCGCACAAAGGCGCGCCGTCGCGCCTCGTCGGCCAAGCCAAATCGGGTCCAGGCCCACCAGGCCGCGGCGAGACCGAGGAGTTCCTCGACGATCACAACCGGCCAGGGCGGCAGCAACGGCGCGTCAGGGCGGCCCGCGCCGAACGCCGGCCACCAGAACACCTCCTTGTGTGCCCACGCCGCGCTCAGGACCAGGCCCGCGAACCAGCCGATGGCGAGACTCAGCGCCCGTCGCCGGCGCAACCGGTGTCCCCGTCCGGCGGTGACTGCCATGGCGACGACCAGCACGACGACGGCCGACAACAAGGTGTGCGCATAGGCCTGCGCGCCGAACGGCGCGTCGAGCACGAGTGGAAGCAGCGAACCGAGCGCGACGAGCCGGAAGTCGAGGCCCGAGCTCTGGAAGACGTTCCAGACCCCGAAGATCGCGCCGCAGGTCAGCCAGAACAGCATCAGGGCGCGTCCAGGGCCGCGTTCACGAGCGCGTCGGCATCGATGTTCTGCTCGCGCGGCACGTGCGCGAGCTCGACGCGCGCGTAGCCCGCAAGGAGACGCCGCGCCTCCTCGTACAAGGGTCGCAGATGAGGCTGTCGCACGCGCCACGCGCCGCGAAGCTGCTCGACGACCAGCTTCGAATCGGCTCGGATTCGAACGTGGCGAGCGTGGAACGGCGCCGCGACCTCGAGACCGGCGATGAGTGCCCGGTATTCAGCGACGTTGTTGGTCGTGACGCCGATGCGCTCGCTGACCGTCGCGAGCCGACGAGGAGGTGTCGTGGTTGCGTCGTATACGACTGCGCCGATCGCGGCCGGACCCGGATTCCCGCGAGCCCCGCCATCGCAGAAGATGAGAATCTCCGAGATCTCACCGATCTCACCGTCCTCACCGAACAACGACGCTTGCGTCACGGCACGAGGATCGCGCCGCAGTTGTCGCAATACGCGACCACGGTGCCGCCGGCGCGCCGAATCCGCTCGGCCTCGGTCGAGGGAATCGACAGGTGACACGCCTGGCAGGTCGTGGCGACGAGCCGGGCCGCGCCGGCGCCGCGATTCTGCGCCCGTCGCCGTTCGTAGTCGGCGAGCAGTTGCTCGGGCACCGCGGCGGCATGTTCGGCCCGGAGGCGCGATTCCTCCGCGATCTCGTCGTCGATCTCCCGTTCCGCGGTGACGATCGAGGTCTGCAACCGCTCGACATCGGCCCGTGCCGTCCCGATCTCGGCCTCCAGCGCGCCGAGTTGCGCCTCGAGCGCCTCGCGCTGCTCCATGATCTCGAGCTCGCGGTCTTCGAGGTCACTGCGCTGACGGCGCAGCATCTCGACGTCGGCTTGCATGGCTTGCAACTCGCGCGGGGAGCTCACCGTCCCGGAGTACAGCCGCCGGTCGACATCGTCAGCGTGCTCGCCAATGGCTCGCGCCTGGTCGTCCATTCTGCGTTCTTGCGCGAGCACGTGGTCCCGCTCCTCGCGGACGCGATCAGCGTCGAGCGATCGGGCTTGCAGCTCGCCGGCACGGGTCTCGAGCTGCGCTCGCTCCGGCAGGCTCGCTCGTCGATGCCGCAGTCGATCGAGCGCGGTGTCCTGCTCCTGCACCAGCAGGAGCGCCTCAAGGCTTGCTATGTCCATGGGGCTTGGTCGTCGGCGTCACCGGCAGGCTCGTCGGCGGCGTCGACACGGATGTCGATGGTCCGCGCTTGCGGCCCGTCGTCGCATTCGTCGCGGGCGCCGTCGTCGGCGCGGCCGCGGTTGGCGGCGGCGCGGTCACCGGCGCCGGCTCCGCGTACCGGGTCGAGAACCGCCGACCGTACTGGTCGATGAACTGCGGCGTCGGCCACTGCGAGCGATCAGGCGCCGCAAAGTCGAGCGGGGGAAGATTCGCGGTCGCGCTCCGCATCACCTCCGCCCAGATCCGCGCTGGATAGGTCGCGCCGAACACGCTGATCCCGCCGACGTTGCGCATGGGTGTCTCGGCGTTGGGGTCGCCCATCCAGACGGACGCCGTGAATTGCGGCGTGTACCCGATGAACCACGCGTCCTGGTTGCGGTCGGTGGTGCCGGTCTTGCCGGCGGCGGGCCGGCCAATGGGCGCCGTCCGCCGGGCCGTCCCTTCGGTGATCACGTGCGTCAGCATCTCGGTCTCGGTGCGGGCAACGTTCTCCGTGAGCACTCGTGTGCCTTGCGTCTTGGCTTGGTACAGGACCTTGCCGTCGGGACCGACGATCTTGCTGACGAACCGCGCCGGCCGGAGCACGCCGTCGTTCGGGAACACCGAGTACGCCTCGGCCATGTCGAGTGGCGAGACGCCTTGGGTACCGAGCGTCGTAGACACGACGGGCGCCATCCTCGAGGTGTCGATCCCCATCCGCTTCGCGGTGTCGATCACCCGCTGGACGCCGTCGGCGCCGTTGTGCCCGGGCCCGAGCGAGAGCTCGGTGCGCACCCAGGCGCAGTTGTCCGAGATGGCGATCGCCCGGGTGAGCGACGGCGTGCCTCCGTGGCAGTCACCGTGCAACGGGGTCCATGCCGGATCGACCCGCGGCAGATAGATCGGCGAACCACTCACCGAGTCGAACGGCGAGTACCCCGAGCTCAGCGCGGTGGCGAGCGTGAACGCCTTGAACGACGAGCCGGGCTGACGGGAGCCTTGGGTCGCGAGGTTGTACTGCTCCTGAGCAAAGTTGCGGCCCGCGACGATGGCCCGCACTCCGCCGTCGCTGTTGTCGATCAGCACGACCGCGGCCGTGAACGTCGCCTGCTGCGGAATGATGTTGGCGACCGCCGACGCGGCGGTGTACTGCAGCACCGGGTCATAGTTCGTGTAGATCCTGAGCCCGCCGCGGAAGACCGAGTTGAACCGCGCGGTCGCGGTCGGCCCGAGCGCTTGGGTGAACTCGCCGTTGGTCAGCAACCGGCGGACGACTTCGTCCATGTAGTAGTCGCGCTTCGCGAGCAGCGGATTGCTGATCTTCGTCGGCAGCGGAGCTGCTCGGCTGAGCCGCGCCTGGTCGGAGGTGATCTTGTGCGTCTCGACCAACGCCTGGAGGACCTCAGCGCGCCGGCGCGCCGCTCGGTCCGGATGCGTGATGGGATTGAGCGTTTCGGGAGCTTGGATCAAACCCGCGAGCAACGCCGCCTCGGGAATCGACAACGACTGCAGCGGCTTGTTGAAGTAGCGCTCCGCCGCGGCCTGCACGCCGTACGCGCCGTTACCGAAGTACACGATGTTCAGATAGCGCTCGAGGATCTCCTGCTTGGACATCTCGTGTTCGAGCCGAACCGCGAGCGCGGCCTCGCGGATCTTGGTCTTCAGATCCCGCTTGCGATTGGTCTCCATCGTGTTCTTGACGAGCTGCTGCGTGATCGTGGAGCCACCCTGGGCGATGCCTCCCACGTCGACGTTCTTGAACAGCGCACGCACGCTGCCCGCGTAGTCGACGCCGTGATGCTCATAGAACTTCCGGTCTTCGATCGCGATGACCGCGTCGACGAGATCCTTTGGGACGTCCTTCAACTTGACCGGCGCCCGATCCTGGTCGAACAGCGTGGTCATCACGTGGCCGTACCGGTCGAACACCTCCGACCTCACCGCAGGCTGATTCAGCTTGACGTTGAGGCGCCCGAGCGGCGTGACGGCCTTCGTGTAGCCGTGCGCCGCCGGAACGAGGAGCGCAATTGACGCGCCGAGCGCCGCGCCCCCGACGAGGACGGTGCTCACGAACAGCGCGACGAATCGGAAACCTCTCACGGGAGACACCAGGCTAGGCGTCAGCGAGCACTGCCGGCGGTAACGGCGACGGCTGCACCTGCTCCTCACGGACGCGCGCGCGCACTTCGGCCACCGCGGCCCCGAGCGCCTCGCCCTCCACCACGACGTCGCGAGCGCCCTCGGGATCGAGGAAGCAGAGCACGCAACGCACCACGCGCTCACCCGTGGCCTCTTCGACGGCGACGGCGTAGGCGGCCGCTTGGACGCGGTAGTGGATGAGCCGTTCGTCCAGCGTCGCGACGTCGCGCACCCTGTCGGTCTTGTAGTCCACGACGACGAGGCCGTCGTCGTCGCGGTACAGCAGGTCGACGTAGCCCTCGAGCGTGATGCCGTCGATCGGTACCGCGACGTAGAGCTCGCGCCAGCGCGGCCGCGTCGACGCCCGAACGACGTGCGTGCTCGCAAGCGCAGCGCGAGCAAGCGCGCCAATTACCGATTCGTGACCCAGCACACCTTCGGCCGACGCTTGGGCGGCGACGGCGGCGTCGAGCCCATCTCCCGACGCGAGGTCGACCACCTGCAATACGCCGTGCACCGCGCGACCGATCGCAGTCCCGTAGCGGCCCTTGTTCCAGGGCGGCAGCTCGAGGTCGCGGCCGTCCTTCGCGAGCCCGGGATCGATAGGCGCACCCGGCAGCGTGTCGCGATGCGCGAGCGTCGTCGCCGCGATCGACGCCCGCCGGCGGCCGTGCGCGAAGGCCTGCGTGCGCTCCACTTCCCACAGATCCGGGTCGAGGCGTACGGCCGGCGGCTCGTCGCCGGCGACTGGCGGAACCAGAGCGACGCGCGCCGGCGGCTCGAACGCTTCCCACGACGCGCTCTGGGCCGCGCCCCAGACGAGCTCGGCATGCGTCCACGTCGACGGATCGTCCTTGCGAGCACGCTCCGCCCTGTGCACCGAAACGATCAAGTGATCACGCGCACGAGTCGCGGCGACGTACAGCAAGCGCAGCTTCTCGTGGAAGCTCATCTGCTCGTCGATCGGCCGATGCAGCTCGAACTGCTCGGTCTGCACGTCGCGCGCCAACCGGATGTCGTAACCGCCCGATGGCGGAAACAGCACTTGCACTCCCCCGCGACGGTTCTGCGCCTGTGTCGTCATGCCCGAGCACGCGACGATTGGGAACTCCAGCCCCTTGGCACCGTGCACGGTCATGATCCGTACGGCGTCGTCGTCAGTCTCGGGCAGCACGGTTTCGACGACGCGCGCACCTTCTGCGCCTTGGAGCTCGGCCCAGGCCAGATAGTCGCGAAGCCTTCCTCCGGCCGCCTCTTCGAATGCGCGGGCCTGATCGACGAGGAACCGCACCCGTCGGGCAACGTCGCGGAAGCGACCCTCGAGCGCACCCGCTTCGAGCACTGCACGATCACGGACGAGGCGTTCGAGCAGCTGACTCGGCGTCTGCCACATCCGCTCGTCGTGCAAGGCGCGCACGTACCGCATCGCGATCGCGACGGGATGCGACTCCGGCACCGACGCGGGAATGTCGCGCAACAAATCCCACTGACCGTCATGTTCGACGTGATACGTGTACAAGTCGTCGTCACCGCAGCCGAACAGTGACGACCGCAGCGCACACACGAGCGAAAGCTGGTCGCTCGGGTCGTCGATCGCACGCAGTGCCGCGAGGAGGTCGCGAATCTCGCGAGTCGCGTACACCAACGAACTGGTCTCGGCGCGATACGGGATCCCGGCGTCATTGAGTGCGCGCTCGAGGTACGGCAACGACGTCCGGGCGGGCAGGAGCACGCAGATGTCGCCCAGCCGGGCGTCGTGCCACTCGCGCGTTCGCCGATCCCAGACCTGCCACCGTTGCGCGACCGCGACCCGAATCGCCTGGGCGACGTCGAATGCCTCCCGCTCGCGCAGCGTCTCGGCGTTCGGGGTGTCGACGTGCGGCTCGACACCGAGCAACGTGACGGCGGGATCGGTGCCGTCATCGGCGCGCGCAGGTTCCAGCGCCCGGTATTCGGGCTGCGAGCCGGGGAACGGCTGGATGAGCTCGTCGAACACGTGATTCACCCAACTCAGGACCGCCGGCGCCGCCCGGAAGTTGCACGTCAACGTGACCGGAGCCGATCCGCCGAACGTGTCCGCCGCGGTGAGGAACGTCGCGATGTCGGCCCGGCGGAACCGATAGATCGACTGCTTCGGGTCGCCGACGAAGAACAGGCGCCCGGGCTCGACCTCGATGTCGGTCCACGGCCGCTCGCCCGCGGACGGGTCGGCGGAACCCAACAGCGCTGCGATCTCGACCTGAATCGGATCGGTGTCCTGGAACTCGTCGATCAAGATTCGCTGATAGCGATCACGGAGACGCTCGCGCGCGCGGGCGCCGTGGTGAGGGTCGCGCAGCAGCGAGCGCGTGAGCACCAGCAGGTCGTGGAACTCGAGTTCCCCCGCCGCCCGCCGTTCGGCGACCATGTCGGCGGTGTGTCGCGCGATCGCCGCGGCGAGCCGGCGGATTGCGGTGTCGAGCACACGGCCGACGATTGCGGTGCGCTGTTCACCGAGCCGGACGACTTCGTCGCGGATGCTGTTGATGTCCGGCCAATTGTCTTTGCGGCCGCACTGCGAGACTCGGAACGACGGCTTGTCGGCATGCAACAACCGGACGCGTTCGACGTCGTCGAAGGCCTCGCGCACCCGCGCCGCGTACTCTCGAAGCTCGCCGAGTCGCTCGGCGAGCTTGTCGTCGCCGAAACGGCACTCCGCCGCTCGATCACACACAGCTTCGAGCGCGCCGAGCCACGGTTCGACTTCGAGCGGCGCGAGCTCGGGCGATGCGCCGACGCGGTCGAGCAGGTCCCAGTTGTCGTCGAACACCTCCGCCACGACGCGAAGGTGCTGCAGGCGGCTGCCCGCCGCCAACAGGACGAGAATGCTCGTCTCCATCGCGGGATCTTCGAGGAGTTCGTCGCGGAACAACCGCCAGCGCTCGTCGAAGGCAACGAGTGACGCGATCTCGTCCTGCACCTGCACGCGCGGCGGCAGGCCGGCCTCGATCGGCAGATCGGTGAGGATGCGCTGCGCGAAGGCGTGCAACGTGCAGATCGCCGCCGCGTCGAGCTCGTCGAGCGCGTCTTCGCATCGCTGACGGACGACGGCGTCGGAGTCGGAGCGCACGAGCCCCTCGAAGG
>JBKPCL010000205.1:0-4844 GCA_046727335.1 Actinomycetota bacterium
CTCTTCGGGCCGGTCGTGACGTTCGGGCTCGGCGGCATCCTCGTCGAGCTGTTCAAGGACGTGACGTTCCGCGTGCCGCCGTTCGACGACGCCGAAGTGCACCGCGCGCTCCGCGAGCTGCGCGCCTTCCCGATCCTGGAAGGAATACGCGGTTCCAAGCCCGCCGACGTCGATGCGCTCGTCGACGTCATCGTGAAGGTGCAGCGTCTCGCGGTCGATCTCGCCGACGAGGTGCAAGAAATCGACATGAACCCGCTCGTCGTGCGCACGCGCGGCGCCTTGGCTCTCGATGCATTGGTGGTGAAGCGATGAGTCCGACGAACGTCGACGAAGAGCTGCTCTCGCGGCTCGAAAACGGCGTGTTGTGGCTCACGATCAATCGCGCCGACAAGGGCAACGCGATTCCCTGGTATGTGCGTGACCGGCTGATCGAGCACTTCCGCGACGCGCAGGTGAATCTCGAGGTGCGCGCGATCGTGCTCACCGCCGCCGGCGAGCGCCATTTCTGCACCGGTGCCGACCTCTCGGTGCCGCAGCCGGCGAAGGAGAAGCCCGAGGGCGCGCCTGACCGGGTCATCGGGAGTGCCGTCGAGATGATGCGCCGCGGTTTCCAAACGCTCATGCAGGCGGTCCAGGACTGCGAGAAGCCGGTGATCGTCGCGCTCAACGGCACCGCGGCAGGTGGTGGCTCGATGCTCACCCTCGCCGCCGATCTGGTGATCGCGGCCGACACCGCCAGGCTCATTCAGGTGTTCGTGCGGCGCGGTCTCATTCCCGACGGCGGCGTTGCGTACCTGCTGCCACGCATCGTCGGCATGCACAAGGCGAAGGAGCTGATCTTCTTCGGTGACGACCTCTCCGCCGCCGACGCCGAACGCCTCGGCATCGTGAACAAGGTCGTGCCCGCGACCGAGCTCCAGGCGACGGCCAAGGAGTGGGCCGAACGGCTCGCGAGCGGCCCGACCAAGGCCATCGGTTGGTCGAAGAGACTGCTGCACGACGCGTCCGAACTGTCGCGTCGCAATCTGCTCGACGAGGAAGCGATGCTGGTCGAGCTCAACACGCTCACCCAGGACTCCGCCGAGGGTGTCGCCTCGTTCCGCGAGCGCCGACCGCCCGAGTGGAAGGGCTGGTGAGCGCCGTCGCCATGACTCCGACGATCAAGAACAAGACGGCCATAACCGGAATTGGGCAGACCGCGTTCGGCAAGGGACTTCCCGATACCGAGCTGTCGCTCGCGTGCCAGGCGATCTCGATGGCGCTCGACGATGCGGGGATCCACCCTTCGGAGGTCGACGGGCTCGCGTCGTTCACGATGGAGCCGAACCGCGAGGTAGACGTCGCCCGCAGCGTCGGCCTCGGCGACATCACGTTCTTCTCGCAGGTCGGGTTCGGCGGCGGCGCGGGATGTGGTGTGGTTGGACAGGCCGCGATGGCGATCGCGACCGGCCAGTGCAACGTCGCGGTCGCATGGCGGGCACGCAAGCGCGCCGACAAAGGAAGTCGGCCCTGGTCGCAGGCGCAGGCGCGCATCGCCGACAACTGGCAGTGGACCCGTCCGTTCGGCGTGATCAGGCCCGTCGACGAGATCGCGATGCTCACCCGTCGTTACATGCACGAGTACGGCGCGACGCGCGACCACCTTGCGAACATCGCGCTCGCGTTTCGTTCGCACGCGAGCCGCAATCCGGCGTCGACCATGGGTCACAAGCCGCTCACGCGCGACGACTACATGAACGCGCGGTGGATCTCCGAGCCCCTCTGTCTGTTCGACAACTGTCTCGAGACCGACGGCGCCCTCGCCGTCGTGATCGCGTCGGCCGAGCGGGCCAAAGACCTGCGGCAACGCCCGGCGTACATCCATTCGTTCGCGCAGGGGTTGCCGCCGCAGCACCAGACGATGACGAACTACTTCACCGATGACCCCCTGCGCGGCCCGGCCTGGACCGCGGCGCGGCGGATGTGGGAGCTCGCCGACGTCACGCCCGCCGACGTCAAGGTCGCGCAGCTCTACGACGCGTTCAGCCCACTCATCATCTTGTCGCTCGAGGGCTACGGCTTCTGCAAGCGCGGCGAAGGCGGCCCGTTCACCGATGACGGCAACATCGAATGGCCGAACGGGCGGCTGCCCGTCAACACATCGGGCGGCGGCATGTCGGAGGCGTACGTGCACGGGTTCAATCTCGTGCTCGAAGGCGTTCGCCAGATACGGGGCACGTCGACCGCGCAGGTCGTGGACGCCGACGTCTCTCTGGTCACGAGCGGCGAGGGCGTCCCGACGTCCGCGTTGCTGCTCACGAGGGATGCGTGACCGTGGAAACCGGCTGGCTCCTCCCCGACCTCGACGAACCGACCAGCGCGGAGTTCTGGAACGGCTGCGCGCGCGGGGAACTGCTCGTGCAGGCCTGCGCGGCGTGCGGCAAGTGGCGCATGCCGCCGCGGCCGATGTGTCCGTACTGCCGGTCGACCGACGTCACATGGGAACGCACCTCGGGGCGCGGCCGCGTCTGGTCGTTCATCGTGGCGCACCCACCGCTGCTGCCCGCGTTCGCCGCGGTGGCGCCGTACAACTCGATCGTCGTCGAGCTGGAAGAGGACCCGACGATTCGTTACTGCGGCAATCTCGTCGCGGGTGCCGACGGCGAGATCAACGAGATCGACCCGGCGACGATCACGATCGGTGAGCCGGTGACCGTCGTCTTCCACCAGATCGACGACGTCGCGCTCCCCCGCTGGGTCCGCCCCTGAGGCTGAGCCGCTTGGTGTTCAGATCGCGGTCTTGTGCCGCGGCTCGTAGAGACCGACCTCGACGTCACCCGGCAGCACGATCGTCACGAACGATCCGAAGCCGCCTTCGGTCGGCGTCCCGCGCACCTCGATGCCCTTCGCCCGCAGCTCTCCCATCGTCGCGCCGAGGTCGTCGCACATGAGCCAGAGCTCGTGCGCGGGCGCGTCGGCGGGATGCACGGCGAGCTCGGCGGGCGGCAACGCGAAGATCAACCAGCCGTCGTGGGCGTCGACGTGCTTCCAGCCGAAGACATCGCGCAACACCGCGCGCAGCTCCTCGGGCTTCGACGTGTACAACAGCGCGTGCACCCCATTGATCGCCATGCCGGAACGTTAGGCGCGCGCAATGCGCGCGACCTTGGCGTCGGTGAGGCGCACGAGATCGGCTGGACTCAGCTCGAGCTCGAGACCGCGGCTCCCGGCACTCACGAACACCGAGTCGAACGCGAGCGCGGACTCGTCGACGACGGTGAGCAGGGCCCGTTTCTGACCGAGCGGCGAGATGCCGCCGAGGACATAACCGGTGAGGCGACGCGCGTCGTCAGCGGTCGCCAGTTTCGCGTGCTTGGCACCGACGAGCGGAGCCACCGCCTTGAGGTCGAGCCGCCGTTCCGCGGGAACAACCGCCACGACGTGGTGGCCGTCGTCGCACGCGACGACGAGCGTCTTGAAGACCCGTTGCGGATCGATCCCCAACTCGACCACCGCTTCGATCCCGTAGTCGTCCCGAGCCGGATCGTGCGCGTACTCGTGCAACGTGAATCCCGTGCCGCTCCGCTCCAGGAACCGAGTTGCCGGGGTTGCGCGGGCCATGCCGGCGACCGTAGGCCGGACGCGAGTCGGCCCCGGCTGGGGGATGCCGGGGCCGACGGCGCGGGACCGGGCGGAAAGCCCTCCGCAGTTCTCTTGGGTTGGGTCAGGCGGCCTGCGGGACCGACGTCTCGTCCTCACCGCCGCGGAGCTGGTCGAGGGTGCGCTCCCAGCGCAGCTGGGCCGCGAGCCACGCCAGTGCTTCCTGCCTGGCGTCGGTGTGGGTGGCGCCGTGACGGGTGGCGAGCGAACGCATGATGACCTCCGGCAACTGCAACATCGTGGTGTTCTTGACCAACGGCCGAGAACGCTCGAAGCTTCCGCTCAGCAAGTAATTTCTCGTGAGCAGCTACTTCGTGACTCAGAACACTGTAAGTATCTACTCTTAGTGTCAGTGCTGTCAAGGCCGAGCGCAGGGATCCGGATGGACGACGCCCGCTGGCGAATCGACGAGCTGGCCCACCGGGCCGGCGTCACGGTCGACACGATCCGGTACTACGGCCGGGAAGGGCTGCTGGACCCGCCGGAGCGGAGTGGCCGGCACAAGCTCTACGGCAGTCAGCACCTCGACCGGCTCGAACGGATCCGTGCCCTACAGGAGCAGCGGTTCTCTCTGGCGGCGATCCGGGCGATCCTGAACGTCGATCGGCCCGGTCTCGAGGGCTTGTTCGCCACCGAGGGCCGGACCTACTCGCTCGACGACCTCGTGGAGCGGGCCGGCGTCGCCCTCGACCTCGTACGCGGCCTGCAAGAAGTCGGCCTGCTGGCCGACCCTGCCGAGCTCGGGCGCGAGGCCTACGACGAGTCCGATCTCGGGATGTTGCGCGCCGTCGCCGAGCTGCAGGAGATCGGCATGACGCCGGCGATCATCGTCGGGCTCGGCGAGATCTACGTCCGCCACTTCCGCGCCTTGCAAAAGGACGTGCACAACATGCTCGCCGGTATGGACCGCGACTGGGACGAGGACGAACTCGTCGCCATCCAGCGCCGTCTGACGTCGAACTCGCAGCGGATGATCCCCGCCGTCGACCGCGTCCTGAACTACGTGCACCAACGGACGGTGCAGCGATTGACGCTCGAAGCGGTTCGCACCGCGCAGCAAACGGGCACCGGTATCGGCGGCATCAAGATCGATCGCACCAACGGCTGACGCGCCCGCACCATTTTCCGCTCTCGGCGCCTGACGGCGCCGGGCCGCTCGGGCCCCGCTCGCTGCTCGGCGGGATACCCGCCTCGCGACGCTTGCT
>JBKPCL010000206.1:0-6015 GCA_046727335.1 Actinomycetota bacterium
GCGCTGCCGAGCGCCGCTTCGACCCGTACCGATGACGTGGGCGCCGGCCCAGTGGGCGAGCTGCACGGCCATCGACCCAACCCCGCCGCCCGCGCCGTGGATCACCACTGTCTGTCCGGACTCGAGATGGCCGTGGTCGAACAGCGCCTGCCACGACGTGAGCGCGGCCTGCGGGATCGCAGCGGCTTCGATGAAATCGACAGTCTTAGGCTTCGGTGCCAAGCTGCGAGCTTCGATCGCCACGTACTCGGCGGCCCAGCCATCGCGGTACCCGTCGATGAGGCCGTAGACCTCGTCACCCACCGACACGCCGGCGGTGCCATAGCCCAGCGCGACCACGACACCCGACCCCTCATGGGCTGGGATCCGTGGCCCGCGGTCGTGTCCGGCTCGATCGGTCTCGAGCGGCCACATCAACTCGGTCGGGGTGAAGCTGGCGGCGCGCACCTGCACGAGCGCGTCGCCGATCGCGGGCTGAGGATCTGGGGCGTCCCCGTAGTACAGACCCTCGATGCCTTCGAGCCCCTCCGGCTTCTGGATGCGAACGGCCTTCATGAGGGACCTCCTTGCGCGTCGAGCTGTCCACTATCCCTACGACGCACGGCGCATCGCCGAATCGACAGCGAATCGCAGCGGTGAGTGCCGCCCCATTCAGGGCGCGTCGAACGGATCAGTCTTCGGGGAGGTCGGCGAAGTCGCGCTTGGCAGCCCGGTACCAGCCCATCCCCGAGATGGGGTGCTTCCACCTGCCCTTCATCGCCTTGAGGGCAGTCGCGTGCGTGTCATCACCGCCGTCGACCATATCTCTGAGATGACGATCTTGTGCCTTGATGACCGCGTCGGCCGTGTCTCCCTGCAGCCGATAGTCACAGGGCCCACCCAATTGCTTACATGTCATCGTTTTCATGAGGTCTCTGCCTTCTTCGCGTGCTTGTTTGTGGTGTTCGCGCTGGCCATCGCGAGTAGCTACGCCTGGTCCTGAATGAGGCCGAGGATGTTGCCGTCGGGGTCGATGACCGACGCAACCACACGGCCGCCGCCTACCTCGCTCGGCGGGTCTTTGACCGTGGCACCAGCCGCAGTCAGGTCGGCGAGCTTCGCTTCGATGTCATCGACGTGCCAGTACGCGACCGGCGACGTCAGCCCCTGCGGACCACCGCCGGGAAGCAGTCCGATGTGCTGGCCGGCGACGTCGTAACCCACGTAGTACGCCGAGTCGGTTTGTGGCGCGACGCCGAGCAGCGCCGTATAGACCACCTTCGCCTTCTCGACGTCGGACACTGGATGCAACACCGTCTTGATTCCCTGAACAGATGACGCGCTCATGGACGGCTCCTTGACTCGCCGCTGACCACCCGACTGAAGGTGGTACTCTCAAATCAAGAGTGATACTATCGTTGCGTGACCGATCCCGTCAAGCGCGACTCACCAAGCAAGGCCGGGCGTGGTCAGGCCCGCACGCGGCTCGCCCGACGAGCAGTCGTCGACGCGGCACGGACGTTGTTCGTCGAACGCGGTTACGCGGCGACGACGATCGAGGCAATCAGCGAGCACTCCGACGTGCCATCTGCAACCGTGTACCGGCTGTTCTCGTCGAAGCTCGGGATCCTCAAGGCCCTGCTCGACACGTCGATCGCCGGTGACGATCGGCCGCGGCCGGTACAGGAACGGCCAGACGTCGCGTCGCTGTTCACCGAACGGGACCCGCGCAAGCTCCTGGCCGGCTTCGCCAGTATCACGTCGGCGATCAACCAGAGGACCAACGACGTCTACCGCGTGCTCGTGAGCGCCGCTGGGTCCGATCCCGCGGCAGCGGAACTTCTCAGCGAGCTCCGACTACAGCGCGATCGAGGTCAAAGCCGGATCGCACGCTCGATTGCTCGCGCCGGTGTACTCAAGCCGGGACTGCGAGAACGCGACGCAGCCGACGTGATCCACGCGCTGATGTCCCCCGAGGTCTATCGCCTGCTCGTTGGCGACCGAGGGTGGACGCCGGAGCGTTACCAACAGTGGCTCGCGACCACCCTCGCTCAACAACTGACCTGAACCGATCAGACGAGATCGTGGTCGTAGGCATACGCGGTGGCAGCTGATCGCGAAGTGACCCCGAGTTTCGTGAAGATGTGGCTCACGTGACTGGCCACGGTCTTCTCGCTGATGAAGAGTTCATGGGCGATCGTGCGGTTCGTGTTGCCGCGCGCGAGCAGAACGAGCACCTCGCATTCTCGTTGGGTGAGGCCCTCGCGCGGTGACTGCGCACGCTCGATGATCGTGCTCGCGGCGGCGGGCGCGCCGAGGGACAGAAGCGCAGAACGCGCCGCAGTCGACTCCATCTCCGCGGTTTCCCGATCGCCGAGCGTCGCACACGCTTCCCCGACGAGAAGCCGGGTGCGCGCCGCGTCATACCGAACATCGAGCGCCTGATATTCGTTGAACGCCCTCCGCAGTTCGACGAGCGCCGCGTTGATCGCGCCCTCGCTCAGGAGTACGGAGCCCTGAGCCCGCGCTGCATGCGCGCGGAGGAGAGCCGTTCCGAGTTCCACGGCGATCCCACGAAGCTCGTCGGCCGCGGCGCGGGCGGGAGCCGTTTCACCAACCGCGAGCACGATCTCGACGTACGGGCCGAGTATGCGTGCGCGCGACAGCAGGTCCTCGGTTTCACCGAGGACGCGACGGACCATCGCGTCAGCGATGTCGATACGGCCCTGGGCGAGCCGCAACAACGCGAGCCCGGGCTGCGGGTCGCGTCCGAACTCGCTTGCCCGCTGGTACGACGCCTCGGCACCGTCGAAATCACCCGTGAGGCGAAGAAGGTCTCCCTCGATCACACTGGCGCCGCCGAGGGCAGCGGCATTGACCGGAGCCGCCAGCCGGTCGCAGGCGTGTCGCGCCTCGAGCAACGCCTCCGACCAGGCCCCGACGAATCCGAGCATCTCTGCGCGGTGAAGGAAGCAGTGGCCGCGGTACAACACGAGCTCCTGTTGGGTGTCGCACCAACGCGCAAACGATTCGGTGTACGACCGACACCGACCCAGATCGAGCAGCTCGGAGCACGCGTCGATCACCGTGCAATACGCGTCGCCCGTCGCGATCGGTGACAACTCCCGAGCTTCGATCGACACCATGGCCTCGTCGAGAAGTGCCATCCCGTCCACGATCTCGCCGAGGTAGATCAGCATGCGGCCCTCGCCGATTCGCGCCAGGGTGACGAGCTCGCGATGTACGAAGCGACCGCCGATCTTGCCGGCCTGGACGAAGTGGGCGCGCGCTCCGGCGACGTCGCCCGCTTCGAAGAGCCGCATCATCGCGAGCCCGTATTCCAGGTAGCCCTGCTCGACGCAGTCGATGCCTGTATCGTCGAGGAGGCGCCCGGTGCGATCCACCCACCCTCGGCACCGGCCGAGATCACCCTTGAAACCGAGTCCCTGAGCGAGTCGCGTTCCGAAGTACGCCCCTCGGTGCACCGCTCCCTGCTCGACACACAACCGGTGCGCTCGTATCCAATACGTGAAGCCCTCTTCGTCGTGGCCGGTCAGGTATGCCGCGGTGGCGAGGCGGTCCAGGTCATCGATGTCGAGCGTGTCGACCGCGACGCCACACAAGAGTCGGAAGGCGTCGCCCCACCTGTAGCTGTCGCAGGCCGCTCGCGCGTCCTCAACTGCTTGGACCACGTCAGCCAGTTTTGCTCAGCGTCGAGCGGCAATCACGCGAAGAATGGCTCGGCATCCTCGCGGAGGGCGCCGACGAACATCCACATCTCGGCAATCCGATCGCCGTCGAACCGGTAGACGAATGCGTTGCGCGACTCGAGGGTGTTGCCCTTGCGGCCGAGCGTGGCGTGTTCCCACTCCGCGGCCCACCCCTCGGTCCCGACGCAGAACTGTTGGTCGAGCTTGATGTCGCCGTTGGTGGCCTCGAAGAACGCGCCGACGACTCCGAGCAGCCCACCGAGACCGGCATGGTCGCCAGTCATGGGGTGGGGGCCGCGGAGATGGAACACGAAGTCGGAGGTAAACAGCTTGGCGAGGGTGTCATGGTCTTGGTTGAAGATCGCTGCAGTCATCCGGTTCACCGTCTCGACGTTGGCGTGCTCGGTGCTCATCGTTCCTCCCGAAATCGGTGCTGTGTTTTGGAGGACCATACGAAGCCGACAGGGCGTACACATCGGGCGAACCGACGATCTTCGTGTGACGGCGACTCAACATTTCTACTGAGACGGGTGCGTACGATTCCGTGCTTCTCCCGATGCGTGGACATCTACTCGCTGCGTACCGTCGCGGCGCAAGCCAGCGGAAGGAGCACGACATGAGCCGACTCGAATCGCCCGTCCTCGACGACGCGACCGCACAGGAACTGAGCGAACGCCTCGCCGATGTCTTTCGCACCGCGGATGTCGGCAACGTTCTCACCGAGGACGTCTTCCTCGATGGCCACCCGCCGCTGTGGCGCTTCCAGTTGCAAGGTCGCGACACCGTCGCCATTTGGCTCAAGAGCTATTCGCCCGACGGCGCCGAGACCACTGTCGTGCGCACCATCCCGACGGTGAGTGGCTTCGTCACCGAGTTCGTCGGCCGGCATGACGAAGACGGTGAGGAGCTGACGGACCGCAAGATCCTCTTGTGCGAGGTACGTGGTGGCCGCGTCGCGGAGCTGACGATCTACTGCAACGGTGACTGGAATGCAGAGTTGCGAGCTCGTCACGCCGCCGAAGCTCAGATCATTCGGCCTTGACGATGCATGATGCCGCCCCAGCTCGCTATCACGCACTCACATGTCAGGGTGCATCTTCGTTGATGGCCAACACGCGCTCGGCCGCGTCATGGTCGCTCTCCCGGATCATCACCCGAGCGCCATCCGACAGCTGGAACGGGTAAACCCCACCAGCGTCATCCGTCGAGACCCACGCAGCGATCCCGGACGACTCGAGCAAGCCGCGAATGAGCTCTGCTTCGGTCCGCGTCGCGACGGTACGGATCGCGATCCATCGATCCTCGGTGACGTCATCGTCGCTGCTCATGCGCTCGCTCCTTTCTCCGTCTGCTCTCGCTCGAGTTCATATCCACAATCGATACAGCTCCGCTTTGGCCCCAAGCCGCATGTTTGCATCCCACTGCGATCATGGTCGCGCTTCGGGCGTCAGTGGCGTGCGTGAAACACACTTGTACCCTCGCGAGAGTGCCTGGCCGGCGACTCGCCCGTCGCAGCTTGGCGAGTACGCGTGGATCGTCGGGCCACGACCGGGAGGAGACCGTTATGGCCGAACTCGAGTCCGACATCGAACGCCTTCGCCGAGATTTTGCGCAGCGCCTTCGCGCTCTCGGCGCAATGTTCAGCGACCTCGGCACCGACGAAGCAGCAGAACGGCTGCTGCGCAGCCTCGTCGCTGATAACGCCGACGAATTCCACGAAATCATCGACCGCTATGACCTTCCCGACTTTCCCACACTCGGTCGGTGCGTCTGGGTGCGTGAAGTGATGGACAGCGTGCTCCTGACTCCGAACGTGGACGAGGTTTGCACGATTGCCTCCAATCTCACGCCGCAACAGCGCCTCACGCTTTTGGCCATCGCCAGAAAGCACCTGGTCCTTCTCATCGAACCGCTCGAGGGACAAGCGGTCGCGCCTGGGCCGTTCCTGGACGAGCTCAAGGAACACCACCTTGCCGACTGCAAGCAGACCTCGGGCCATGTGAAGCCACTGAGCCTTCTCGGACCCTACGAGCGATTCTGCGTCTGACACGCGCTGAGCGCGGCGACTCGTCCGGCGAGGCGGCTGCCACGTGTTCTCGGGAGTGGGTGGCGGGAGCACAGGGTGCGGCCGGAGACGAAGTACGCCAAGAGCGGTTCGGTCAGCATCGCGTACCAAGTGATCGGCGACGGCGCGATCGACCTCGTTCTCGTGCCGGGTTTTGTCTCTCACGTGGAGGTCGCCTGGGAGGAACCGCGACTGGCCCGGTTTCTCATGCGACTGGCCTCGTTCACGCGGCTGATCGTGATCGAGCGGCGGTATGCGGGA
>JBKPCL010000207.1:0-9871 GCA_046727335.1 Actinomycetota bacterium
TTCGCGTCTGCACGACCCGCCGCTCGTACTTCTGTATGGCGCGGCCGCCCTCAACGCCGGCTTCATGTCCATTGCCATGCCGACTCGGAGCGCGATGACGCCGAATCTGGTCGGTGCGGAGCTCGTGCCGCCCGCCGCCGCGCTCAACCAGGCCATGTGGAACGGCGCGGCGGTCATCGGGCCCGCCCTCGGAGGCCTGATCGTCGGCCGGGCGGGGCTGACCTGGGCCTACGGGGTCGACGTCGCCACCTACGTGGTGGCGCTGGGCGCGGCGTTTGCCCTCCGGCCCCAGCTGCCCCGCCGAGAGGCCGGGGAGGAGGAGGAAACGGGCTGGTCAGCGGTCACGCGCGGCGTCCGCTACCTCAAACACAAGCGCGTGCTCCAGTCGACCTTCACCGTCGACATCGTCGCGATGGTGTTCGGAATGCCCCGGGTGCTGTTCCCCGAACTCGCGGACAAGCAATTCCATCGTGGACCCGAGGTCGTCGGCTGGATGTTCAGTGCCGTCGCGCTCGGTGCGCTGATGGGCGCGCTTTCATCGGGCTGGGTGAAACGTGTCCGTCGCCCCGGACTCGCGATCCTGGTCGCGGTGTCGGTGTGGGGGAGCGGCATCATCGGCTTCGGGCTCTCAGGGACGCGTCTCGGGTTCGCGCTGCTGTGTCTTGCGATTGCAGGTGGCGCGGACGTGATCTCCGCCGTCTTCCGAGCGACCATGCAACAGCTCATCGTGCCCGACGCGCTGCGCGGGCGACTGTCCGCCTTCAACATCCTCGTCGTCGCAGGAGGGCCGCGCGTCGGCGATGTCGAGGCAGGCCTCGTTGCGGCCGCGACGACGCCGACGTTCTCGGTCGTCTCCGGTGGCGCGCTGTGCCTCGCCGGTGTGGCCCTGATCGCCGCGACCGTCCCGCGGTTCGCTCGGTGGCACGTCGGCGACCCGCCCTGACCTGCGACGTTTGCCCACGTCATCGCTCCCTCGTCAGTGCGATTGACCGCGCCGCATTGGCGCGATTGACTGCGGCTCGTGGCGGGGTACTCAGGAACGCCGCTCCCGCAGAAGTTGGGTATCAAGGCGGGTGCGCGTGTGGCGCTCGTGCGCGCGCCGGACGGCTTTGAACGCGAGTTGGAGCCGTTACCCGATGGAGTGCGGTTGCGGACACAGGCGCGCGGCGCGCAAGACGTCGTGCTGTTCTTTGCAACGCGGCTCGCGGAGCTCGAACGCCGTTTCGACAGTCTTGCGCGCGCTCTCGAACCGACCGGCGGTTTGTGGATCGCGTGGCCGAAGCGAAACGCGGGCGTCGCGACCGATCTGCGCGAGAACGTCGTTCGCGACGTCGGCTTGTCGCACGGCCTCGTCGACAACAAGGTGTGCGCGGTCGACGACACGTGGTCCGGACTGCGGTTCGTCTACCGCCTCGCCGACCGTCCCGCGCTGTCGATGAACGGCGGGAGCTGAACGCGTCGTCAGCTGGCCCGTACGAGCGGCACCGACGCGGAGTAGCCACCGTCCTCGAACCGGACGGTCGCGTCGTGCGAGAGCTTGCGGATGAGCCCGAGGGCGGCGTAGTTGTCGGGCAGCATGGTGGCGACGAAGTGGTCGTAGCCATGGTCGAGGGCCCGGGCGGCCAGGCGTCGAGCGAGGCGTTTCCCGAGGCCTCGGTGCTGCCAGGCGTCCTCGACGGTTACCGCGATCTCGGCCGCGTGGTGATCCAACCGGCCGTCGTACCTGGCCACGGCGACGATGTCGTCGCCGTCGAGGGCCACGAGGGCCTCCCGCTGGTGGTGGTCGACGGCCGCCAGCCACGACAGCGCCGACCGGGGTGGCTTGCGGATCGGTGAGAAGAACCGGCGATACACGGTCGTCGGAGACAGCCGGTCGAACAGTCGATCGAGCCGGTCGACGTCCTCCACCGTGATCGGCCGGACACACAACGTCGCGTCGCCGACGTGCAACGGCTCGCACTGGAGGTCCGTCATGATGCACCTCCCACGATCAAGCACGTCGACGTCGCGTGCGCGTACAACGTCCCGTCGCTGTCGGTGACGCGCGCTTCGGTCAACGCGACGCGCGAACCGGCGTGCACGACCCAACCTACGGCGAGGATGCGTCCCGTCGCTTGCGTGATGGGTCGCAGGTAGTTGGTCTTCAACTCGAGTGTCGTGAAGCCGCGGTCGGGTGGAAGACTCGACGAGACCGCGCAACCCATCGCCGTGTCGACGAGCGCCGCGATGACACCACCGTGCATCGTGCCCATCGGGTTCTCGTGCAGCTCGTCGGCCAAGAGTGAGAAGACCGTTCGACCTCGCTGCACGTCCTCGATTTCCATGCCGAGCAACACTGCGGCCGGCGGTGGTGCGAGCTCGCCGCGTTGGATCGCGAGCAGTCGCTCGTAACCGTCTTGTCCCGACGCACTTTGGCGCGTCAGCGACGGATCGGTCCACGTGATCGTGCGCGAACGTTCCGACGTGTGAGGCGCGCGGTCGACGGCGGTCATGTCGTGGCTCCCGATCGCGCGCGCAACGTCTCGACGTGCGCAACGAGGTGTTCCACGACGCGGTCGACATGGGCGGGGTCGTCGTAGAGACGCGCCAGCATCAGGCCGCCTTCGAGCGACGCGGTGACGAGCGCCGCCAGTGCGTACGGATCAGTGTCGCGGTCGAGCAGTCCGTCGGTGATGCCGTCCTTCACGATGCGGCCGATGAGCCGGTGCCAGAGCGTCATCGAATGGCGGGCGCGATCCCGGAGTTCGGGATGGGTGTCGTCGGCTTCGATCGCGGTGTTCATGATCGGGCAGCCGCCGGCGACGACCGGCTTGCGCGCGCTCTTTGCGAACGAGCGGATCATGCGCTGGAGACGTTCGACCGGGTCGCGAACTCCCTCTTGCGAGCGCTGGATCGCGGCCGTGGCCTGGCTCATGGCGAAGTCGTAGGCCTCGAGGGCGAGGTGCTCCTTGGAACCGAAGTGGTTGTAGATGCCACCCTTCTCGAGGCCGGTGGCCTCGATGAGGTCGCGCATCGAGGCGCCGACGAACCCGCGCTGGTTGAAGACGGGTGCCGCCCGCTGCACGATGCGTTGCCGGGTCTCGGCCCCTTTGGTGGCTGGCATTTGCGTCTCCGAGGTCGTCGTCCAGAACTGGTACGTCGACGAGGCGGCTTCCGTTCGGCGGTGCGAAACCTGCCACGAAAAAACCGACCGGTCGGTTTGAAGTATGGGCTCCGGATGGCCTCCCGTCAACCGGTACGGTCGCCGGCATGTGCGGCCGCTACGTCTCCGTGTCCTCGCCGACGATCCTCGCCGAGCGGTTCAAGGTCGCCGAGGTACGAATCAAGGAGCCCGAGCAAAACTTCAACGTCACCCCGAGGACGGAGGTCCCGGTCGTCGCCGAGAGCCAGGGCGAGCGGGTACTCGACCTCGTGCGCTGGGGACTGGTCCCGTCGTGGGCGAAGGACCTCAAGATCGGTGATCGCCAGATCAACGCACGCGCCGAGAAGGTGGCGACGAGCAACGCGTACAAGCGCGCCTTCGCAAAGCGTCGGTGCATCATCCCCGCCGACGGCTTTTACGAGTGGCAGGTGGTCGCGGGCAAGAAGCAGAAGCAGCCCTGGTTCATCCGCCGGCGCGACGGCGAACCGCTTGCATTCGCAGGATTGTGGGAGGTCTGGCACGACCCCAACGATCCCGATCAAGAGAACGCGCCCCGTCTCCGCACGTGCGTGATCATCACGACCGACGCCAACGACGCGTTGCGTCCCATCCACGATCGGATGCCCGTCGTGCTCCCCGAGTCGGCATGGGACGAGTGGCTCGACCGCGACAACCAAGACACCGATCGGCTCCAACGATTGCTGGTCCCCGCGCCGCCGCAAGAGTTCGAGACCTGGCAGGTGCCGCTGCTCGTCAACAAGCCTGCGAACAACGGTCCTGAGCTCGTTGAACCAGTCGCCGCGCAGTCGTCGAACCCATAACCTCGACTCGTGGATCAGTTGGAGTACTGCGAGGCGATTCGTCGCGAGGGCGCGGCGCTGGCCGCGGCGGCACGCGGCGCCGGTGTCGACGCGCGCGTCCCGTCGTGCCCGGAGTGGACGATCGCTGACTTGCTCGGCCATGTGGGCCGCATTCACCGCTGGGTGACAGCGATCGTCGAGCAGCGTCCCGGCGCAACGGAACATCACTGGTCGGAGTCCGAGCCGCCGGCCGTCGAGGAGCGCATCGAGTGGTTCGCCGGCGGAGTCGATCCGCTGGCCGACGCGCTGGCCGCCGCCGATCCCGCGACCGAGGTGTGGACGTGGACCGACGACCGCACCGTCGGCTTCTGGGCCCGCCGGCAGGCGAACGAGACCGCTGTCCACCGCTGGGACGCGGAGCTCGCGGCGGGACACCCCGAACCAATTGCCGGCGACCTCGCCGTCGACGGCATCGACGAGCGTCTCGCCATACTGCCGTCTTGGCGCGGCGTCGACCAGCTCCGATCGTTGCGCGGCACGATCCACCTGCACTGCACGGACGCCGACGGCGAGTGGCTGCTGCGGTTCGACGACGGCATCGAAGTCACGCGCGAGCACGCGAAGGGCGACGTCGCCGCGCGCGGCCCCGCTTCCGACTTGCTCCTCGTGCTCTACGGACGCGCCGAACCCTCGACGCTCGAGCTCTTCGGCGACGCCGCGCTCTTCGAGGACTTCCTCACTCGATCACGCTGGTAGCCGAGCCCGATCAAGAAGGGGCGACGGCCGCGCGCAGCACGTCGATGACGTGTTCCCGTCGGCGCGCCAGCGCGGCGGGGGAGAGCGGGTCGGCGTCGAGCAAGCCGGTCATGAGCGGCGCATCCGACAGGTACGAGAGCACCGCGCCGTAACCCGTGAGCAGGAGCTGTCTCGCGTCGTAGCGACGGAGGCGACCGGCGTCCATCTCCCGTTCGAGGAACGCGGCACCGCGCTCGAACAGCGGACGCAAGATCACCGCGAGCTCGTCGCGCAGGATCGGGCCGCCGTTCAGCGCCTCCCAACGCGCGAGCCGAACGAAGTCGGGCCGCTCCTCGAAGAACTGGAAGGCGGCGCGCAGGATCCGTTCGACCTGGGTCCACCCTTGCCGCGGCGGCCCTTCGAGCGCCTCGTCGACCAGGGCGAGCCAGTCGCCGAACGACTCGAGCAGGACCTCGCGGTAGAGGGCCTCTTTCGACGGGAAGTGATGCAGCAGGCTCGGCCGGCGAATTCCCACTTCGTCGGCGATCTCGGTGAGGCTCGTGCCGCTGTACCCGTGCTCGGCAAACCGGCGGCGGGCAACGTCGAGGATCAGCTCCTTGGTACTGAGTCCGGCACTGGGACCAACCACGGGTACTGCCATGCACATGAGTCTACCTACCAGTCGGTAGTCGGCGGGTAGTACGATCCGTCCTGTGTTCTGGACCGACCTCCTCGCCGCGTTGATCGCGGGTCTCATCGTCACGCAACTCGCGATCGCGGCGACGACCGTCTACCTCCACCGAGCCCTTGCGCACCGGGCGTTGACGGTGCATCCCGCGGCGGCCGTTCCGTTCCGGTTCGCGATCTGGGTGACCACCGGTATGCGGCCGCGCGAATGGGTCGCCGTCCACCGCAAGCACCACGCGTCGACCGACACCCTCGAGGACCCCCACAGCCCTGTGCAGATGGGCTTCTGGCGAGTGCAACTTGGCAACGTCGGCTTGTACAAGACCGCGGCGAAGGACGACACCACGGCTCGCAAGTACGCGCGCGACCTCCAGGCCGATCGCCTCGACCGGCTCGCGTTCGACTATTCGCTCTTCGGCCTCGGCCTCGGCATCGCGATCCTCGTCGTCACGATGTCGGCGCTCGGGTTCCCGCTCTGGGTCGGATTCCTTGCCGCGGGCGTGCATGCGGTGCTGTACGTGATGCTGTCGGGTTCGATCAACGCCGTCGGCCACACGTTCGGCAAGCAGCCGTACGAGAACTCGGCGACGAACATGCAGTCACTCGCGCTCCTCACGGGTGGCGAGGGGCTGCACAACAATCACCACGCCGCGCCGACGTCGGCCCGCTTCGCGCTGGGTCGAGGCGAGCTCGATCCCGGTTGGTGGCTCGTGCGCCTGCTGACCGCGCTGCATCTGGCCAACGTCCGCCACGACGAGGTCCATCTCAAGAACGCGGCCTGAGAGGCTGCGCCCGGGAGTCGAGCGCATCTAGCGCGCGAGCGCGCGGATGACGTCGCGGAGCTGGTCGGGCCCGCAGAAGAGTGCCGGCGCCGGAGTCGTCACGCCGTTCTCGACGTAGCGCAGGATGTGCTCACGGCACTGCTCGGGCTTGCCCCACACCAACAGCTCGTCGACGACGTGCTCGGGGATCGATTCCGCGGCGGCTTTGCGGTCACCTTCCTTCCACAGTCGCCACAGATTCGCGAGGTCGTCGCCGCGGCCGAGCCAGTCGTGGAACGCGGCGTAGACCGGCACGGTCAAATATGACGCGATCGCGCGCTTGCCCACCGCGTACGCGAGCGACCGGTCATCGGTGGGGAACACGAAGATGCGCGCGACGATCTCTTTGTCCGTGCCGACATGCGGCACGACCGTCTTGACGTCGTCGGCGGAGAGCCAGTTGATGATGGCGCCGTCGCCCTCGCGTCCGGCGAGGCGCAACATGCCTTCGCGCAGCGCGGCGACGAGGATCGGCGGCTGCTCAGGCACCGTGATGCCGAGACGAAAGCCGTTGACGGCGAACGTCTCGTACTCGGCTGTCACCTTCTCGCCGGAGAGTGCGGCACGCAGGAAGCGAATCGTGTCGCGCACGCGCTGATAGGGCTTCTCGAACGGGATGCCGTTCCAGCGTTCGACGATCACGTCGGACGACGCGCCGATGCCCAGCGCGAATCTTCCCGGCGCCGCTTGACACATCGACGCAACCGTCGACGCGAACGTGTGTGCGCCGCGCGTGTAGACGGGGACGATCGCGGTGCCGAACCGCAGCTCCGGTGCCCACTGCGACGCGACGACGAGCGGCGTGAACGCGTCGTAGCCGCCCGACTCCGCCGACCAGAGGTCGGTGTAGCCGAGATCGACGAGTTCGCGAACGACGTCGCGTTGCTCGAGCAGCGGAAGTCCGTCGAACGGAAAGGTGATGCCGTAACGCTGCGGGACTGTCATGCGGTCATTGTCGCAGCGATCCGCTCGCCGATCATCACGGCCGGCAGGTTGGTGTTCGCGGCGGGGATCATCGGCATGATCGACGCGTCGGCTACGACGAGCCCTTCGACTCGGTAGACCCGACCGTGGTTGTCGACGACCGCGCCGTCTTCGGGACGCCGACCCATCGCGCACGTTCCGCAGGCATGGTGGTACACGGAGAGTTCCCGGCGGATGGCGTGGATGAGCTCGTCGTCATCGCGAGCATCGAGCCCGGGTTTGAGTTCGGGCCCGGCGATGAGCTTGCGCAGCGGCGAGGTCTGCAGCAGCTCATGGGCGTGATGCACGCCTTCGATCATGCGGGCGAGGTCGTCGGGCGCATCGAGGCCGCCGGTCCGGATACGCGGCGGCGCGTCGGCGTCGCGGTTTCGGAGCGTGACCTGTCCGCGCGAGCGCGGGCGCACCAGCCCGACGAACACGAAGAACACGTCGTTGATAGGTCCGCCCGGGACGAGATGCATGTCGTACGGATCGGATCCGGCGTGCGCGCTGCGCCACGTGATCGCGGTTTGGAACCAATCACCAGGTGGGCTCGCGTCGACTCCGACGTCGACCGACAGCGCGGGATGATCGATCAGGTTGTTCCCGACCCCGGGTAGATCTGCGACGACGTCGATGCCGAGCGAACGGAAGTCGTTCGCAGGCCCGACTCCCGAGCGCAGCAGTATCGCCGGGCTCCCGTACGCGCCGGCCGCGAGGACGACGGTGTCGCCGTGAACCTCGTCACCGTCGAGGAGTCGAACGCCCCGAGCCCGCCCACCTTGGTCGATGATCACCTTGTCGACGAGCGTGCCGGCGCGCACCGTAAAGTTGCTTCGTTTCCGCGCCGGTTCGACGTACGCGAGCGCAGTGCTCACCCGCACGCCGTCCTTGACGTTGCGGGGCGTGGGTCCCGCGCCGAGCGCGTGCGGACGATTGTGGTCGTCCACCTCGGCATGGCCGAGCGCGAGCGCGGCGTCCATCGCGGCGTGCTGATGCGGGCGGAGGTCCTCGCGCGACGCGCGGCGGATCGGGATCGGGCCGGACCGGCCGTGCCACTCGTCGGCGAAGTCATGATCGGTTTCGAGCTTGCGGAAATACGGCAGGACGTCGGCGAACGACCAGCCGTCGTTCCCGGCCGCAGCCCATTCGTCGTAGTCGCTCGGCGAACCGCGTAGCGCGAACGTGGCGTTCGTCGCCGAACAGCCGCCGACCAACTTGGCGCGCGGGAGCGCGATCGATGGAGCGTGGTCGCCGGGCTCGCTCTCGTAACCCCAGTCGAACTCGGTCGTCGGGCATGTGGCGTCGGCGACGACGGAAGGCAGTGAGGTCCGCGCGAAGTCAGGCCCGGCTTCGAGCAGCAGGACGCGCCGGTCGGGATCCTCGCTCAGGCGGCTCGCGACCACTGCGCCCGCGGAGCCCGCTCCGACGACGACGGTGTCGAAGGTGTCCGTCATGAGCCGTCATTGTCGTCGCGACTCCGATTGTGTCCAACTCCTCACGCTTTCGCACATTACGAACGACAACGCGCGTTGCACGAGGAATGATCCAGGATCGGAAATCGGTGATGTGTGCAGGGTCCCGTCTTACGCGTGGGTATGTGAATACAGTGCCGCGCTGGCGCTTCCAACGCAGGCTGAGCCGGCGACGTCATACCCCCTGTTTTCAAGAAATCCGCCGAATCCGTCGACAACTGAACGAGTCGCCTGCCCTATGTCTCGGCGGTAGAGGAAGGTCCACTGATATGGCTTACAAGCACAGTGCCGATTCGAGCCGCGGTCGTGCGTTGCGCACTCTCGGGGTTCTCGTGTTCGCGGGCGCTGCAGCCCTGGGGACTGCGACACCCGCGACGGCAGCGAAGCCTGGTAGCAGTTCATCGGCGAGCGGCTCGTGTTCCGCAACTCCGAACCCCGTCGCAGTTGGAGCCAACTACACGCTCACGGGAACGGGACTCGGCGCGAATGCGATCGTGAACGTTCTCATCAGTGACTCGGGTGGCACGACAAGCTGGAATCTTCAGGCGGACGCGAGCGGCACTGCAAAGGTGACCTGGCACTCGTATTGGACGGGCACGAGCAATGTCGTGTTCCAGAAGAGCGGTCGTCACGGCTATTCGGTGGTCGCTTCGTGCTCGTTCCAGGTGGTCTGATCGCGACCTCGACGAGCCAAGAGGCCGGCCGCCTGATTGGCAGCCGGCCTCTCGACTATCAACCGTTGTTCAAGACAAGTCCCGATTCCCTGTGCGGGATCAGGGCAGGCTCGTGATGGTGATGTCGGCCGACTCGTCCGTACATGCCGATGTGAACGCGGTGTTGTTCCCATCTCCTGCGTAGGAGATCTGGTAGAAGTACTTGCCGGTCAGCACCGTCGTGAACGACGTCTCATCAGTGAGCGTGCCGCCGGACAGGTGACCCGCGATCGGGAACGACGTCGATGCCAGCTGCGTCGAACAGGTCGAATCGCTGAACAGTCCGACGACCACATCGCCGGTCGCGTCGCTCGTGAACCCGCTCACCGAGAAGGTGTCCTTGATCTGCACGACGGGCGTGCTGTGGGGCACCGGGGTGTTGGGGCTGATCACGAGTGGTTCGGCCGCACAGCCGCTGTTCACCGGTCCGGTGTTGTTCGCATCGCCGCTGTACACAGCGTAGAAGTAGAACGTCCCGGCGCTGTTGAAGGTGAACGGCTTCGAGTCCGGCACCGCGCCGTTGACGACCGTGTTG
>JBKPCL010000208.1:0-11430 GCA_046727335.1 Actinomycetota bacterium
TAGCCCACGATCACGGCCGCGCTCGTGGCGACGAAGCCGGCCAGGAGGCTCACGCCCAGCATCTGCGGCGCTCCCGGGCTGTGGAGGTTGACCACGTGGGCGACGATGACCGACGACAGGCCGAGGAACACGAACACCGGCACCGCGTAGAGGTAGATGAGCAGGACATCGTCGGTCGCTGCGCGCCACGGTGCGCGGCCTTCACCCAGCGTTCCGAGGTGCAGCTTGCTCGCGATCCGAGCCGCGAGGATCGCACCCAAGGAACCGGAGTCCTCCAGGAACGGAGGCACGAGGACGAGCAACGCCGGGAACGTCTTGAACGATTCGAAGCGCTTGTCGATCGTCAGCCCGGCGAGGATGTCGACCGCGCCCGCCAGGACAAGCACGGGCATCGATTCGACGACGATGCGACGCATGAGCGGCAGCCCCGAGCTGCGGAGCGTCCCGACGACGGCGACGATCGCGAAAACGACCGACAGGATCGCGATCGTGGGCGTCAAGCCCCGGATGCCGAGCAGGTACGTCGCGAGGAAAAGGCTCGGCAACGTCGCGACGTCGCCGGCGGCTGTGACGATCGGTGCGGCGACGTTGTCGAGGTCGAGCAGGCGGTTCGCGCAGTACGCCGCAACCGCGACCGTGAGCACCAGCACGACGATCGACGACAGGATCGCGCCCACGACTGAGACGACCATGAAATCGACCAGCGAGATCGTCGGGCCGAGACCGAATGCTGCGGACATCACTTTGGCGAGCACTGCGAGCGCGGCGGAGATGATGAGCGAGAGCAAGAGCGCGGCGCTGGTGTTCTGACCGACCTCGGTGTCGACCCGGCCGGAGAGGCTGAAGGTGCCGGCGTGGATCTGCGTGCCCAGCCGGCTCCCGAGGGCTCCGAAGATGTTGCCGCGCATACCGATGGCCGCCGGCACGAGCACGAGCAGCCCGGGAAGCTGCGTCAGCGTGCCGGTGATGCTCCCCAGCGTGATGCCGGCGATGAGGTCTCCACCCGAAGAGAGCAGGAGCGCGACGAACCCCGCGCGCACGCCGGCAGCGTCCGCGCGCAAGAACGCGACGAAGCGCGCGCCCACACGGCGCGAGAAGCGAAGCATCGGGAATGAGGTGGCTCAGCCATATCGTCACGGTCCTTCGGGCGGACCAAATGTACCGCCCGTCGGATCGGGTCGTCCCGAGCTGCGCTTCAGCGCCGATCGCGCTGAACGGACGGCGCGTCCTACGAGTCAGACGCCGATGCCGTACAGCTCCGCGACATTGTCGTGCAGGATGCGCGACCGCTGATGGTCGCTGAGCTCCGCGGCATGTTCGGCGAGCAACGCTTGGCTGTTGGGCCACGTCGCATCGCTGTGCGGGAAGTCGTTCGCCCACATCAGGCGCTCGACGTTCTGGAGCTCGACGGTCTTGAATGCGACCCAGTCGTCCTGGAACGTCAAATACACACTCTCGCGGAACCACTCACTCGGCCGGCGCGTCAGCTCCCCGGCCGTGAGCCAGTTGCGATGACGGTCGTAGCCGTGGTCGGCGCGATACATCCAATGCGGCGCCCAACCGGCATCGGCTTCGACGCACACGACGCGCAACCGCGGATGACGTTCGAACACTGCACCGAAGATCAGGGTGCCGACGATGTCCTGGTTGCCGCGGACGATGCTCATGAAGCTGTTGAGCCGAGGCCCGCGCACGTGCGGCGCCATCGGCGCATCGGTCCGGCTCGTGAGGATGTGGAACGACGGCGGCAGTTCGAGATCGACAACCGCGTCCCAGAACTCGTCGTACGTCGGATCGTCGTAATCGGCTTGCGGCGGCACGCCGGGCAGCATCACGCCCCGCAGACCCAACGCCTTGATCGCGTCGAGATCGCGTATGCCGTCCTCAGGAGTGCGGACGGCGGTTTGACCCAGGCCGATGAGCCGGTCCGGCGCGGTGTCGCAGAATTCGGCGATCCAGCGGTTGTACGCCTCGAAGCACGCGTGCTGGTAATCGGCGTCCGGAGGGTTGCACAACAACATCCCGACCGACGGGTAGATCACCTCGGCGACGACACCGTCGGTGTCTTGATCGGCGAGCCGCGCTACCGGGTCCCACCCTCCCCGCCACAACTCCTCGAACCGCTTGCCACTATCGAGTCGTATCTCGTCCGAAGGACGACCCGCGGCCGCGACCAACCAGAAGGGGACGAGGCTCTTGCCGTTGTCGATGAGCATCACGTCGCCGAGGGTGTCGTGATGGTGGAGTCGCGGCGCCCGGTCCTTGTACGCGGCGTCGATGCGCGCGAGATACGTGTCCGGAGGCTCGGTCACGTGCGAATCGGCCGAGATACACGGCCCGATGGTCGCGGTCATGCGGCGAACGCTATCCGCCGCTCGCCCACGCGTCACTGGTAGCGGCGCGTAGTGTTTCGTCCGTGGCGGGTGTCGTGACACTGCTGTTCACGGACCTCGTGGGCTCAACCGAACTGCTCGACCGGCTCGGCGACGAGGCCAACGAGCGCCTCCGGCGGGCGCACTTTCGCCTGCTGCGTGAGGCAGTCGCCGATCGTGGCGGCCAGGAAGTGAAGAACCTCGGCGACGGGCTCATGGTCGTCTTCGACAGCGCCGTCGATGCCGTGGAAGGCGCGATCGAGATGCAACGCTCCATCGCGCGGTACAACGGCGGCCGCGGCGACGACGCGCTGACGGTTCGCATCGGGCTGCACGTCGGCGAGCCCATCCAGGGCGAGGACGACTACTTCGGGACGCCCGTCGTGACCGCCAAGCGGCTGTGCGATGCGGCCGCTGGTGGCCAGATCCTCGTGTCCGACCTCGTCCGGGGTCTGGTCGCGGGACGCGCCAACTTCACGTTCCGCGAGCTCGGCTCGATCCAGCTGAAGGGCATCGCCGAGCCGATCCTCGCGTTCGCGGTGGAGTGGAAGCCTGCGTCGGTCGTGCTGGGCACCGAGGATGCGTTACCAGATCCGCGCGCGATGCCGCTCGTCGGCCGGACGACGGAGATCACGTGCCTCGACGCCGACCTCGGCCACGCGCGCGTCTCAGGTCTTCGCGCCGTCCTTGTCGTCGGCGAGCCCGGCGTCGGCAAGACGCGTCTCGTCAACGAACTCCTTGCACGCCATCGGGACGACGCCATCGCATTGACCGCACGGGCGTATCCGCTCGGCACGACATCGTCGCTCGGCCTCTGGGTCGAGGCGCTCGAGGGCCACCTGCGGACGCTCGACGCGAGCGAGGTGCGCGAACTGTGCGGCCCGTACGTCGAGGATCTGGCCGCGCTGCTGCCGAGCGTCGCCGCCGCGCACGGCCGCACCTCCGCGAATCCACCTCGCGTGGGCCTGCTTGGCGGGCTCGCCCATCTGCTCGCGAGCATCAGCCGCGGGACCGCCGTCATCGTCGTGCTCGACGACGTCCATCTCGCCGACGGTTCGTCGTGGGAAGCGGTCAACTTCCTGGCGCGCAACCTCGCGCAGAGCCCGATTCTGTTCGTGCTCGTCGCGCGCGTCGTCGAGCTCGCTGAAGAACACATGGCGTCGGAGGTCGTCCTTGCGCTCGAACAAGAGGGCCTGCTCCGCAAGGAGTACGTCGGTGCACTGGCGAGCAACGACCTTGCCCAGCTCGCAGCCGAGTTCCTCGAGATCAAGCCGCCCGCCGCGCTCGTGGAATGGCTCTCGGAGCGGTCGCAGGGAAGTCCCCTCTACGCGCTGGGTCTGCTGCGCTCGCTCGTCGACGAGGGCGCGGACCTCGAGCACCCGGCGCTGCAGTCGCTTCCCGAGGATCTCGCCGAACGGGTCAAGACCCGGCTGCAGCATCTGGCACCGAGCGACCGGGCGACGCTCGAGATTATCGCCGTCGTCGGCGCCCGAGTCGAGCTGGCCGAGCTCGTTGCGCTGGCCGGACGGCCGTTCGACGAGCTGGCCGAGGCGCTCGATCTGCTCGTGCGTCAGCGATTCGTCTCGGAGGAAGAGCGTGGACGCGAGCTCTGGTACGAGATCGCGCACCCGCTGATCCAAGAAGCGATCTACACGAACATCAGCGGCGCCCGCCGCCGGGCGCTGCACCGATTCGTCGCCCGCACGCTCGTCTCCGCGGAACGATTCGGCGCCGCCGCCGGCCACTTCGTCCAGTCCGCCAACGTGGGCGACAGCGAGGCCATCGAAGCGCTGTGCGAGGCGCTGCGGCAAGCAGAGGCGCGTCAACATCACCGCGAGGCGTTGATGCTCCTCGATGCGCTGCTCGAAATCGTCCCCGCGGGTGATCGGCGGTGGCTCGACGTGTTCGACGCGATGTCACCCCAAGCCGAGTGGGTGGTCGATCACCGCGCTGATACGCATTGGGAGCGCGGCCTCACCGCGATGCGGCGGATCAACGAGCTCATCGACCGCTCGGAGGACGACACCCGCCGCGCGACTGTGAAGTTTCACCTTGGCTCGTTCCTCGTCTGGGGACAAGGCGACATCGAGGCGGGCACCGCGCTCATCCGAGAAGCGCGCGCACTGTACGAACGAGCCGGTGACCGACGAGCGTCACTGCTCGCAGCCAGCGAGCTCGGCTACTGCGCCAGCATCGCCGGTGATCCCGACGAGCACCTCGCCATCGCGACGAAGGTCTACGAGGAAGGCGCGGCAGACGGTGACCGGCTCGTGATGCTCCAGGCGTGTTGTTCGCTGGTCCATGCGCATACGTGGCAGGGCCGCGTGGACGAGGGAGTACCGCCGGCTGAAGAAGGGCTCGAGATCGCGCGGCGCGACGGTCGTCTTTATCGGGTCACGTATTTGCTGTCCCAGCTCGCATGGATCGCAACGTTCCAGGGGCGGCTGGAGGATGCGAGCGGGCTGCTCGCGTCGGCGCGAGAAGCGAATCCGGCCTATCGCGACACGTTGTTCAGTGATTACGCGATCCACATCGCATGGCTTTCGGGCGATTTGTCAGGGGCCGTCGGGCACGTGCGCGAGATGCTGGCGTGGGACGATGGCCGTCTCTCCCGGCGCCGCGTGTTCGGGGCGTGCTACGGCGGATTCAGCGCGATCGAGCTCGGCGATCTTTCCGAGGCTTCGCACCTCGCGTCGATGAGCGTGGAGATCTTCGGGGGCCGAGACTGGTGGTTGCACAGCGGGGCAGCACGCTGGCTGCACGCGCTCGTTCGCGGCGCGAACGGTGATGCAGTCGCTGCGATCGACGAGCTCGAGTCGGCGACCACGTACCTCGCGAACATCGGCGCGTTGATGTTCGCGACGCTCGCACTCTCGGATGTCGCGGAACTTGCCGTCCAGACGGGACGCCTCGACGCATTCGACCGTGTCGCCACGGCCGTTGCAGTGTTGAACGTGCCGCCGTCGACTCCCGCGCTGGACGCCGCGCGAACGTACGCCACGAGCATCGTCGGTCTCGCGCGAGGAGAGCGTGGGACGCTCGAGCAGCTCCGCGGCGCCGTCATGGTGTTCGACACCGCGCATTGGAAGATGTTCGAGGGACGGGCCCGCGCCGCGCTCGGCCGCGGGCTCGCACCCGACCATCGCGACGACGCGATCGTCGAGCTCACTCGCGCCGCCGAGATCTTCGACACGTGCGGCGCCCGAGTGCGTCATGCCGTCGTACTCGAAGCGCTCGAAGCCCTCGGTTCCAAGGGTCGGCGCGCCCGTACCGCGGTCGCCGGGCCGGCCGCGCTCACGAAGCGAGAACGGGACGTGGCCCGGCTCGCGGCTGAGGGTCTCTCGGCCAAGGAGATCGCGGGGCGGCTGTTCATCGGCGAACGGACAGTCGAGACCCATCTCGCCAACACCTACGCCAAGCTCGGGCTGACCAGCCGGGTCGAGCTCGCCCGGCGGGCCGCCGAGCTCGGACTCCAATAGCTCGAAAACTCCGTACTGAATCTCCGTACCGCCACGGATCACACGGGCGAGCTCCGGCCGTACCGTCGCCGGTATGACCACTACCGCAACACCCACTCAGATCCTGTCGGACGAGATGCTCGACCGCTTCGCCAGGCGAGCGGCCGACTACGACCGTGAAAACCGCTTCTTCGCCGAGGACTTCGAGGAGCTGCGGGAGGCGGGATACCTCCTGGCCGCCGTCCCTGTGGAGCTCGGTGGATGTGGCATGACCCTGGCGGACGTCTGCCGAGAGCAGCGCCGCCTCGCATACCGTTCGCCGGCAACGGCGCTGGCAACGAACATGCACCTCTACTGGACAGGCGTCGCCGCCGACCTCCGGCGCAACGGAGACGACTCGCTGACCTGGGTCCTCGAGGATGCCGCGGCCGGCGAAGTCTTCGCCGCCGGTCACGGTGAGGCCGGCAACGACTTCCCGTTGCTCATGTCGACGGCGACCGCAACACCGGTTGACGGCGGCTACACGTTCCAGGCCCACAAGATCTTCGGATCGTTGACGCCGGTCTGGACGCGCCTCGGTCTCCACGGCATGGACACGAGCGACCCGGCCAACCCGAAGATCGTCCACGCGTTCATGCCGCGTGACACGAAGGGCTACACCATCGTCGAGACGTGGGACACGCTCGGTATGCGTGCGACCCGCAGCGACGACACGATCATCGATGGCGCGTTCATCCCCGATCGTTACATCGCACGGGTCGTGCCCGCCGGTCTCGCCGGTGCCGATCTGTTCGTGCTCGGCATCTTCGCCTGGGCGGAGCCGACGTTCGCGAGCATCTACCTCGCGATCGCGCGGCGAGCACTCGACCTCGCAGTGGCGGGCGCCCAGAAGAAGACGTCGATCGCGCTCGGCGGCCGGGCCATGGCGTATCACCCGGAGATCCAGCACGAGATCGCCGAGATGTTCATCCAGCTCGAAGGCGCCGAGCCCCACGTGGAGCGGATCGCCGAAGAATGGTCGAACGGTGTCGACCACGGTGGGCTGTGGCCGGCGAAGCTCGTCGCCGCCAAGTACCACGCGGTCGAAGCGGCGAAGAAGGTGGTCGACCTGGCACTGGACACGTCCGGTGGTGCCGGCATGTTCAAGGGCAACGAGCTCGAGCGCCTCTACCGCGACGTTCGGTGCGGTGGCTTCCACCCGGCGAACTCGGCCCTGGTGCACGAGCTGACCGGCAAGACGGCACTCGGCATCTTGGGCGAGGAGCCCCGCTGGTAGCGGATCCATCATCAGTGGAAGTCGCGGGAGCGCAACCCGTCTGCCAAGCTGATCGGCAGACGGGTGATGCGCCCCGCGACGAGGTTGATCACGCCTTGATGCTTCTCGAGGACGCCTCGGACGCGTAACGCCGGCGCGCCGCGTGCGACAGTGCGGAAGCGCTTCCACACTCCCTTGGAGCAGATGACGTTCACGAGGCCGGTCTCGTCTTCCAAGTTGAGGAAGACGGTGCCTTTCGCAGTGGCCGGTTGCTGGCGGTGCGTGACGACCCCGGCGACTTCGACGACGCTGCGGTCATCGAGCTCGCGGAGCTGCCCGGCGGTGACAACGCCTTGCCGTTCGAGCTCTTCGCGCACGAACTCGGTTGGATGCTTGCCGACGCTGATGCCCATCGCCCACAAGTCGGCGTGCGCCGTTTCCATCTCGGTCATTCCCGGAAGCGCCGGTGCCTCGGCGCCGGTCACCATGCCGGGCAACGTCTCCGCGACCGAACCGTCGCGCCGGACGTTCGGCCGGGCAGTAACAAGCGCGCCCGCCGCCCACAGCGCCGAGCGGCGGGACTGGCCGAAGCAGCCTTCGAACGCGCCCGCGGTCGCGAGCGCCTCGACCTGGTCGACCGTCGCGCCCGTCCGCCGTACGAAATCCTCGAGGCCAGTGAACGGCTGCTGCGCGCGCTCGTCGTCGATGCGGTCGAGCAGCGCGTCGTGGAGGCCGCGCACACTTCGCAGCCCGAGGCGCACTGCGAGGTGCGACGGCTCGGAATAGAACCCGCGCAGCGGCCGGCCGACCGGCTCGATATCGTCCGGTCGCGGTTCGAGCGTGGCGTCGCGTCGTGAACGGTTCAGGTCGGGGCCGAGCACGTGCACGCCGTGCCGGCGCGCGTCGCGCACGATCGTGTGGGGTGAGTAGAAGCCCATCGGCTGCGCGTTGAGGAGCGCGGTCGCGAACTCGGCCGGGTAGTGGTACTTGATCCACGAGCTCGAGTACACGAGGTAGGCGAAGCTCACCGAATGGCTCTCGGGGAAGCCGAACGCCGAGAACGCTTCGAGCTTCGTGTAGATGTCCTCAGCCGTTGCGCCGGTGATGCCGCGTTCGGCCATGCCCTGCATGAGCCGCTCGCGCATGCGCGCCATACGCGCCTGCGAACGCTTCGATCCCATGGCCTGGCGTAACTGATCGGCTTCCGCCGCGCTGAACCCCGCGCAGTCGACGGCGAGCTGCATGAGCTGTTCCTGGAAGAGCGGCACACCCATCGTCTTCTCGAGCGACGGCTTCGTGAGCGGGTGGACGAACGTGACCTCTTCTTCGCCGTTGCGGCGGCGGAGGTACGGGTGCACCGACCCGCCCTGGATCGGACCAGGCCGGATGAGCGCGACTTCGACCACGAGGTCGTAGAAGTTTCTCGGCCGAAGCCGCGGCAGCGTCGCCATCTGGGCCCGGCTCTCGACCTGGAACACGCCGACGGTGTCCGCCGCGCACAACAGGTCGTATACCTCGGGTTCCTGCGGGATCGTCGCAAGATCGATCTCGACGCCCGAATGCTCGCGGACGAGATCGACGGCGAGGTGCAGCATCGTCAACATGCCGAGGCCGAGCAGGTCGAACTTCACGAGGCCGGCGGCCGCACAGTCGTCCTTGTCCCATTGCAGGACCGACCGGCCCTCCATGCGCGCCCATTCGACCGGGCAGAACTCGACGAGCGGACGGTCGGCCATCACCATGCCGCCCGAATGGATGCCGAGATGGCGCGGGAAGTCGAGCACGCTGTTCGCGAGTTCCAGCGCGAGCGGCGGGACCGGTGGTGTGCGCGTCGTGACCGGCGGCCCGTCGAGCGGCACCCCGTCCCGCGTCCGGTCCCGTTCGGTACGTTCCATTTTTCTTTGTCGCACTCGCTGCACCGCCGGGATACCCGGCGGTGCTCCCTTCGGGACCGCTCGCCGCTCCGGCGAGTTCGCTCCGGCTCCGCCTCCGCTCACCGCACTGTTGGTGAGTTCATTAAAGGCTTCGGAGCCGTGAGCCCAGCGGTCGACCCATTTGCCGAGCGCGTCGGCTTGTCCGGGCGGGATCCCGGCCGCCTTGGCCATCTCGCGGAGCGCGGACCGCGGCCGGTACGTGACGACGTTCGCGACCTGCGCCGCGCGATCGCGTCCGTAGCGCTCGTACATGTACTGGATCACTTCCTCGCGCCGCTGGTGCTCGATGTCGAGGTCGATGTCGGGTGGGCCGTCACGCTCCGGTGACAAGAACCGCTCGAACAACAAACCGAGCGCGACTGCATCGGCCTTGGTGACGCCGAGCGCGTAACACACCGCGCTGTTCGCGGCGCTTCCCCGTCCTTGGCAATAGATGTCGGAGCGGCGGCAGAACTCGACGATGTCGTGCAGCAAGAGGAAGTAGCCGGGAAAGCCGAGCTGCTCGATGACGCCCAGCTCGTACTCGATCTGGCGCATCGCCTGCGCGTAGTGGCTGTGCGTCGGCGGGTAGAGCACCGCGGCCCCTCGCCGCACGAGCTCGCGCAACCACGACATCTCGTCGTGGCCGGACGGCACCGGATAGTCAGGCAGGCACGGCGCCGCGAGCTTCAAGTCGAACGCGCACTCGCGCGCGATGTCGACGGTGCGTTCGACTGCACCGGGCCAGCGCGCGAACCGGCGCTGCTGTTCGTGCGCCGAACGAAGATGCGCAAACGGTGCCGCAGGGAGCCAGCCGTCGATTTCGTCGAGCGAACGGCGCGCACGCACCGCAGCAAGGGCCGTAGCCAATGGCCGCCGAGCAGAGGTGGCGTAGTGGACGTTGTTCGTCGCGACGACCCCCACGCCGGCGCGTATTGCGATCTGCGCGAGCGCGTCGTTGCGATGACGATCGAGCGGATCGCCGTGATCCCACAATTCGACGAGCACACGATGGCGGTCGAACGCGTCGATCAGCTCGTGCAGCGCGCGCTCGGCCGCAGCGGGGCCGTCGCGCGCGAGCGCGGCCGGCACCGTGCCCTTGCGACAACCGGTGAGCACGAACCAGTAGTCGTTCTGCGGGCTCGCGGTGTGGTGGTACACCGGCGCGCGTGCCGCGTCGGCGAGGCGAGCGATCGACGTGCGCGGCGCGCCCTTCTCCCCGGCGAGCTGCGCCTCGCTGATTGCCTTTGCGAGCCGCGCGTATCCAACGGTCCCTTGCGCGAGGACCAGCAAGTGCTCGCCCGGCGGATCCGCAATTCCGTTGGGTGGCTTGCGCGAGCCCAGGGTTAGTTCGGAGCCGAAGACCGTCGGCAATCCGAGCGGGCGCGCCGCTTCGGCAAAGCGGACGATGCCGTAGAAGCCGTCGTGATCAGTGCAGGCGAGGGCGGCCAAGCCGAGCCGGGCCGCTTCCTCCACGAGCTCTTCGGGATGACTCGCGCCGTCGAGGAACGAGAAGTTCGAATGACAGTGCAGCTCGGCGTATCCGTCCATGCATGGCCCCTGGCTGCGCCCTCCTACCCGGCCTTTCAGGATATCGAACATATGTTCGGGCGTCCACCGGGCGGTGGGCGCTGCAACACTCGGCGCTGTGGAACCCGAACGCTGTGACCAGTGCGGTTTCAAAGGGTCCGATTACGACGGTCCCGCGCTGCTCGATGCGATTCGCGCCCTCGGCCCGCGCTGGCGGGATCTGCTCGCGAGCGCAGGCCCGGAGTTGCGTGTTCGTCCCGAACCGGACGTGTGGTCGGCGATCGAGTACGCCGCACACAGTCGTGACGTCACGGCGCTGCATGCGTTCGGTGTCGAGCAGGCATTGACGCTTGACGAGCCGCATTTCCCGCCGATCGCGGACGACCTTGTCGAATCGGCGGCGAGCGCGTACGCAGATGCAGACCCGGACGCGGTTGCCGAGGCGCTCGGCGCGCATTCGAATCGTCTGGCCGCGCTCGCCAATGACGCGGGCGAACGCGCGTGGGGACGAGGTTTGACGATCGGCACCGACCGCAGCAATGTTCGACGACTGCTCGAACATGCACTGCACGACTCGTCGCATCACCTCCGCGATGTCGAAGTCGGTCTCTCGCGTGTGCGCTCGCCGAGTCAGTCGTAGATCGCTTCGATGCCGGCTCGGCCGTTCTCGATCGCGACGACGCATGCGACGTCACCGGCGGTGCCGCAATCGACGACGATCTGCCACAGCGCCCGCCGGCGGCGCGCGCTGTCGTCCCACCACCGCACGTCGTGGGCCCAGGGCCCGGCCCACGCGCGCACCGGACCGCCGTCATCGGGCAGCGCCGCGCATCGGAGCCGGGCCGGCGCGGCCGACGCCTCGCCTCGTCCACTCACCGTCACCGGTCGGACGTCGGCATCGA
>JBKPCL010000209.1:0-9962 GCA_046727335.1 Actinomycetota bacterium
GCCGGCGAACGCCGTCCAAGTGTCGCTGAGCGAGTTCGCGATCTCGCCCGCGTCGATCAGCGTGCCGCTCGGCGGCAAGCTCGCCGTCTCCAACGCGGGCGCGGTCGAGCACAACCTCACGATTTCCGGCACTTCGCTGCACACCCCCACCCTCAAAGGCGGCGATTCCGCGGTGCTCGACGTGAAGAGCCTGAAGAAGGGCACATACTCCGTCTTCTGCTCGATGCCCGGCCACAAGGATCAAGGCATGGTTGCGACGCTCGACGTCGGCGGCGCAGCGGCAGCCTCAAGCGGGTCGGGCGCCAGCGGCGACGGCGGCATGTCGATGGCCGGGATGGGCGGCGACATGACGCCCGCGCAGAACAACGCGTCGGACGCGGCCATGAAGAAGCCGACAGACGCGTATGTCGCGCAGCTCAAGAACGGCCCGAACACCAAAGGCGTCGGCAACCAACTCCTTTCGCCCAAGGTGCTGCCCGACGGCACCAAGGAGTTCGACCTCACGGCGTCGATCATCGATTGGCAGGTGGCACCCGGCAAGACCGTGAAGGCGTGGGCGTACAACAACCAAGTTCCCGGGCCGCGCATCAAGGTCAACGTCGGCGACAAGGTGCGCGTCGCGTTGCACAACAAGCTGCCCGAGTCGACGGTGATCCACTTCCACGGGATCGAAGTGCCGAACGTGATGGACGGCGTTCCGGACGTCACGCAACCACCGGTGAAGCCGGGTCAGACCTTCACGTATTCCTTCGTCGCCAAGGGACCGGCGATCGGCATGTACCACTCACACCACCACGCCGAGCACCAAGTGCCGGACGGATTGCTGGGTGTGTTCCAGGTGGGGGACATGCCGCTGCCGCCAAACACGGGCCCGGTCACGCAGGAAGTGCCGATGGTGTTGAACGACGCCGGTGCCATCGGCCTGTCGCTCAACGGCAAGTCGTTCCCGGCAACGGCCCCCGTGATGGCGCACGTCGGCGAGTGGGTCGAGATCACCTACATGAACGAAGGACTGCAGATCCATCCGATGCACCTCCACGGGCTGCCGCAGCTCGTGATCGCGAAGGACGGCTATGCGCTACCGCAGCCGTACACGGCGGACACCGTCGCGGTCGCGCCCGGTGAGCGCTACACCGTGCTCGTGCATCCGACCGCTGACTTCCTCGGGCCGAACGGGCAGCCGGGAGTGTGGGCGTTCCACTGCCACATCCTCACGCACGCCGAGGGCGACAAGGGGATGTTCGGCATGGTGACCACGTTTATCGTTACGCCCGCCCATTAGAAGGGCCTAAGCGCTATAGCCGACACGGTGCGAGTCGCAACCATGCGGCAGTCCAGCGAGCGCGGTAGCCGTGGACTCGTTATGGAACCGCGAGAGAGTTTCAGGAGCGTCCGCCGTCGTTGTGGTCCCATCCGCGAACGATGGCTACCGCTTCGCGCCCGCTGAGCCGAGACCCGGCAGTGAACGTCTCCTCGAACCGGTCGGCGCCGAGGGCGTGCTTCAAGTGTTCGACCAGGTCGCCTTCATCGCGCCGATACGTTGGCCATACCCGCACGCCAGCGCGACGGCGCAGGCCTTCCGCGGCGCCGAGGGCGAGCGCTGCCCGGTCCGGTTTGCCGTCGGCGACCGCCAGTCGTGCAGACGCCGCCAGGGAGAGTGTCACGAGTTGGGAGCTCCCCGTACCGACGCTCATGGTGAGGCCCTGGTTGAGCAAGGCGCGAGCATCGTCGAGGCGGCCCTGGGTGATGGCGAGGGTTCCGAGCTGGACCCGAGCGATGCTGAGCCACGCCTCGTCGAACTGTTCGCTCAGCTCGCGTACTTGCGTCAGATGACGAAGCGCCTGATCGTCGTGCCCAACGGTCATCTCCAGTGCCCCGAGGGTGGCGAGGGCGATGGCGGTCCAGAACGGCTCGTCCTGATCGCGCAGATGCTCACGGCACAGCGACGCTTCCCGCAGCGCGCCGTCGAAGTCGTCGACGATGGGCGAGATCCATGCCAGGGCCAGCTGTGAGACGGCCTCGAGGTAGGGGTCGTCCATCACTCCGAGCAGCGGCTCCAAACCGCGCTGGGCGACCAGCGCTGCCGCGTCGTCTCCGAGGTTGACGGCGGTGACCGCGGCTGACCAGAAGAACTCCGCTTGTGCGTGGTCGTTGAGCGAGGCGACACGGGGCATGAGCTGGTCGATCCAGGACTGAACCTCTACGAGGTGATCCCGCATCGCCCAGAACACCCAGCCGACGCGGAACACGTGTGGCAGCGGTTCGATGTCGTGAGCGAGGAACCAGCGGACAGCCGCTCCTAGGTTGGCCGCCTCGGGCTCCAGACGCTCGGTCCACTCCGATTGCGCGACACCGCGCAGGGGCCGGTCGGCCCGCTCCGCTAGATCGCGGAAGTAGTTCGCATGACGTCGTTCGACCTCGGCCAGATTGGCACTCGTCGCCAACCGCTCGGCGATGAACTCCCGGACGGTCTCGAGCATGCGAAAGCGTGGTCCGTGGTCGGTCGCATCGATGTACAGCAGGCTGTGCCGGGCGAGGGCGTCGATCAAATCGAGCGTCCGGTCCTCGCTGAGATCAGCGACGTGCGCCGCCGCCTCGATCGTCGCGCCGTCGGCGAACGCGGCAAGCGTGTAGAGCATGGCCCGTTCGGGTTCATCGAGGAGTCCGAGGCTCCACTCGACGGTGGCGCGCAGGGTGCGCTGACGCTCGGGCAGATCGACAGGTCCTGTGCCGAGGGCGTCGAGGGACTTCTCGAGCCGCGCCAGCAGAGCCTCCGGATCGAGCAGCCTGGTGCGCGCCGCCGCCAGCTCGATGGCCAGTGGCAGACCCTCGAGGCGGTGGACGATCTCCGCCACTGCTCGGGCGTTCTGCTCGGTCAGGGTGAACTCGGGGCGCACGGCGCGTGCGCGGTCGACGAAGAGCTCGATTGCTGGCGACGACGCCAGCTGTTCGATCTGCCAGTCGTCGTGATCCGATGGCAGCGAGAGCGCGGGGACGGAGTACTCATGCTCGGCGCGCAGCCGCAGCACCGTCCGGCTCGTGGCGAGGATCTTGAGCCCGGGGCAGCGGGCCAACAGCGCGTCGAGGTCACGGGCAGCGTCGACGACTCGGTCGAGGTTGTCCAGCACGAGAAAGAAGGGCGCATCGCCGAGGTGTTCGACGAGTGCGTCTAGCGGCGACTGCGTACGCGCGATGTCCGCTCCGACTGCCCGCGCGATGCTCACCAGCACGAGCTCGGGCTTGGCGACAGACACCAGCGACACGAACCCCGCCTCTGACGGGTAGCGCTCGCCGAGACGTTCGGCCACGGCGACTGCCAGCCTGGTTTTTCCGATGCCTCCGGGACCGGTCAGCGTGACCAGCCGCGCTTCTGGAAGCTCGAGGAGCCGGCAGATGTCTTCGATCGCCTGTTGTCGACCGATCAGCGATGTGGTGTCCACTGGTAGGGAGCGCCGGGCTTGTCGGCCATGTTCTGGCGACGTCGGCACGGCCCGACTCGCATCGAAACGCTCGCTGAGCATGACGGCGAGGTCGTCGCGGACCAGGCGAGCGAGTTCCCGAGGGGTGCGGAATGTTCGATACGAGTCAGCCGCCTCACTCCTGATCCGGTCAAGCAGCTCGGTGAGGCGGGGTTCACGCTCAGGCGCAGGTGTCTTGACGTATAACAAGCGGGGAAGCCGTCGCGAGCGTTCGAACTCGTCGTGCAGACCCGAGATGTCCATGTTCGGGCCGATCCAGCCGTAACGCTGCCAGTACAGCCCGATGAAGATGTCGCTCTGCGCCAAGTACGCGCGGTACAGCTCCTGCGGTGGATGAGGTCGCGCCCCCAACTCGAACATCACAGGAGTCAGCCGGAGCGCCAGGATGGCGCGCGATACAGCGGCGCGCTCCTCAGCAAGCTCTTCGAGCGTGGAGGAGACGAACACACGAAGGCGCTGATCCGGAGTGCGGATCGTCCTGTCTTGCTCGGTCAGCCCAGTCATGGATTCACCCGACTTGACAACGTAAGACAGTCCGTCCCGGACTTGAACTCCCAACCTCGTAGCGCGGTGGACGCGCGCCATGTTCGCCTCATACGGGCTGGAGAGCGGTCGGGTTACGTCGCCTAGTGGTTAGGCGGCGCGGTACTGATCTCGCCCAGCACGGAGTCAGGGTCGCGTTCCGCCGCAAGATCACCGAGCGACAGGATTCCGACGGGCCTGCCGTTCTCGACAACCGGCACCCTCCGCAGCGCGCGCTCTCGCATGAGGCGGATGGCATCCTCGGGACTGTCGCTGGGCGTGATGCAGACGACTTCGGCGCTGACAATGTCGCCGAGCGTCGAAGTGGCGTCTCGCCCTTCGGCGAGCGCCCGCACGACCAGATCCCGGTCCGTGACAATGCCGACGAGCCGGCCACCCTCCTCGATGAGCACGTCCCCGATGTCGAGCTCTCGCATCTGGTGTGCCGCGTCGGCCACGGTCGAAGTCGCCGACAGCGATGCCGGCGTCTTGGTCATGGCATCTCTAATGGACCGCGCCATGATTGTGTCCTTCCTATGAGTCCCGCGAGGTAGCTGCTTCGGTAAGGGGAGGGCTATCTGCGTCGTCGCTACCACGACACGTGCTGCCACTGCTGCGACTAGCTCTTCGGCGCGGACGCGCAGTTCCGGGAACCTCTCCGTAGTAGAAATAGTCGCGCGTCGAGCGTCAACCCGCGCACGAATCCGTTCGTGGCGCGCCGAGAATTTGCAGGACTGTTGCCTCTGGGTGCGGCTCGTGGCTGTGGGCTCAGATGTTCGGGAACCACCCGAGGGGAACGGGCATGGGGATTGTGATCCGCACAGAGGGGTTGAGCAAGCGCTACGGCGACGTGCTCGCCTTGGCGCCCCTGGACTTGGAAGTCAGCGAGGATGGGGTGCTCGGCTACTTGGGCCCGAATGGCGCCGCAAAGACCACTGGCGGGACCCCCGGATAGTGGTCCACCTTTCGTGATAGTCCAACGGCCAGCATGCTGGGATTGAGGACATCACGATGAAGCGACGCCGTCACACGCCCGAGCAGATCGTCCGCAAGTTGCGCGCAGTTTGGTGACCACCTTCATCGTGACCGCCGTAACCCGAACAGCCCTGGTGCCGACACCCGCTCCAGGCCCATAATCACCGGCGCAGCCGACCTCGGAGCGGGGAGGGGGCTGATGACGGGTCGTCGCGGGTTCCGATCCGGCGCCGCGTGGGCATGCGGTGTCGTCGGTTTGTTCGCGCTCGTGTTCGCGGCGCCGATCGCCGCGAACGCGGCATCACCGTCGAGCTCGGCCACCATCACGATGGAGGGCACCGTCCATGTCGTCGCCGTCGACGGCCGCAACCACGGTCACGAAACACTGCTCGAGACCCAGCAGCATCGGATGTACCGGCTTCGAGCCGCTCACGCCGAGCACCTGAAGCCGAACGCCAAGGTCCGCGTCGCGGGCACGGTCTCGGGCAAGACCATCACCGCACGATCGCTCACGCAGTTATCGGCGCCCGCGACCACAGCACCGACGTTCTCGTCCGGGCCGCACAGCGTGCTCGTGATGCTCGTCTACTGGACGGCTCCTGACGGGCTCACTCCCGAGTCAGCCGAAACGCAGATCGGCAGCGCCGACAACGCGTGGTACGACGAGGTGTCGTACGGCCAGCTGAGTCTCACCGCGACCGCGACGCCATGGATGCAGATCGCGCACACCGACTGCTCGATCTTCACCGGCGGCTACGTCGACATTTTCGCCGACGCCGAAGCGGGCGCACGTGCTCGTGGCTTCGACCCGTCGGCCTACGACCACGAAATGGTGTACTTCCCGTTCGACAACTGCGGATACGTCGGACTCGGCGAAGTGTCCAACCGCCGCACGTGGATCAACGGCGTGTTCAGCACCCGCTTCACGTCCCACGAACTCGGTCACAACCTCGGCCTCGGTCATGCCGACGCGTTGCTGTGCAGCGATCCGGCCGGCAACCAGATCACGCTCAGCGACACCTGCACGCACGAAGAAGGTCGCGACGCGCTCGACGTGATGGCCTGGGGTGGTGCGGCGCCGGGCAGCTTCAACGCCATGGAGAAGCAGACGCTCGGATGGATGTCTGGACGCGTACAGACCGTCTCGTCGGACACGACGCTGACCGTGCCGCCACTCGAGCAACAGGACGTCGGTTCCGGAAGCCAGGCAGTGATCGTCACAACGCCGACGCGCAACTACTGGCTCGAGTATCGCCAACCCATCGGCGTCGATTCCTTCATGGATCCGTACTACCCGTATCTCACCGACGGCGTGGAGGTACGCGTCGAGGGACTGCCGCGATACGGACCGATCGACTCGGAGCTGCTCGACATGCGGCCGGGCGGCGATCCGTTCGCGTTCGTTGCCGACCAAGCGCTGCCGAGCGGGTCGCGGTTCCGCACGCCTGACAACGTCATCATCCGTGTCGACTCGGCGACGAGCGCGGGTGCGACCGTCACCATCGACTTCGACGCGCCGCCCGAGGCCTACGCATGGGACCAGCCGCAAGTCGCGGCCTACACCGACGCGACGCGCGCGCAGACCGTCGATCTCACCAAGTTGGTGGTCGGTCAGCCGGTGTGGGTCATCGTCACTGCGCGCAACGCCGGCACGTCGACGTGGCTCCGTGATGCTCCGAATCCCGTGCTGCTCGGGACCGCGCAACCACAGGACCGCCCGAGTCGGTACTTCACCGCCGGCTGGGTCGGCGACAACCGAGCCGCGCGCGTGAAGGAAGCGTCGGTCGCACCCGGCGAACGCGGGACGTTCGAGTTCCCGATCGTCGTGCCGCGCGGTGCGGGCGAGTTCGTCGAACACTTCGACCTCGTCGCCGAGCACGAAACCTGGTTCCCGGACATCAACTTCTCGATCGATACGGTCGTGCTCGCGCCACCCGGTGCTCCGGTGGTGACCGAGACGGCCGTCGGCGACGGTTGGGCGATCGTCGCGTGGAACGCGCCCACGGACACCGGAAGCTTGCCGCTGCGGTACTACACCGTGTTCACGACCAACGCGCTCACCCAAACTCCGGTTGGCGTACCGGTGAGCGTGCAAGCCGATGCCACGCGCGCGAACGTCAGAGGCCTCACGAACGGCACGCCGTACACGTTCACCGTCACGGCGACGAGCGACGCCGGCACCGGCCCCGCGTCACAACCGTCCGGCGTTGCCACCCCCACATCGAAGAAGGTGAGCTTCGTCACGACGTGGACGGCGACCGAGAACGCTCGCCTCGTGAACGCTTCGAACAAGCTCCACAAGTCGGCGTCGCGCATCCAGCAGGCGGCGGTGCTCTGGCTCGCGGGCCAGCTCCGCGCCCATCCGCTCCCAGGTCCGACGCCGGTCATCCCGCCGGCGATGATCGGTCCCGCGAGCTACGACACGACGTGGACTGCGTCGGACCAGCTGTCGCTGTTGATCGTCGCCGGCCAGTACGCGCTCACACCGCGCGAGACGCAGAAGTATGCGACCGTGAAATACCTCGACTCACTGTCGTTGTGAGCCCTCGCTGACGACGAACGCCAGCACCGGCGCGTGCTTGCCCTTGACCGTCACTTCTCCCACCGACTCGACCACGACACTCATCGTCAGCAGCTCACGCGTCCGCTCACCGATCATCACGCCGCCGGGCGGCGCGAGACCTTCGAGGCGGGACGCGAGATTGACGGCGTCGCCGATGGCGGTGAAGGAACGGACGTCCTCGCTGCCGATGTTGCCGATCAGCGCCGGGCCGCTGTTGAGGCCGACTCGGATGCGCGGCCAGCCCGGATGTGTGGCTGCGGCGTCGTCGATCGCCGAGCACACCGCCAGTGCGCCGCGTACGGCGGCGTCGGCGTGACCTGGTTGGCGGATGGGCGCGTTGAACAACACCATGAGCGCGTCGCCGATGAAGTGCGCGACGGTGCCACCCTCGCCCAGGAAGATCGGCACCGCGATGCCGAAGTAGTGGTTCAGCATGCGGACGACCTCGGTCGGGTTGCGCTGTTCCGAGAAGGTCGTGAAGCCCTGCAGGTCGGCGAACAGGACCGTGATCTCCCGTTCCTCGCCGCCGAGCGCGGCCTGCGTCGGATCGGCGAGCAGCTCGGTCGCGACGTCGGGGGAGAGGTACTGGCGAAACAGTCGATCGAGCTCGTGGTACACGCGGGCGTTCTCGACCGCGATCGACAGCTGGCCCGCGAGGGTCGCGAGAAGCGCTCGATCGTGCTCGGCGGCCTCGGTGCCGTGGCGAGTCACGGTCACGAGTCCGGCCGGATGGCCCTTCACATAGAGCGGGGCGGTGAGCGCACCATCCGATGCGCCAGCATCGGTCCACTGCTCGGCGGCATGGGGGTCGAGCGTGATCGTCACGTCGTCGGGCGCGAAGCCGCTGCGCAGGTGCGCCGTGGCGCGGTCGACGACGTCGGCTTCGGTTCGGATCACCGAGACCTCGCTGCCAATCTCCGCGAGCGCGCCGAGCCGGCGGATGCGCTCGCGCTCGTGCCCGAGCGCGTCGGCAGCCTGGGCGAGCAGTTGCACCTGCGAGTCCGAGAGCTCGAAGCGATCGGCCAGCCGCGCGGCCGCGCGCTCGACGGACTTCTCCTCGCCGGACTCGACCGCGGCCACGAGTGAGTCGAGCGCAGTCGCGTAGTCGCGCCGTACCTTCTGGATGGTCGCGTCGAGGGCAACGCCGCGGAACAACGAACGCATCGATCCCTCGCGCGAGAACTCGACGAGCACGCCGTACGCGACAAGCGCGAATGCGGCTGTCATCAACACGTGCCACATCCACCACGATGCGTGCCAGTTGCGTCCGACCAGCGTCGCGAGCGTCGCTTCCGCGAGCAGCACGAACGCGGTGAGCGCCGAGAGCATGACGACCGAGGGACGGCGCCGGTATTGCATGAAATAGACGGCGGACGCGATCAGATACGCCACGATCGCGGGGACGGCGGCCACCGCGAACGCGGCGCGATGCTCTTCGACGGTCGTCTGCCCGTCGAGCGGCGGCCAGCGCGCGAGTGACCACAGCGCCCACCCCCCGAAGACAATCGCGACGCCGCCCAGCAGCATCGGCGCGGCGCGCACGATGGACGGTCCGAAGCGCGCCGGAACGAACGCGGATGCGATCGCGGGGATGCTGGCGAGGGAGAGACCGATCGGAGTCGCGAGGACAAATCCGGAGTTGGGCGTGTCGAGCAGCACCGTCGGAGTGCCCAACGCGTGCAATCCGAGGAAACCCGCGGCGATGAGGAACGACATCGAGACGAGGAGCAGGCGAGCATCACCCTGCTGGCGCGCTTCGGTGCCCGCCTTGATCGCGAGCGCGCAACTGATGAGTGCGGTCCCGAGCACGAGCCAGAAGTGCGGCTGTTGCCGTTGCCACATCAAGGCGGTGTCGGCCTTGATGTTGACGACGAGCACGTACAGCCCGGCGAGCGGGAGCGCGACGTGGAGGAACCACACGAACGGCCGGGCGGGGATACGTACCGCGGTCACGCCGCGACAGCTTGCCACTCGGCGGCGGTGGTACCCCGCGGGGTGAGGCGGCTCCGGCACGAGTGCGACAGGCTCGCAGTGCATGACGCGACTGCTCGGTGTCGTCGGGAGCGCGGTGATCGTCCTCGCGTCGCGCTGCGGCGGCCGCGCCGCGGGTGCGGCAGGCGAACCCGTCGCGTACTGCCATCGCACCAACGCGGAGCACAATCCCTACGTCCTACACAGCACTGATGTGGAGTCGATCATCAAAGAGGGCCACGGCAGCCACACGGGACCGATCTTCCCGGCGACAGGTCCTGACGGAAAGTGGGGCGACATCGTCCCGCCCTTCGACTACAGCGGAGGGCACTTCCCAGGGCTGAACTGGACACCCGAAGGTGAGTCGGTTCTCGCCGCGAACTGTGAAGTCGACATCGGCCCCTTGCCGCCCGAGCCGACGACGACAACGTCATCGTCTCGATCGTGTTCGT
>JBKPCL010000210.1:0-2005 GCA_046727335.1 Actinomycetota bacterium
GGACCTGGATCAACTGCTTCGCTATGGCGTCGAGCGCGGCGCGTCCGACGTCCACATCAAAGTGGGCTCGCCGCCGTTCATCCGGCTCGACGGCCGGCTCGAGCGGACGGAGTACCCGTCGGTGTCGCCGGTCGAGACGGAACGAGTCGCGTTCGCGATCATGCCCAAGCAGCGCGCCGAGGAGTTCATCGCGACGTCGGAAGCCGACTTCGCATACTCGGTCTCGGGCCTCGGCCGGTTCCGCGTCAACGTCATGCGGCAACGGGGATCGGTCGGAATCGTCTTGCGGCGGGTGCAGAGCGAGATCCCGTCGTTCGAGGCACTCGGCCTGCCACCCGTGACACGCCGCTTGTCAGAGAACCCGCGCGGTCTCGTGCTCGTGACCGGTCCGACGGGCTCGGGCAAGACGACGACGCTCGGCACCATGCTCGACTACATCAACGACACGCAGTTCAAGCACATCGTCACGATCGAAGACCCGATCGAAATCCTGCACGCGGACAAGTGCTCGATCGTGAACCAGCGCGAGGTCGGCACCGACACCGTCGACTTCAATGCGGCGTTGAAGCGAGTGCTGCGGCAGGACCCCGACGTGATCCTCGTCGGTGAGATGCGTGACGTCGAGACGGTGCGCACCGCGTTGACTGCGGCGGAGACCGGTCACCTCGTGTTCTCCACGCTGCACACGATCAGCGCGACCGACTCGATCAACCGCATCATCGACTTCTTCCCGCCCTACGAGCAGCGGCAGGTCCGCATGTCGCTCGGCGCGTCGTTGCGGGGCATCGTGAGCCAGCGTCTGGTGGAGAAGCGAGGCGGTGGCCGGGTGCCGGCCGTCGAGGTGCTGGTGTCCACCGGACGAGTGTTCGACAAGATCGTCAATCCCGACGAGACGCACGAGATCGAGTCGATCATCGCCGAGGGCGAGTACTACGGGATGCAGACGTTCGACCAGAGCCTCCTGTTCCTCTACGGATCGGGACAGATCGACTTGCGCGAAGCACTGTCGGCGTCGACGAGCCCCCACGACCTGCGGCTGATGATCGAGCAGTTCACGATGCAGAAGGCCGCCCAAGCAGCCGCAGGCTGCTAACAAATCCCGGGGGTGGAGGACGTCCCGCGAGAATGGGCGGGCGTGTCGAATCTGCCTCCGCGTCTGCGTCGTTTCTTCGAGCCGGGATCGCCGACTCAGGAACTCGCCGCGCGCCTGAGCGCTGAGGGCTACCCGGCGTATCTCGTCGGGGGCAGCGTTCGTGACGCGTTCCTCGACCGTTCGATCGAGGACGTCGACCTCACGACCGCGGCCCGCCCCGAGGTCGTCGAGAAGATCGTTTCCGGTTGGGCCGACGCGGTGTGGCTCCAAGGTCAGCGTTTCGGCACGGTCGGCTGCGAGAAGGACGGCGAGCGCTTCGAGATCACGACCTTCCGGGCCGATGTGTACCGGCCCGACAGCCGCAAGCCCGAAGTCGCCTACGCGGACGACGTGGAAACCGACTTGTCCCGTCGGGACTTCACGGTGAACGCGATGGCAATCGCGCTCGACGAGCCCCATCTCGTCGATCCCTTCGGAGGTCTCGCCGACCTGAGCGCACGGCGGCTGCGCACGCCGCTGTCGCCCGAGGTCTCTTTCGAGGACGACCCGCTGCGCATGCTGAGGGCGGCCCGGTTCGTCGCGACGCTCGGCTTCGAGCCCGACGGCGACGTCGTGCGCGCGATCGAACAGATGCACGAGCGACTGCAGATCGTGAGCGCCGAGCGCATCCGCGACGAGCTGTCGAAGCTGTTGCTTGCGGATGACCCGTCAGCCGGCCTGTGGTTGTTGTCGCGTACCGGGCTGTCCGACGAATTCCAGCCCGAGCTCAAAGCAATGCGGTTGGAGCAGGATCCGATTCACCGGCACAAGGATGTGCTCGCGCACACGATCGCGGTCGTAGCGAACACGTCGCCGCGTCTGCGGTTGCGGCTCGCCGCGCTGCTGCACGACATCGGCAAGCCGCGCACGCGC
>JBKPCL010000211.1:0-4451 GCA_046727335.1 Actinomycetota bacterium
GCAGCTCTCCTCCCCGCGATGTTCGGTGGCTAGTGAAACAGGAACGAGCGCCCGCTGGCGGTAAACCCCACGCGGGATCTGTTGAGCGCTTTGCGATCAGCGCACAACTGCCGCGTCGCGCTCGGCGATTCGCATCGTGCCTTGTGTCGCCGGCTGCGCCTGCCGCACGATCGCTGGCGCACGCCGTTCTCGTGACTCTCGTGCGGCCTGCTCGCGGCCTGGGCGCGCCCCGCCGGACGCATTTCTCCTGGTGAGACCGCTCGTCGGCCAGTGTCCGGCGTACACGCCGACTCGCCACCACCTCAGCCTGTGACTAGGGAAAACAAGCTCCTCGGCCTCTGCAGCCCCGACACTCCGCGAAAAGTCCGCGAGAATCCGCTCGAGCGCCTCGGTGGGCACGTCGCGGTCGTCGCGCATCCAGTGCGCGTACACCCGCTGCAACGTCTCGAGGGTGTCGCCGAGATTGCCGGCCACCGCCATCGGGTTTACGCCTTCGGCGAGCATTGAGGACGCCGCGACGTGCCGCGGGGAGTGGAACACGAACCGATCCTCAGCGAGGCCGGCCCCAGTAAGTGCCGGACGCCACGCCGACTTGTAGAACTGGTCGCGGCGCATCGGCTCGCCAGTCCGCGGAGTGCGGAAAACTCGGTGGCCATCAGCATGAGGCACTCGGACTTGGTGCGGGCCGTGCATCCCCAATCCGGGAGGGCAAGCGGGACAACTACACATGTCAGCGTGACCGGCTTCACACCCCGACCGCCGGCTCTTGGGAAAGCCACTCCCAGAGCCACAACGAGCGTACGACACCACTCGCAACATCGAGCCGGAAACGCCGCCGGCGCGCCCGCAAACACGCGCGCAGACGAGCTTGACAACCAAGAGGAATTCGTTCGGCTGTCGACCGGCTGCGCAGCGTCGGGCAGTCCAAGCGGTTGCCCGACTGACGTTCCCAAGGACACTGTCGCCGGGTATGACACACGGATGGCAAACGCTGACTTCCAAAGCGCGACGAGTAGCTTTGCCGATTTCATGAGGCAACGGAGGCCCAAGGTCGCTCGAGCCTACGTGAGAGGCGATGCGGACCCGTTGACCGAGGTTTCGACGACGCGAGATCCGGCATCGTTCTTCCCGCCGAGGTCGGGCTACATCGAGGGTGCCGAGCGAGTCATAGAGGTCAACCGCCGCGGCGCGCAGCAGTTCGGACCCGACGGCGAGACCGACCTGGAAGTGCTCCACCTGGACGAAGAGGGAGACCTTGCGTACTGGGTGGGGTTGCAACACGCCACCGTCTCAGTCAACGGACACACGAACGAGATGCATCTACGCATCACGGAATTGTTTCGCCGCGAGGATGGCTCCTGGAAGCTCGTGCACCGACACGCCGACCCTCACGCGAGCCCGAGTCCATAACTGCGGCGGTCTCAGGGATCAACGCATCACCTCCTTCGATCGAGTTGGATCGATTGGGAGGTGTGTTGTGGCGGCACGGTTGTCGGAGTTGGAGAGGTGGCGGATCGCAGAGTTGGCAGCCCTGGGGTGGCCGACTCGGTTGATCGGCAAGGAGATCGGGCGAGCTCATAACGCGGTGGCACGGCATCTGCGTGTGATGCGTCGGCCACCGATGCGAGCTTGGTGTCGTACCCCAACGGCTGCGGCTACTGCGGTATCCACTGACCGCGCAAGGGGACGGTCCCCGCGGTGACAGCTCAGCGCCGGGGACCGTCCCTTTCCCACCCGCCCCGCCCTGTCTGGAATCCGTAACCCGGCGCAGGCTTACCTGTCGACAATGTCCCGTCAAGGGTGAATGCTGGCTTTCGCGTCGCCCCAGTGGAGTCCGCTCCACGACCCCAACCGAGCGGGCGGGCAACCACGGGGCGGCGCTCAGTGCCGTTCGGTCGTCAGCCAGAGCACGAGCAGGGCAACGGCAACGATCGCGGCGAGCACCGCGACCGTGCCCCACTGCACAGCCGCAAGCATGTGAATTCCCCCAACCCCGTCAACGGGCGCGCACTACGACGAACGCGACCCTGAAGCCCACCGTTCCTCTCGAACTATTCCACTTGGGACGGAGGCGCGGCGCAGCCGGGACCGTCAGACGGACGTCAGCGACGGTTACGAGCCGCGAGGACAACTCAGCGAATACTGAAGCGCCCTCGGTGAGCCGCAGCTTGAGCGGCCGGGCGACGAGCCGGAGACAGAGCTGAGACGACGCGAGCCGATGCTGCGTCGGGGTGTGCGCAGTCCCGGAGCGTTCACCCGCCCGCCCAGGGACGTTTCGGACTGCGCCGCCCCGCGCCAGATTGTGAGAGCGCAACAACGCCGCTCCTTTGTCACGCCCCGCGCCAACCATGTGGGGTCGTCGCGCGCGTTCGTGTCGCCGGGGCGACAAATGAACGACGGCACCGAGCGGCTCGCTGCGCGCTCGGCTTGGCACGCTCATTGAGATTCAGCGCCCGGTCCCGGTACCGGCGAGCACGCGACGCTCCTTGTCTCCCGAGGGCGCACCAAGTGCGGCTGCTGGGTGCAGTAGCCCGAAGGCGGTACGAAAGCGCGACTTGTCATGCTGGGTGGAGGACTTGGGGAGATTCCAGTCGGTCCAGATGCGACGCATCGCTCCCCGAGTCCGACGCGTGGTAGGTGCCCGCACATCTCCTATGCGAAGGGCACGCTGCCGTCCTGCGCACGAGACGCGATGGTCCCCGCCGTCCCCACAGGGCGGGGACCATCGGTCCTCGGCAGCGGTCGAAGGCGAAGCCGTGCCGACGCCCCGCCGCCGGCCTGGGTCCCGCGGAGCCGGGCAGCTCGCTGCGTTCTCTCAGACTGGACGAGCTGCGCAACCTGAGATTCCGGCAGGTTTGCCCCGCGGGCCGCAGCAAACGCTACGCCCCGAGCATCACCGCGCCCAGACCTCGACGCGTTCGAGTCTCCATCGCGGCGAGGAACAGCGCCGTTCAATGTGACGCCGTCCCGTGTTGCGCGCTTGCCGAGCCGGGACTCGAATCCATCGCCTGCACGTCGGCCGCGAGCGCGTCGTGCTTCATCGCCGTCGCCGCGACTTCGAAAGCGACGCATTGCAGCGTGAGGTCGAGCGTCTCTTCGGCCGACAGTTCAACGATCTCTCGCAATCCCTCGAGGGTTCCGCCTTCGGCGAACCACATCACCACGTGACGGCGCGTGTCCTGGTCGAGTTGCCGTTTGGCCATGGCGTCACCTCGGAAGTTGAGAGGGCCGACCGACCCAAGAAGCCCGGCCCCGCACTTGTACCCAGCACTTACCTGAGGGACGCCGTGAGGCCGCAAGCGCGGCAGGAAGCAAGTCCGCGAAAAGTCCGCGAGGTTGTCACCGAAGCCCGCCAACGTTCACCCACAGCCACCACAAAATCGCAGGTCAGACCTCGTTTGGGCCGTATCGCCGCAGGTCAAGGAACCGCCGTCACACATTCCGACCGTACAGGCCGGCTCGCCACGTCCCCGTCTGGCCGAGGAGCCCCGTCGACGTCGCGGACCTCATGAGAACAGCTTGGCTACGTCGGGCTTCACGACCTTGCCCATGGTGTTGTGTGGCAGTTCCGTGACGAAGACGAAACGTGACGGAACCTTCGCGGGAGCGAGCCGTTCTTTGCCCCACGCGCGCAACTCCTCGGCCGCGAGTGCACCATCGGCGGGCGGGACGACCGCGCAACAGACGCGTTCGCCCCACTCGTCGTCAGCGATCCCTACCACCGCGCAGTCTCGAACCAAGGGGTGCGTCCGCAGGACCTCCTCGATCTCGAGCGCCGAGATCTTCTCGCCGCCGGTCTTGATGATGTCGATCGATGACCGTCCGAGGAGCCGGTATCCGTCGGGTTCGTGCACGGCAACGTCGCCGGTGCGGAACCATCCGTCGACGAACGAGGCCGCGGTCTCCTGCGGACGCTGCCAGTACTCGACGAACACCTGTGGAGCGCGTATGAGCAACTCTCCGGCGCGGCCGTCGGGGAGGTCGTGGCCGTCGTCGTCGACGATGCGCGCCGCGACGAAGGGCAGCGGCTCGCCGACCTTGCCCGGCACGCGGCGGTCGAGGGTGTTCGAAAGCGCCATGCCGAGCTCCGTCATGCCATAGCGTTCGAGCAACACCTGACCCGTGAGCTCCTCCCAGCGGGCGAGTGTGGACACCGGCAACGCGGCCGACCCCGACACCATCAGCCGCGCCCGGCGCGCACCCGCGGACCAGCGCTCGCGGTCAGTCGCGTCGGCGGCTTCCCACGCGACGATGAGCCGGGCGTAGATCGTTGGCACCGCCATGAACAGCGTGAGCTCGCCCGACGCGAGCCGCTCCCAGGTCTGATTGGCGTCGAAGCTTCCGGGCGCCTCACAGATCGCGCCGATCCACAGCGCGCACAGCGTGACGTTGACGATGCCGTGCACGTGGTGCAGCGGCAGCACGAGCAGAATGCGGTCGTCGGGTGACCA
>JBKPCL010000212.1:0-8554 GCA_046727335.1 Actinomycetota bacterium
GACGTGCATCTCGGGGATGACGCGTCCCGCGGTGCCGAGCCGTTTCTCCTGCGGATCGTCGGGGGACGTGGACGAGAGCGCCCCCGTCTCGTTCGATCCGTAGAACTGCAGCACCGACGCGTTGGTACGGGCCTCGAACTCCTTCGCCCGTTCGTAGGGAACGGTCTCGCCGCCGGTGAACAAGACCCGTAACGACGAAAGGTCGTGGGCGTCGAAGGCGGGCGAGTTCAGCATCATGACGAACTGGGTCGAGACGGCCGCCAGCACCGTCACTCGATACCGCTCGATCGCAGCCAGCACCGCCTCGGGCGAGAAGCGTTCGACGACGATGCACAGCGCGCCCACGATCGCCGGGGTCACGTGTGCCGTCCACAGGCCGAAGCCGAACGGCGTCGGCAGCGCACTCATGAACACGTCGTCATCACGGAAGTGAGCGATTCGCTGCGCGAATCGGTGGAAGGCGAACCAGCGGGCCTGATCGTGCATGACGATCTTGGGCAGGCCGGTCGTCCCTGACGTCGAGTTGAGAAACCAGAGTTCCGACGGCCCGATCGGTCGCGGCGCGCCCGCCTCCGCAACGGCTTCAGGCGGAGGAACGGTGAAGAGCATGCGCGCGCCGGTGCGATCCACAAGGTGAGCGGTCTCCCGTTCTCCGGCGCGGGCGCCGATACCGACGGCGACCAAGCCCGCCTTCTCGCACGCCACCATCGCGACGTGCGCGTCCGGGCCGTCGGTCAGCTTGAGCGCGATGCGATCGCCCGGCTCGTACACGGACAGCGCGGCGGCCATGCGCGACGACCGCGCGTCGTACTCGCGCCACGTCACGGTCGCGCTCGACGACGCCTCGACGAACGCGACCCCGCGCGGATTCGCCGTGGCATTGCGCGCGACGAGACGCGCGATCGTGTCCGGAGCCGTCACCGTCGCAGCGAGTCGGGCACGGGATGGCGGAACAGCTCGGCCGCGTTCTGCCACGTGATGCGGCGCGCCTCGTCGTCGGGCACGTGCTGCTGCGCGAGCTGGCGCGCCAACATCGCCTGCGTGTCGGGCCACGACGAGTCGGCGTGTGGATAGTCCGACTCGACGAGGATGTGCTCGACACCGATCCGGTGACGCATCGTCATGCCGGCGTCGTCGTCGAGCGCGCAGAACCAGAAGTTGCGGCGTAGCACTTCGCTCGGCGACTCGTCGACGTCGCGCCACGTCGGCAGGTACCCGAGTTGGTACTTGTAGCAATGGTCGAGCCGGTCCATGATCCCGGCGACCCACCCGATGCCGCCCTCCGACAGGCAGATCTTGATGTCGGGGAATCGCACGGGAATCCTCGAGTACAGCCAGTCGACCGCGCTGTACATGCCGTACGCGCCGAACAGCACGGCCGGGATTTCCGGCGGCGCGTCGTCCGACGTTGTCGGTGAGGTCCCCGACGATCCGACGTGCAAGCACACCACGGTGCCGGTCTCCGCGCACGCGGCAAGGAGCGGATCCCAATAGCCGGAGTGGATCGTGGGCAGTCCGAGCTTGTCCGGCGCTTCCGAAAACGTCGCGGCCTTGAAGCCGCGCTCGGCGTTGCGTCGTATCTCCGCGGCAGCCACCTCGGGATCGCGCAGGAACGTGATCTGGTTCGGGATGAAGCGGTCTGGGTGCGAACCACACCAAGCTTCGAGATGCCAGTCGTTGTACGCACGCATCGCCGCGAGTGCGAGGTCTTCGTCGCGCGGCCACAACGTAAGGCGCTGGCCCACGAAACCGGGGAGGAACGACGGAAAGCACAGAGAGGCGTACACGCCGTCGATCTCCATGTCGCGCACGCGTGCACGCACGTCCCACGCGCCTCGGCGCATCTCGTCGAAGCGAGTCGGCTCGAACCCGTACTCGCTCGACGGCCGTCCCACGACCGCGTTGAATCCGACGTTCGGCAGCTGCTGGCCTTGCCAGATCCACGCTTCGCCGCCGTCGTCGGTCGGCACGACGCGCGGTTCTTCGTCCGCCAAGCGCTTCGGAAACCGTCCCGTGAACGCGTCGGGCGGCTCGACGACGTGGTCGTCGACGGAGATCACGGTGTAGGTGCGCTCGCGTGGCTCCGGCTCGGGAAGCCAGCTCACCTGCTCGCGCCGACCCCTCCCGCCGCCGAACGCGGCATTGCGCTGTAAGTCGTCGATCGACATGCCCACTTAGGTCAAGACCTCCGGCTCCTCTCGCAGCAATCGCCGCACGGCACCGTCCCAATAGGCGCGCGGTGCGTTCTGGCGCAGGTTCGCCTTGAGCTCGGCTCGTTGCGCGGCGGGAATCTCGACGGCCTCGCGCCCCGCGGCGATCACGTCGTAGGTGAACCGACACATGCGCTCGAACGTCGCGGCCTTGTAACACGCCTCCTCGACACCGGGCGCGGTCACGATCGCCCCGTGGTGCGCCAGCAGGATGCCGCTGGCAACGCGCACCTGTTGGACGAGCCACCGGCCGTCGGCCGCGCCCTCGATCGACGCGTACTCGTCGACGAACGCGAGCTCGTCGTCGAAGATGCACGAGTTCTGGTGCACCATGCGGGGCAGTTCGCCCATGGCTGCGAGCAACGTGGCGTAATAGGGATGGTTGTGCACCACGACGACGGCATCGGCACGCGAGCGATGCAACTCCGTGTGGAGGAACACCGCCGGCGTGACGTCCCACTTGCCGTCGATGACCCCGCCTTCGGCATCGAGCCGAAGCACGTCACTGGCGCGCACTTCTTCCCACCAAATGCCCCACGGGTTCACCCACATGCCGCCGTCGGGCGTCGACCACGTGATGTGCCCGGAGAGGTTCTCCTGCCATCCTTCCCGCGCCAGGATTCGTAGCGCGCACGCAAGCTGCTGCGGCACCGAGAGCTCACGACCGAGACCGGGCCCGGGAGCCGGGCTGCGCATCGTCGGAGCGGCCACGAGCCAACGCTACTTCCGCGAGACTCCACACCGTGAAGGCGCTCGTCATCGGTGCGTCCAGCGAGGTCGGCAGCCGAACCGCGACCGCACTTGTCGCGCGCGGCGTTGCCGTGCGCGCGATGGTGCGGCGCGCGGACGCGGTCGATCCACTGCGGGCGAGCGGTGTCGACGATGTCGTCATCGCCAATTTGGCAGATCCGACCGCGCTGACGCGGGCGTTCGACGACGTGCAGCGCGTCTTCGTCATGTCGAGCCCGACTCGCGAGCAGGTCAGCCTCGAAGGCAACGCGATCGACGCGGCGGAAGCGGCCGGCGTCGCGCATGTGGCGAAGCTGTCGAACATCCCAGTGCCTGGACTCGACTCGGGACTCCATGGCAACCACAGGGCGATCGAGCGCCGGGCGCTCGACTCGCCGATGGACGTGACGATCCTGCAGCCGTCGTTCTTTTCGTCCGTGCTCCTGCGCCAGCTCCCGCTCCTCCGGCGCGGGCGGCTGGTCTTGCCGACCGGTGCCGGACGCATCGCCTGGATCGACCCGCGCGACATCGCCGACGTCGCGACAGAGGTCTTGCTCAGCGGCGAGCCACTCGGTGCGTTGCGGCTCACCGGCCCGGAGGCCGTCGACGGTGACGAGCTCGCGGATCGTCTGGGGGTCCGGCGCCTCGACCCGCCGCGTGCCGTGTGGCGCACGAGCTTGTTGGACTCCGGTATGGATCCCTGGCTCGTCGACTCGACGGTGCATTTGTACGACGCGGTCGAACGCGGCGCCCTGGACTTCGTCTCGCCAGACGTCGAGCGCGTGGTCGGCCGTCCGCCGCGGCCGATCGACGAGTGGATCGACGACGAACTGAGGCCGCGCCTAGAACAGGACTGAGAGACGCGAGCCGAGCGGGTCGTCGACGACGCGCGACATGCGGTCGAACACCATCGTCGCCGGTCGGCCCGGCCACGGCGGCGCGCCGTCGCGAGCAAACGCGGCCCACGCGTCGCGCAACGTTGTTGAGAGGGCGCGTGCGTCATCGTCGACGCCCACAAAGGCGCCCCAGCCGTCGGCATCGAACGTGCCGAAGGTGAACGGCAGGTCGACCGCGTGGAACGCGCCGATGTCGGGCGCGCGCCACGAGAACAGATACGTGAACGTCGGCGCGTTCTGCGCGTGCGCGTCGAGCGCGCGCCGCAGCGGCACGTGCATCTCGGTGTCGCTGAACAGCGTGACCCACACCTCGCCGAGATCGTCGGTACCGAGCGCGCCGGCGTAGTGATCGATGATCGTCTCGGCCCGCGCCGCATCCACCTCGAGATACCGGGACACACGCTTGACGAGACGGGCGCGGGCCGGAGCTTCGGCCTGCGGGTCGACGTAGAGCCGCATCTCCTCGCTCGTCGTCCCCGCGAGCAGCGGCACCCCTGCGCCGACGCCGGTCGCGAACGCGGCCGCCGGTGTTCCGTCGAGGAGCCGACCGTCGATGCTCGGATGGAACGCCATCCGCCCGACGTCCTTGAGCAAGGCGGCAGCAACCTTCGGCTGGGCCGCGGCGATGACGTCGGCGGGCAGGCGGCGCAATCCCTCGATGTCGTCGACGCCCAGCGTCTCCGCGACGGTGGCGGCGACCAGTGCAGCACGCTCGGGAGTGAGCGTCGTGTCGGCCGCGGCGCTCTGGACGATCGCCCGGTGGAGCAGCCCGGCCGAGCGCGCGGACGCAACCAGGTGCAGCACGAGACCGCCGCCGGCGGACTCACCGAACGCAGTGACACAGCCCGGATCGCCGCCGAAGCCGGAGATGTTGTCCCGCACCCACTCCAGCGCGGCGATCGCGTCCTGCATTCCGAAGTTGGCGCCCCCGCCCCCGAGCGAGCGCGTGTCCAAGAATCCGAAGGCGCCGACCCGATAGTTGGCGGTGACGACGACGACATCCTGCTCGGCCGCGAGGCGGGCACCGTCGTACACCGCCTGCGAGGACGCGCCGAACGCGAACGCGCCGCCGTGAAACCACACCATGACCGGCTTCTGTCGGAGGCGGGCGTCGTCCGCATCGGACGGCGACCACACGTTGAGCGACAGGCAGTCCTCGTCCACGTCGGTGATCGGCGCGCCCGGCACGTTGTCCACGACGTCGAGCACTTGCGGACAGGCAGGACCGAAGCGCGCGGCAGCGACGGTCCCCGACCACGGCGTGACCGGAAGCGGAGGCTCGAAGCGCGCCACCCTCGCGTAAGGAATTCCGCGAAACGCACGGATTGCGCGACCGTCAACCGTCGCCGTCGTGCCCTCGACGACACCGGCGCGCGTCTTCACTGCCGTCGTCATACGGCCGCGCAGCCTACGGCGGTGATGCAGTACCATGTCCCCAACGTGACGCCGAACAGTTGCGTTTCGTTCGAGACATCTGCTCTCGCCTCCTGCGTGTTCGACGCACCTCTTCACCTCACCTTCCGGGATGAACCCCTCAGGAGCCAGCAATGCCGGGCGCGGTGATCGTCGGTACGCAATGGGGCGACGAAGGCAAGGGTCGGGTCACCGACTACCTGGCCAAGGAATCGTCGATGTGCGTCCGCTATCAAGGCGGGCACAACGCCGGCCACACGCTCGTCGTCGACGGTGACGTCTTCAAGCTCCAGCTCGTCCCGAGCGGCGTGCTGTACCCGTGGGTGACCCCGGTGATCGGCAACGGCGTCGTCGTCGACCCCGCGGTCCTCATCGCCGAGCTCGACATGCTCGACAGCAAGGGCGTGGACACGCGCCGGCTGCGGCTGTCGGGGAACGCACATCTGATCATGCCGTACCACCAGGAGCTCGACCGCGTGACCGAGCGCTACCTGGGCAAGAACAAGCTCGGCACGACCAAGCGCGGCATCGGGCCGGCGTACGCGGACAAGGCATTGCGTGTCGGCCTGCGGGTGCAGGACCTCCTCGACCCCAAGATCTTCCGAGAGAAGCTCGACCTGGCCCTGCGCGAGAAGAACGGCGTGCTGGCCAAGGTCTACAACCGACTGCCGATCGACGCGAAGCAACTGAGCGACCGGTACCTGGGCATGCTGCCTCGCCTCGCACCGCTCATCGACGACACCGTCCACTTGGTGCACGACGCGCTCGACGCGGGCGAGTGGGTGCTCTTCGAAGGCGCGCAGGCGACCTTCCTCGACCTCGACCAGGGCACGTATCCGTTCGTGACGTCGAGCAACCCGGTCGCGGGCGGCGCGTGCACCGGCGCCGGCGTCGGACCGTTGGCGATCCAGCGGATCGTCGGGTTGGTGAAGGCCTATCAGACGCGCGTCGGCAGCGGTCCGTTCCCAACCGAGTTGCCGGAAGGTGATGCCGTCGGCGATCTCCTCGTCGAGCGCGGCGTCGAGTTCGGGACGAACACCGGCCGTCGTCGCCGCACCGGCTGGCTCGATCTCGTCATGCTGAAGCACGCGGTGCGGCTGAACACGTGCACCGAGCTCGCGGTCACCAAACTCGATGTGTTGTCGCCGCTCGACGAGGTGAACGTGTGCGTCGGCTACGAAGCCGAAGACGGCACCCGCTACGACCACGTCCCCTATCACCAGTCGGTCCTGCACAAGGTCCGCCCGGTGTACGAGACGTTGCCGGGATGGCGGACCGACATCGAAGCCGCGGGTCGCATGGAGGACTTGCCGGCCGCAGCTCGCGACTACGTCTCGTTCATCGAGTCGTTCACCGGTGTGCCGGTCAGCATCGTCGGCGTGGGCCCGGCACGGGACCAGACCATCGTCTTGCCACGAGCGGCGTGACCACGCGCGTCGTCGTCCTCGGTTCAGGCGGTCGTGAGCACGCGTTGGCGTGGAGGCTCAGCCGCTCGCCTCACGTCGACGAGATCATTTGCGCACCTGGCAATCCCGGCATGGCGGAGCTCAGCGAATGCCTGCCCGTGCGGGTCGACGATCCAGACGGCGTGGTCGCGCTGGCCGACGCCGTCGACGCCGACCTCGTCGTGATCGGCGCCGAGGATCCCGCGGTGGCCGGCGTCGCCGACGCGCTGGCGACCGCCGGCCGCCGATGCTTCGGCCCGTCGGCCGCGGCGGCTCGGCTCGAAGGTTCCAAAGCGTGGATGAAGGAAGTTGTCACGGCGGCGGGCGTGCCGACCGCCCGTCACCAGGTGTTCGCCGAAGGAGACGATGCCCGCGCGTCGGCGTTTCTCGACTCGTTGCCGGGCACCTACGTGATCAAGACTGACGGCCTGGCTGCGGGCAAGGGCGTCGTCGTGACCGAGTCGATCGACGAGGCCCGCGCCACCGTGCGCGCCTATCTCGCCGGGGAGGCGTTCGGCGACGCGGGTCGCGTGTGCGTGATCGAAGAGGGGCTGACCGGGCCCGAGATTTCCGTCTTCGCGCTCTGCGATGGCACGCACGCGCAGCTGTTCGCGGTCGCGCAGGACCACAAGCGCGCGTTCGACGGTGATCGCGGTCCGAACACGGGCGGCATGGGTGCCTACTCGCCGGTGCCGTTCGTCTCGGATGACCTCGTCGGCGACGTGATGGAACACATCGTGCGGCCGACGTTGGCCGAGCTGCGCGAGCGCGGGGTCGAGTATCGAGGCGCACTGTTTTGCGGACTCATGGTGACGGCGGATGGCCCGAAGCTCATCGAGTACAACGTGCGGTTCGGCGACCCGGAGTGTCAGGCGATGGTGCCGCTGCTGGCATCCGATCTCTACGTGCATTGTCGCGAGGTCGCCGACGGCGTGATGGAGACGCCGGTCGAGCTGAGCTCCGACGCGTGCGTCGCCGTCACCCTCGCAGCCGAGGGCTATCCGCCCGCTCCCACGCGCCGCGGTGACCTGATCAGCGGTGTCGAGAAGGCCGCGACGCACGAAGGCGTCGTGGTCTTCCACGCGGGGACCAAGCGGATGGACGGGGACCTGGCGACGAACGGCGGCCGGGTGCTCACCGTGACCGGCGTAGCGTCCACGATCCGTGACGCCCGCGACCGCGTGTACGACGCCGTGGCTGACATCACGTGGCCGGGCCTCCACTACCGTCGCGACATTGCTGCGCAAGCCCTCGCCTGATGTGACGTGATTCCTCGCTACTCGCTTCCCGAGATCGCCGACCTGTTCACCGACGAGGCGCGTTTCGGCGCCTGGCTCGAGGTCGAGATTCTTGCCGTCGAAGCGTGGTCACAGCTCGGCGTCGTGCCCGAAGAGGACGCCCGCGCCGTACGCGAGCGCGCCGGATTCGATGTCGAGCAGATCAACGAGCGCGAGAAGATCACGGAGCACGACGTCGCGGCGTTCGTCGATGTCGTGCAAGCGCGCGTCGGACCGCCGGCGGGAGCCTGGGTGCACTACGGCCTGACGTCGAGCGACGTCGTCGACACCGCACTCGCGTTGCAGATGACGCGCGCGCTCGATCGCATCGCGACGGCGACCGCGCGTCTGGAAGCAGCCGTCGCCAAGCGTGCGCGCGAGTTCCGCGATACTCCGACGGTCGGTCGTACGCATGGCGTGCACGCGGAGCCGACGACCTTCGGAGCCAAGCTCGCGCTGTGGGCATTGCAAGTGCGCCGCGATCGCGAGCGGCTGTCGCGAGCACGCGAGGTCATCGCTGTCGGCAAGCTGTCGGGTGCGGTCGGGACTTACTCGAACGTCGATCCGACCGTCGAACGCTATGT
>JBKPCL010000213.1:0-3409 GCA_046727335.1 Actinomycetota bacterium
ACGTCTTCATCGCCGACGGCGTTCAGACGATCGAGCTGAACGATCCGCCCGCGAATACGTACTCGTACGAGATGATGCGCGAGCTGGACGAGGCGGTCCTCGCGGCGCGCATGAATTCCAACGTCCACGTGATCGTGATCCACGGCGCGGGGGAGAAGTTCTTCTGCGCGGGCGCGAACATCCGGATGCTCAAGGATGCGGATCCCGACTTCAAGTACTACTTCTGCCTGCACGCCAACGAAACCCTGACGCGGCTCGAACAGACGCCGAAGCTCGTCGTCGCGGCGCTGAACGGCCATACGGTCGGCGGCGGCCTCGAGGTCGCGCTCGCGGCCGACATCCGCATCGCCAGGCGCGGCGCCGGCAAGATCGGCCTGCCGGAGGTCGCGCTCGGCGTCCTGCCTGGGACCGGCGGGACGCAGCGGCTCGCCCGCCTCGTCGGCAAGGCGCGCGCGATCGAGCTGATGGCCACCGGCCGGCTGCTGACGATGGACGAGGCGAACACGGCCGGCCTCGTGCACGAGGTCTGGGGCGACGCGGAGATCGGCGCGGGCTCGTTCGCCGAGGCCGTCCACGCCTACGCGCGGCAGTTCACGCCGCCGAACAAGGCGAGCCGCGCCGTCGGCCGCATGAAGCGCGCGGTCCAGTCCGGCGCCGAAGCCGGCCTCCTCGAAGGGCTCGCGATCGAACGCGAGCTGCAGCAGCTACTGTTTCAGAGCGAGGACGCGAAGGAAGGGATCGCCGCCCACGTGGAGAAACGGAAGGCGAGGTTTACCGGACGATGACAACGGCTGCCGTAGAACAGAAGAAGCTGCTCATCAACAACGAGTGGCGCAGCGCCTCCTCGGGCGCGTCGATGGACGTCGTCAATCCGGCGACCGAGGACGTGATCGCGCGGGTCGCGTCGGCAGGGAAGGACGACGTCGACGCGGCGGTGGCGGCGGCGCGCGCGGCGCTGAACGGGCCGTGGGGGAAGATGTCGGCGCGCGAGCGCGGACGCCTCGTCCGCCGGCTGGCCGATCGCCTGCTGGAGCGGGTCGACGAGGTGGCGCGGCTCGAGACGCTGCACAACGGCAAGCCGATCAGCGAGTCGCGCAACATCGAGATCCCCGCCGCCGCGGAGTGCTTCGAGTACTACGCGGGCTGGGCCGACAAGGTGATGGGCGAGACGATCCCCGTCAAGGGCAACTACCTCGTCTACACGCTTCGCGAACCGGTCGGCGTCGTCGCCGCGATCGTGCCGTGGAACTTTCCGCTGCTGCTCGCGGCGTGGAAGGTCGCGCCGGCGCTCGCATGCGGAAACACCGTCGTGCTCAAGCCCGCGAGCCAGACGCCGCTCACGGCGCTGGCGCTCGGCGAGATCGCGGTCGAGGTCGGGCTTCCGCCCGGCGTGCTCAACGTCATCACCGGGCCCGGCTCGAGCGTCGGTCAGGCGATCGTCGAACATCCCGGCGTGGACAAGGTCGCGTTCACCGGCGACACGTCGACCGGCAAGGCGATCATGAAGAGCGCGGCCGACACGCTGAAGAAGATCACGCTCGAGCTCGGCGGCAAGTCGCCGAACATCGTTCTGCCGGATGCCGACATGGAGGCGGCGATCCGGGGCGCCACGGTCGGGATCTTCTACGGCAAGGGGGAAGTGTGCGCCGCCGGATCGCGGCTGCTCGTCGACCGATCGATCAAGGACGAATTCATGGAGAAACTGGTCGGCCGCGCGAAGAAGATGACCGCGGGCGACCCGATGGATCCGAAGACGCGCTTCGGCGCGCTCGCGTCGAAGAAGCAGCTCGAGACGGTGCTGCGCTACGTCGAGACCGGGAAGCGCGAAGGCGCGGAGCTGGTGGCGGGCGGCGCGCGCGCCGACATCGGCACCGGCAAGGGGTACTTCGTGCAGCCGACGGTGTTCGACAAGGTGACGCCGGAGATGACGATCGCGCGCGAGGAGATCTTCGGCCCCGTGCTCGCGACGATCGAATTCTCGGATCTGGACGAAGCGATCGCGCGCGCGAACGACTCGCCGTACGGCCTCGCCGCCGCGGTGTGGACGCGCGACATCAAGAAGGCGCACTACGTCGCGCGGCGCCTCCAGGCGGGCACGGTGTGGGTCAACACCTACAACGTGTACGACACGGCGGCGCCGTTCGGCGGCTACAAGGCGAGCGGCTTCGGCCGCGAGATGAGCGCGCACGCGCTCGAGCACTACACCCAGGTCAAGAGTGTCTGGGTGGACCTGAACATGTAGTGCTATGGGTGCTAAAGGTGCTAAAGGTCGCGAAAGCCGCCACGCCAATCCAGTGGTCCGCGCGAATGCTACTCGGCTCTGAGGATCGACATCGGATCGATTGATGCGGCGCGGCGGGCGGGGGGCGCGCAGGCGGCGGCGACTGACAGCAGCAGCACGATGACGGCGCCGGCATACGACGCCGGGTCCATGGAACTGACGCCGAACAGCAGCGCGGACATCACCCGCGCGGCGATCATGGCGAGCGGGACGCCGATCGCGATCCCGGCGATCGCCGGCCGCGCGACACGCCACGCGACGAGATGCAGCACGCGCCGCGGCGTCGCGCCCAGCGCCACTCGCACACCGAACTCACGCGCCTCGGTCGAGACCGCGTACGCGACCAGCCCGTGGACGCCGGTCAGCGCGAGCAGCAGCGCGATCGCCGCGAAGAGGCCCATCGCGGCCGACGCCGTCCGCCACGGGAGTCTCGCGGCGTCGACGCGTCGATCGAGCCGCTCGATCGTGATCGCACGCGACCCATCGAGCTGGCGGATGAGCGCGCGCACTGACGCGGCAAGCGCGAGCGGGTTTCCGGCGCTCCGAAGGACCCACGTGCCGGCCGTCCGCCCGGGCGCGTAGAAATCGAGCGCCGCGTCCCCGAGCTGCCGTGTCCTGCCGCTCGCCACGATGCCGACCACCGTGACCGGCGTCGTGCCGGGCATGACGCGAAGCCGCCGGCCAATGGCATTCTGGCCCGGCCACAACCGTCGCGCGGTGGCTTCGGACACGATCGCCACCGACGCGGACGCCTGCGCGTCCGCCTCGGTGAAGAGCCGGCCCGAGACGAGCCGGATGCCCATGACGCCGAAATACCCGGGCGTTGCGACCAGATAGTTCACGGACGGACCCTGCGCCGCCGGGCGCCCGCCTTCGATCTGCACGGGACGGTCGTCCCCGATCGGTCCGAACTCGAGCGGCGTGACCGACACCGCACCAATCGCCGCGACGCCCGGCAGACTGGCGAGGCGCTCCCGCAGGCGTTCGGCGAACGCGCGCTGATGGGCGGCGCCGGACGGTTCCCCGCTCGGGGCGCGCACGAGCAGGACGCCCTCGGGCCGGAATCCGAGGTCGAGCGTCGTCAGGTTGACGAAGCTCCGGATCGCCAGCGCGGCCAGGATCATCACG
>JBKPCL010000214.1:0-3647 GCA_046727335.1 Actinomycetota bacterium
CCAACGTCGTGATCGCCGACATCGACAAGGACGCGGCGCGCAGAACGAGCGCCGAACTTGCGAACGGCAGGGCGGCGTGGGTGCACGTCGACGTCGCGGATGCCGATTCGGTCGCGGCGATGATCGACTTCACCATCGACCGCTACGGGCGGCTCGACTGGGCGTGCAACGTCGCGGGCATCGCGCCCGAGCCGAAACCGTTCTCCGACCACTCGCTGTCCGACTGGCAGCGCGTCATCGACGTCGACCTCACGGGAGTCTTCCTGTGCATGCAACGAGAACTGCGGCAGATGGTCGAGCAGGGTGACGGCGGCGCGATCGTCAACGTGTCGTCGGGTGCCGGCGTCGTCCCCGCTCCCGGACAGCCGCAGTACACCGCGGCCAAGCACGGTGTGCTCGGCCTGACGAAGCACGCGGCGCAGGAGTACGCCGGTCACGGTGTCCGCGTCAACGCGGTGCTCCCGGGCCAGACCGAAACCGCCCCGATGCGCGCGTACCTCGACGCCCAGCCCGATCGCGGTGAACGCATGCTGCGTCGGTTGCCGATGGGTCGCATGGCGACGCCCGACGAGATCGCCGCGGCGGTGTACTGGCTGTGCTCGGGAGCGTCGTCGTACGTCAACGGCGCGTCGCTCATGGTCGACGGCGGTCTCGTCCTGCGGTAGATCGTGTTTGGAGCGCGAGCGGTCAATTACGACCGCGATCGCGCCAAACACAACTCAGCGCCGGCGGAGGCACCAGCGCGCCCAGAACGGGGCGAAGAGCAGCGGCGCCGCGACCGACAGCGCGTACCACGGACGGCGCACGATCGTGTACGTGACGACCGAGATCACCGCCGCGACGCTGTACACGACAAGCAGCACGCGCCGCCCGTCCGCAGTGTCGATCAGCCATTCGAGCGCGGCGCGCATCGCACAATCGTAGAGCGGAAGGTCGCGTAGCCTGCGCGCGTGAGCGATATCGACGACATCACCGCGCTCATCCATGAGTATGCCTTCCGTCTCGATGCCGGGGATCTCGACGGCGTCGCCGCGCTGTTCGAACATGCTGACTTCCGCTCGACTCGTCACGAGCGGGTGCTCCGTGGCGCTGACGAGGTTCGCACGATCTACGAACCCGTCATCCTGTACGAGGACGGCACCCCTCGCACCATGCACCAGATCACCAATGTGGCGGTGCGGGTCGACGGCAACCGCGCTGATGCGCGCTCCTACTTCACGGTGTTGCAGGTGACGGCCCAAGGCTTGCACCCGATCCTGAGCGGGCAATATCAAGACGCGTTCGAACGCGTCGACGGGACGTGGCGGTTCACGGAGCGCGTCGTTCGCCCACTGCTCGTCGGCGACCTGTCCCGGCACATGCGCCGGTCGTCATAGCCTGGCCCCAGGCGCGTCGAGAGGGGATCCGAGTGGATGATCATCAACCGACCCTCGTCGTGATCGGCGCCTCCGGCGACCTCGCGGCCCGGCTCCTCTTCCCGGCGCTGTTGTCGCTCGAGTATCGGGAGCGACTCGCCGACCTGCGCATCATCGGCTACGCCCGGCAGGACTGGACGACCGACGAGTTCCACGAGCATCTGCGCAACGCGGTCGAGACGTACGACAAGGATGTCGACGAGAAGTACTTCAATCGGTTCATCGATCGCATCGAGTTCCACGGTGGCGACATTTCGGTCGCGTCGATGCGTCAACTCGGCGACGTGCTCGAGGGCCCGGCGATCTTCTATCTCGCACTCCCACCGATGGTCTTCGCCGATGCCGCGGAGACGATCGCCAAGGCGGGCTTGGTGGACGAGACCAACGGTTGGCGCCGGCTCGTGATCGAGAAGCCGTTCGGCACCGACATCGATTCGGCGCTCGCGCTGAACCAGCAGCTCCACGAGTACTGGCGCGAAGACCAGATCTTCAGGATCGACCATTTCCTCGGCAAGGAGACCGTCCAGAACATCCTCGTCTTCCGGTTCGCGAACCGGCTCGTCGAGCCGCTGCTGCGCGCCGCGCACGTCGACGAAATCCAGATCACGGTTGCAGAGACAATCGGCGTCGAAGGTCGCTCGCGCTACTACGACGGCATCGGTGCGATGCGCGACATGCTGCAGAACCACCTGCTGCAGATGATGACGTTCGCAACGATGGAGCCGCCGGCGCTCTGGGACGCGGAAATGATCCGCGACCACAAAGTTGAGGTGCTGAAAAGCGTCCGGCGGGTCAACGTCGAGGTCGACGCCGTGCGCGGGCAGTACACCGCCGGGTTGGTCGAGGGAAGCCCCGCTGTCGGGTACCGATCCGAACCGGGTGTCGATCCCCACTCGCGCACGGAGACGTTCGCAGCGTTGCGGGTCCGGCTCGACACGTGGCGCTGGGAAGGCGTGCCCGTACTCATGCGCTCCGGCAAGCGTTTGGCCGCCAAGGCGCACGAAGTCGCCTTCCGATTCCGAGAGCCGCCCACACGCCTGTTCGCGCATACGCCGCTCGAGCACGCGGAGCCGAACTGGTTGGTGTTCCGTATGAGTCCGACCGAGTGCACGGAGCTCGTGGTGCGCACCAAACAGCCGGGGCTGGACCTCGAAGCGCGTGAGTCGGTGCTCCGCGCCGACTACGCGGAGGCCGGAGACGTCGAGGCATCGGCGTACGAGCAGTTGCTCCTCGACGTGCTCGAGGGCGACCACACACCGTTCCTGCGATTCGACGAGGTCGAGTGGTCGTGGAAGATCGTCGACCCCGTGCTGAAGGCGTGGAAGCTCGGCTCGCCCGAGGAGTACGTCTCGGGAAGCGACGGCCCGTCGGGCCAGCACCGCTTCCTCGAGCCCGGCCATTATTGGCGGCCACTCGTCATGCCGATCGACTGAGCGCCGCGGGATCTCGAGTTAGAGACCGGCGATCTTCTTCTCTTCGTGACCGCCGAACTGCTTGCGCATCGCGGACAGGGCGCGGTTGGAGAAGTCGCCCGAACCTTGCGAGAGGAAACGGTCGAACAACGCCGTCGCCATCACCGCCGCAGGGACGCCCTCGTCGATCGCCGCCGCAATCGTCCACCGACCCTCACCCGAATCGCTCACGCGGCCGCTGAAGCCCTCGAGGGTCGGCGACTCGTAGAGCGCGGAGGCGGTCAGGTCCAGCAGCCATGACGCGACGACACTGCCGCGCCGCCAGACTTCCGCCACCTTCGCGACGTCGATGTCGTAGTGGTAGCGGTCGCGATCAGCAAGGGGAGCGGTCTCGGCGTCCGCAGATTGGGGTTCCTTCCCGACGTTGGCGTGGTGGAGAATGTTCAGTCCTTCGGCGTACGACGCCATGAGCGCGTATTCGATGCCGTTGTGCACCATCTTCACGAAGTGGCCGGCGCCGACCGGTCCGCAGTGCAGGTAGCCGATCTCTTCGGGCGCGGGCTCGCCGGTCCGGCCGGGGGTGCGCGATGCAGCGTCGGCGCCGGGCGCGAGCGCGGCGAAGATCGGGCTCAAACGATTCACCGCTTGTTCCGGGCCGCCGATCATCAGGCAGAACCCGCGCTGCAAGCCAAACACGCCGCCGCTGGTGCCGCAGTCGATGTAGTCGATGCCGCGGCCGAGCAGCGCCTGCGATCGGGCGATGTCATCGACGTAGTGAGTGTTGCCACCGTCGATGATGACGTCGCCCGACTCGAGATGC
>JBKPCL010000215.1:0-4923 GCA_046727335.1 Actinomycetota bacterium
TCCCAGGTGAAGCCGATGCCGCCGAACACCTGGATCGCGGTTCCGCCCACCAGCGGGAACTGTTCGGCCGCGAACGCCTTCGCCATCACCGCGGCGCGGTGCGCCTCGGCCGCGTCTGCATTGTCGTCTGCCCAACACGCGTAGTAGGCGGCGGCGCGGGCCAACTCGACCGTACGCAGCATGTCGGCGCACAGGTGCTGCACCGCCTGGAATGCGCCGATCGGCCTGCCGAACTGCACGCGCTCCTTCGCGTACTCGACCGCAAGCTCGAGGGCCCGTTGCGCGGCGCCCACACCGTCGACGGCGTACGCGACACCCAACCGGTCGAGCGTGCGCGCGATCGCGACGGTCGCGTCCCCATCACCGAGCCGCCCCGCGGCCACTCCGTCGAGATCGACCGCTCCTTCAAACCGCGTGATGTCGACGGTCGGCGTCTCGCGGCCGATCTGATTCGGGACGGCGAACACGCCCAGCATGCCATCGGGATCACGCGCCGTGACCAGGAAGAGATCCGCGGAGGGCGCGTCTGCGACGTGGACCTTCCTGCCTGACAGCATCCAGCCGTTGCCGAATCGTCGTGCCGTTGTCGACGGCTCACGCCACTCGTACGCCGTCCCCTCCTCGTGGATCGCGAGCGTCCCGACTCGCGACCCGTCTGCGAGCCCGGGCAGTAGCGCCGTGCGCACGTCGTCGCTCCCGAGCTCCGTCACCAACGACACGGCACCGATCGCCGTCGACGCGTACGGCGACGGCGACACGGCCCGACCCAACTCCTCGAGCACGACCGCGGCGTCGACCATGCCCATGCCGGCGCCACCGTGCTCCTCGGGCACGAGCAGGCCGAGCACACCCAACTCGCGCAAGCCCGTCCACACGTTGTCGGTGCCGAACCGCGCGTGATATTCGAGATCGGCGTGCGCATCACGCATGTAGGCGATCGGTGCCTTGTCGGCGAGAAAGGCACGCACCGATGCGCGCAGCATCTCTTGTTCAGGAGAAAAGTCGAAGTCCACCGCGCGCCACATTCGCTGACACGAACGTCAGGAAACTACCCTCCGGCACGATGCGCCTGCAGTATGCGCCCGAAGACGAAGCGTTCCGCGCCGAGCTCGACGCCTGGCTGGACGAGCACCAGCCGTCGGAGGAGCGGCTGCGCGAACCGAAACAATCGAGCGCACACATGCCGGAATGGGCGCGCGAGTGGCAACGCACATTGTTCGACGCGGGCTGGCTCGTCCCGGGGTGGCCGCCCGAGCTCGGTGGCCGGAACGCAACGCCGACACAGCAGATGATCTACTTCGAGGAGATGTCGAGCCGAGAGATCATGCGGAGCGCGAATCCGCAGGGCCTCGGCATCATCGCCCCGTCGATCAACGACTACGGCACGCCCGAGCAACGCGACCGGTTCCTGCGGCCGACGCTGCGCGCCGAGATCTCATGGTGTCTCGGCATGAGCGAACCGGGCGCGGGCAGCGACCTCGCGAGCCTCAAGACACGGGCCGAGCTGGTGGGCGACGAGTTCATCGTCAACGGGCAGAAGGTCTGGACGTCGGGTGCGCATCACTCCGATTGGTGCCTGTGCTTCGTCCGTACCGATCCGACCGCGCCGAAGCACAAAGGCATCAGCGCGCTCATCATCGACATGACATCGCCGGGCGTGGAACGCCGTCCGTTCCCCGAGCTCTCGGATCCCGACTTCTGCGATTTCAACGAGGTGTTCTTCACGGACGTCCACGTGCCCGCGGCGGACCTCGTCGGCGCGCTCAACGGCGGTTGGCCGATCACCCAAGGTTCGCTCGCGCACGAACGGGCGATGTTGTGGATCGGCTACGCGTACGACGTGCAGCGCGCCGTTCGTGCCCTGGTCGAGCTCGGCGACCAACCCGACGGGCGAGGGGGACGGCTCGGCGACGACGCGCGCTACCGGGACGCGGTCGCCGGCTTCTACGTCGACGCGCAAGCGTTGCTGACCATGGGCTACCGCGGCTTCTCGAAGTTCCTCATGGGCAAGGCCGCACCCGAGCACTCACTGCTCAAGCTCTATGGCAGCGAGTCGCTGCAGAAGGCGTTGCTCTTCGGCGCAGAAGCGCTCGGTGCCGACGGCCTCGATTTGGATTGGCTGGGTCCGCAGATGTGGCGCGAGGGATCGTGGGCGATCCAGTACCTCCGCTCGTTCGGCGCAACGATTCCGGGCGGAACGAGCGAGATCCAGCGCAACATCATCGCCGAACGCGTGCTGGGCCTGCCTCGGACGTAATAGTCGGGCTACATCCCGCCTTCTCGCGCACTGAGCACGCAGAACTCGTTGCCTTCGGGGTCGGCGAGAACGACCCACGTCTCGTCGCCCTTCTGACCGACGTCGGCTCGCGTCGCGCCGAGGTCGACCAACCGCTGCACCTCGGCGTCGCGGTCGTCCGGGACGAAGTCGAGGTGGAGCCGGTTCTTCACGGCCTTGCCCTCCGGCACCTTCAGGAAGACGAGTCCAGGGAAGCGCTCGTCGGGCGTCGTGATCACGAACTCGTCCTCGGAGTCGTAGAAGACCTTCCAGCCGAGCGCGTCGGCCCACCATTGACCAAGACGGCGTGGATCGTGCGCGTCGACGTCGACGGTCCAGAGGCGAAGCGTCATGCGGGCGAGGATATGCCCGATACGCCGGGGAGAGGCGCGACGCGGCGAGCCGCGAGCCGCCAGAGCGCCGCGCACGCGATTGCATAGGCGGCCAACGCGAGAAACTGCACGGATCGGAATCCGTACGTCATCGCCAGAATCGTCGTGAGCACCGATCCGACAACCGAGAACACGCCGTTGATGGCCCACGACCATGCGACGTATTCGTCACGGTGCTCGCTGAGACCGGCGACGACGCCGAGGCCGAGCGGCATGAACGTACCGAGGCAGAGGCCGAGGGGCGCAAGAAGCGCGAGCGTCACCGCGATGCGCACTCCGAGGCTGGCAGTGATGAGCGAGTCGGTGATGCCGTCGAGGCCGTAGACGTAGAAGAGTGTGACCGCGAACAGGAGGACGAACAGCGCCGGGATGACTCGGGTCGGCTTGTCGGCGAAGCGCTTGCTGACGAGCGCGCCGACACCAGTGAAGATGAGAAGGGATGCCAGCGTGACGGTGAGCGAGTAGGTCGGGTAGCCGAGGAATCGTACGAGCCGCTGGATCATCGTGATCTCGAAGAACATGAAGCCGAGCCCGAGCGCCGCGAAGTAGACCGCCGAGACGCCCTTGTCGGGAAGTTGTTGCCACTCTCGCCGCACGAGCGCGAACGGCGCGAGCAGAAAGGTCGCGGCGAAGATGACTGACAACGTCAGCAGGAGGATCAGCACGCGTTCGCCGATCACGTCCTCGGGGTTCTGCGCGTTGAGCGGCGTGAAGATGTGGCGCAGCACGGTGGTGAATGGAGCGAAGTGCCAGAAGAACGGATGATCGTCTGTAATCGCGCCGACCGATCGCGGGTACGCAGCCGCGACCTGGGCCGCGGCGTGCGTGTCGAGCGACGCCAACTCGGGAAGGACGCCGGGACCATTCGGCAGACCGGGCGCGTAGGACGTCGAGGCGAGCGGGATCGTGGGTACGGCGGCTCGGTAGCGGTCGACCTCCGCAGACGTGAACGGCGTGCGCTTCAGGATGATGGTCGAGAGATCACCGGTTTTGTGCGTGATGAACGCCGAGATGATGAGGTGGTCAGCGGGGTTGTTGATGCCAAGGTCGCGGAATGCCTGGCGCGCGGTCATCACGTAACGCGCCGTCCGATTGGGGCTGCTCGTGAAGTCGAGCTCGCCGAACTGCACGACCATGATTCCGTCGCTGGTGAGGTGGCGCAGGCTGTCGGCGATCATCTCGGACGTGTACAGGTAGCTCTCGGAGAGGACGAATGCACCCGAGGACGCGGCATTGCTCACGGCGTAGCTATCAGGCGCGACGTACCAGATGAGGTCGTACTTCTTGTTCGAGCGCGCGAGGTAGTTGCGTCCATCGGCGGTGTGCAGGTGCACGCCGGGCTGGCGGTTCAGGTGGCCCGTGTAGTCGGCAAAGTGATCCGTGAGCAGAGAGACGGTGACTGGGTTGAGCTCGACGGCGTCGATGTCGTGCGCCCGAAAATACAGCGACGCGAGGATCTCGTTCCCGGCCGCCGACCCGATGATCAGCTCGGTCTTCGGCGGCGTGCCCAGCGTCCTGAAGGCGAGTGCTCGCGGATCGGTTCGGTAGCGCGTCAGCGTCGAGGGGTCGTCGTCGTACTTGAACATGGCGGCGCCATATGTGCCGTCGTGTTGCAGCAGAGCGCCCGTCGGTGAAGTCGGCAGCACGTCGACGCGAAAAACCGGGCCCCAGTCGGTGTAGGTCACGCCCCTACTGGCTCCCTTCGACGCTTCGGCGCGCACGTCGGGCAAACCGACAAGACCGCTCGCCACGAACAGCGCCAGCGCGCCGACCGCGACAACGCTGCCGATGATCCGCAGCCCGCGCCCGGGAAGCGCGACGAGACCGGCGCCGGCCAGGATGAACGCGGCGAGCATGATCACTTGCGGAGGTCCGAACGCGACGATCAACGGAATCGCACACAAGCACCCGAGCCCTGCGCCGAGGAGGTCGGCGAAGTACAACCGGCCGACGCGTTCCGTGGCGCGACCGAGGAGGGTCGCGACGATGATCCCGAACGCGAGAAACGACGCGAAGAGCACGAAGCAGATGAGCCCGAGGATGGCGAGGTTCTTGTACGAGCCGAGCGAGCCGTAGGCCCAGATGCGGACGGTGTTGATCGGGATCCGGGCGACCACGAAGTATCCGACGGCGATCACGACGGCGCCGGCCGCGCCGCAGCTGGCGGTGATCGTTTCGGTTCCCGCGCGGCGTAGCCGCCTGATGACGACAACGAGAATGCCACCGCATCCGACGCCCAGCAGCGCCAGACCTATG
>JBKPCL010000216.1:0-3247 GCA_046727335.1 Actinomycetota bacterium
GTGAGAAGCAGCGCGATCGTTGCGGTTGCGAGTTTGATCGTGCGTGGCATGGTCGTTCTCCTTGGGTTTGTCGGGGCTGTGGCGGTGCTATGTGCGAGGCGGGGAGGAGCCGTTATCTGCGGCTTGCTTGGGCTGGCTGACGCATTGGCGGGCACGGTTAGGCCTCGGCGCTGCGGACGTTGGAGGGGGCGTTGCTGGCGACGGGCGGGCGGTTCTTCGCGTCGCTGCGCCCACGGTCAACGCGTGCAGGCCGTGAGGTTGACCGCTCCTCGGTCGCGAGTTGTGGCAGCCAGTTCAGCCAGCGTGGGAGCCACCAGTTCGCTTCACCGAGCAGCGTCATCGTGGTCGGCAGCAGAACTCCGCGGACGATCGTGGCGTCGAGCAGGACGGCGAACGCGAGGCCGACTCCGAGTTGTTTCATCGAGACCTGGGTGAGCGTCCCGAAGATGGAGAAGACGGCGACCATCACGATTGCGGCGCTGGTGACGACGCCGGCGGTGCTGCGGATTCCGTGTGCGACTGCGTCGGTTGTTTTCATGCCGCCGTCGACGGCCTCGCGGACGCGGCTGAGGATGAAGACGTGGTAGTCCATCGAGAGGCCGAAGAGGACGACGAAGAGGAACGGTGGCACCCAGGAGGTGATGCCGCCGGTCGATTGGAAGCCGAGGATCGATTCGCCCCAGCCCCACTGGAAGGTCGCGACGAGGAAGCCGTAGGCGGCGCCGACGGAGAGCAGGTTGAGCAGGATCGCCTTCAGCGGGATCACGACTGACCGGAACGTCAGCAGGAGTAGGAGGAAGGCGAGGGTGAGGACGAAGGCGAAGACGAGCGGAGCGTGCGAGCGCAGCGCGTCGGTGTAGTCCTTGGTGCCGGCGTCGTCGCCGCCGACGGCGACAGTCTCGACGCCCGGTGCCGTTGCGAGCGTCGCGGGGATCACGCGCTGTCGGAGTGTTGTGATCTGGCGGCTCCACGCGGCCTCGTTCTCGGGCCCCGCGAGCGGGACCGAGAGCACGGCCACGTGTGCGTTCAGGACCCGGAGCGAGATCGAGCCGTGGATTCCGCCTGTTGCGAGCGCCTGCTTCCGGAACTTGTGGACGGCCTGCGCGAGAGCGGGCGTGCGGACGTCTTGGGCCTTGACGACGACCTGTGCGGGTAGCGGCCCGTCCGGAAACGCGTTCTGGAGACGGTCATAGGTCTTGTGGATCGGGAGCGTGCTCGGGTAGTCGGTCAGCGTCGGCTGCACGGTGTGCATTCGCAACGCCGGCAGCGCAATTGCGACGAGAACGCTGGTTGCGGCGAGTGCCGCGAGCAGCGGTCGACGCAGCACCGCTGCCAGTACGACCGTCCAGAAGCGACTTTCGCCGTTGCGGCTTCGGAGCCGGCGCAGCAGCGGGATCCGGCCTTTTTCGATCCGGTCGCCGAGCTTCGAGAGCAGCGCGGGCAGCACCGTCAGCGATCCGAGGACTGCGGTGGCGACGACGAGGATCGTGCCCATCGCGATCCCGCGGAAGCCGCCGGTGCCGGCGAAGAACATGCCGCCGACCGCTGCCATGACGGTGGCGCCGGAGATGAGAACCGAGCGGCCCGATGTCGCGGCGGCGGCGAGGAGCGCCGCCTCGGCGGAGCGGCCGGCGGCACGCTCCTCACGTTCGCGACGGATGTAGAACAAGGAGTAGTCGACGCCGACCGCGAGGCCGATCAGCAGCATCACCGAGTAGACGGATCCGTCGACCGGGAAGAGATGGCTGGTCAGGAACACCAGCCCGACGGCGGCGATGATCGCGGTCAGCGAGAGAAGCACCGGCAGCAGTGCGGCCGCGAGCGCGCCGAAAGCAAGCAGCAGGATGAACACGGTCGCCGGGATCGAGAGGATCTCCGCGCGATGCAAATCGCTGTCGGCAGAGCGCATGGTGACGTTGCCGAAACTCGCCGAGCCGAACTCAGCGATCCGCAACCCGGTGTGCGTCCGTTGCGTGGTGGCCACAGCGTCGAGCACGGGGCCGACACGCATCGCGCGATCCATCATCTGGCCGCTGACCTCGAAGGTGACAAGTGCGGAGTGACGATCGCCCGAGACGAGCTTCGCCGAGTCGAGCGGCGACCGGACTTGCGAGATGTGCTTCTGCGAGCCGACGGCCGCGACCGTCGCCCGGATCGCCGATTGGAAGGCGGTGTCGCCGGCGGTGTGCGAGGCGCTTTGGATCAAGACGTTCTCACTCGCCTGGTCGCCGAGTCCGGCCCGGTCGAGGATTCGTTGGGCGGTGGCGGAGTCGCCTGCGAGCGAGTCGGTCATGGTGAGGTCGCGCGAGCCGACGGTCATGCCGGCGGCGACGGCAAGGAACACGAAGCCGAACCAGGCGAGGACTGCAGCCTTACGATGCCGAGCACTCCAACCGCCGATACGAGCGGCGAGATTGTTCTGATGAGTGGTGCCGGTCATGGGGATCCTTTCTTTGCTCTGAGCGGTCGGTGGGATTCGGGCGCAGCGGCTCGTCGCCGCCTTCGAGCGGTGCAGTTCCTTGCACGAGCTGGTTTCGGTTGGTGAGGCGCTAAGGGCGCTTAGACGAGCGGCCGGTCGACGATGTAGCGCCAGAGTCGGCGTACGTAGGTCATGTCGTCAGCTCCTCTCCTGTCTCGGCGGCGGAGGGTGCTGGCGTGACGGTGAAGCTGAACATCATTCCGCTCTCGTGGTGTTCGGCGATGTGGCAGTGCGCCATCCAGACGCCGGGATTGGTGACGTCGAGCAGGATGTCGACGGTTTGGCCGGTGCGGACGAGCACCGTGTCTTTCCAGACCAGGTTGGGCTCGATTTCGCCGTCGCGGGCGAGGATCAGGAAGCGGCCTGCGCCGTGGATGTGGAAGGGGTGGTGCATCGGATGGTCGGAGTCCATCTCGTTGACCAGCCGGAGCTTTACCTGGTCGCCGACTGTGAACTGCCAGTCGATCGCGTGGTTTTCGGCGCCGGTGGCCCGGTCGATGAGCTTCCAGCGCATGTTGGCCGGCGTCGTGATCTGGTTGATCTCGACCATGTCGTCTTCCCATTCGATGCCGTCGCCGGTCCCGTGCTCACTGCCGGTGTCGGGGTGGCTGTGCGACGGCTCGTGGTCGGCCGCCGGCGCGGCGAGCTGGGACGGCAGCAGCTTCATGCCGCACTTGGGGCAGCGGCCCGGCGCGTCGCTAACGACTTCAGGGTGCATCGGGCAGGCGTAGCTCAGTGTTGGCGCCGCAGTCGGCAGCAGCTTCATGC
>JBKPCL010000217.1:0-4559 GCA_046727335.1 Actinomycetota bacterium
GGCGGGGAATCTGACAACACCATTGTCAAGTTACAATCCAACGAGCCACTCAACTCTGACTCTCAGCAGTGGCGCGGACCTCATCTCTGACCTACATGGAGGAAGCCATGTCCAAGGCCGTCGGCATCGACCTCGGCACCACCAACTCTGTCGTCGCGGTCCTGGAGGCCGGCGAACCGGTCGTCGTCCCCAACGCCGAAGGCAGCCGGACCACGCCGTCCGTCGTCGCGTTCTCGAAGACCGCCGAAGTGCTCGTCGGCGAGGTCGCCAAGCGTCAGGCGATCACGAACCCCGACCGCACGATCCGCTCGGTCAAGCGCCACATGGGCACCAAGTGGACGATCGACATCGACGGCAAGGCGTACACGGCCCAGGAGATCAGCGCGCGCATCTTGATGAAGCTCAAGCGCGACGCGGAGAGCTACCTCGGCCAGCCCGTGACGCAGGCCGTCATCACGACGCCCGCATACTTCGACGACGCCCAGCGCCAGGCCACCAAGGAGGCCGGTGAGATCGCGGGCCTCGAAGTGCTTCGCATCATCAACGAGCCGACCGCCGCCGCGCTCGCCTACGGGCTCGACAAGGAAGGCAAGGACCAGACGATCCTCGTCTTCGACTTGGGCGGCGGCACCTTCGACGTGTCGGTGCTGGAGATCGGCGACGGCGTCTTCGAGGTGAAGAGCACCTCGGGCAACACGCATCTCGGCGGCGACGACTGGGACCAGCGCGTCATGGATTGGCTCGTCACCGAGTTCAAGAACGCGCACGGCGTCGACCTGTCGAACGACAAGATGGCCATGCAGCGCCTCAAGGAAGCCGCGGAGAAGGCCAAGATCGAGCTGTCGAACCTGCAGGAGACCACGATCAACCTGCCGTTCATCACGGCGACGAGCGAGGGTCCGCTGCACCTGGAGATGTCGCTCACGCGGGCGCGGTTCCAGGAGATGACGCGCGATCTGCTCGAGGCGTGCCGCGGCCCGTTCGAGCAAGCGATCCGTGACGCCGGTCTCGACAAGTCGAAGATCGACCACGTGATCATGGTCGGTGGCAGCACACGCATGCCCGCCGTCACCGAGCTCGTCCAAGAGCTCACCGGTAAGGAGCCGCACAAGGGCGTGAACCCGGACGAGGCGGTCGCGGTCGGTGCGTCGATCCAGGCCGGCGTGTTGAAGGGCGAGGTCAAGGACATCCTGCTGCTCGACGTCACGCCGTTGTCGCTCGGCATCGAGACCAAGGGCCAGATCATGACGAAGCTCATCGAGCGCAACACCACGATCCCGGTGAAGCGGTCGGAGACCTTCACGACCGCCGACGACAACCAGCCGTCGGTCGAGATCAAGGTCCTGCAGGGCGAGAGTGACATGGCCTACCGGAACAAGGGCCTCGGGACGTTCACGCTCACCGGTCTTCCGCCGGCGCCGCGCGGCGTCCCGCAGATCGAGGTCACGTTCGACATCGACGCCAACGGGATCGTGCACGTGTCCGCGAAGGATCTCGGCACGGGCAAGGAGCAGTCGATGATGATCTCCGGTGGCACCGCGCTCGGCAAGGACGACATCAATCAGATGATCCGCGACGCCGAGGCGCACGCGGAGGAAGACCGGCGCAAGCGCGAAGAGGCCGAGGTCCGGAACACCGCGGACACGCTCGTCTACCAGACCGAGAACCTGCTCAAGGAGCAGGGCGACAAGGTCCCGGCTGACGACCGTTCGAAGATCGAGGAGGCGTTGAAGCGTCTGAAGGACGCGCTCGCCGGCCCCGACATCGAGGCGGTCCGGCAGGCGCACGAGGGTCTGCTCAGCGCGAGCCAGGAGTTCACGCGGCGTCTGTACCAGAACGTGCAGGCGCAGCAGACGGCGAGCGGCGGAGGGCCCGGTGGCGCCGAGGGTGGCGCGACCGGTCAGCCGTCCGACGACGAGGTGGCGGACGCCGAAATCATCGACGACGAGCAGAGCGCGTAATCGATGAGCGAGTCCGATCAAGCGCACGACGCTGCCGCGGGTCCTCGTCCTTCGGACACACCCGAGGACGAGGACCCGGCGGCGGATGAGGCACGACAGTTCGAGACCGACTTGGGAACTCTTCAACGCGAACGCGACGACCTGCTCGACACGACCCGTCGTCTGCAGGCCGACTTCGAGAACTACCGCAAGCGCGTGCTGCGTGAGCAGACCGCGCTCGTGGAGCGCGCGACCGAAGGCTTGGTCGAGCAGCTGCTGCCCGTCCTGGACAGCTTCGAGCTCGCGCTCGCGAACCTGGAACACGGCGACGTCGACGACAAGGTCCGCAAAGGCATCGAGCTTGTGTTCGCCGAGCTGACATCAGTGCTCGAGAAGGCGGGTCTCGAACGGATCGACGCGCTCGGTGCGCCGTTCGATCCCAACGAGCACGAAGCCGTCCTGCAGGACGACGGCGAGGGTGAACCGCACGTCGGCGATGTCATGCGAGCCGGGTGGAAGTTGAAGGGACGGGTCCTTCGTCCCGCGATGGTGAAAGTGTCGAGGAGCGAGCCCTAAATGGCGGCCCAGCGGGAGTGGTTCGAGAAGGACTACTACTCGGTGCTCGGCGTGCAGCAAGACGCGTCCGAGAAGGACGTCTCGCGCGCTTACAAGAAGCTCGCGAAGCAGTACCACCCCGATGCGAATCCGGGAAACAAGGACGCCGAGGAACGCTTCAAGGAGATCTCGGCCGCGTACGACGTGCTCGGCGACAAGGAGAAGCGCGCCGAGTACGACGAGGTGCGGCGGATGGTCGCATCCGGCGTGGGTCCGGGAGGCTTCGCCGGCTTCGGCGGCGCTCCGGGCGGCTTCGGTGACGGCCAGAGCTTCACGTTCGACATGGGCGGCACCGGCGGCTTCTCCGACATTCTCGGGAACCTGTTCGGCGGGATGACCGGCCGCCGCGGCCGGCGCGGCGCGACCGGGCCACAACGCGGCGCCGATCTCGAGACCGAGCTGCATCTGTCGTTCGAGGACGCGGTCACGGGCGTGACGAGCACCGTGCGCTTCCACGCGGATGCGGTGTGCTCGACCTGTCACGGTTCGGGCGCGGCGCCGGGGACGATGCCGGAGACGTGTCCCGAGTGCCACGGCACCGGTTCGATCGCGGTCGACCAGGGCCCGTTCTCGTTCTCCGAAGTGTGTCCCGTGTGCGGCGGCCGCGGCCAGGTCATTCGAACCCCGTGCCCGACGTGTCATGGCCGCGGCGTCGAAGGCCGTACACGCGAAGTCAAGGTGCGTGTGCCGGCCGGCGTCGCCGACGGACAGCGCATTCGTGTGAAGGGTCGGGGCGCCGCGGGTGCAAACGGCGGTCCGCCCGGTGACCTCTACGTCGTCGTGCACGTGCAACCGCATGCGTTGTTCGGACGAAGTGGTGACGACCTGACGCTCCGGCTTCCCGTGACGTTCGCGGAGGCGGCGCTCGGCGCGAACGTCAAGGTGCCGACGCTCGATGGGCAAGTCACCGTGCGAATCCCGCCGGGGACGCCCAGCGGCAAGACGCTGCGCGTCCGCGGCCGTGGCGTGTCGGGGAGCAACGGCAAACGCACCGGCGACTTGCTCGTGACCGTCGATGTCCAAGTACCGCAGGAGCTCGACGACCAACAGCGCGGCGCTGTCGAAGCGCTCGCCAAGGTGCTCGAGGGCGACCCGCGTCGGGCGATGTACGCGGCCACGAGCGAACGGAGCGCGAACGATGGATGACCAGAGGGCGCTCTACGTGATCTCGGTGGCCGCCGAGCTCGCCGGCGTGCACCCGCAGACGCTGCGCATCTACGAACGCAAAGGGCTCTTGGCGCCGGCGCGCACGAGCGGCCGCAGTCGCCGCTACTCGGACGATGACATCGCGCTCTTGCGTCGCATCCAAGAGCTGACGAACGACGGCGTGTCGCTCGCCGGCGTGCAGCGCATCCTCGAGCTCGAGGACGAGCTCGAAGACGCGCGCGCTCGAATGGCGGTGCTCGAAGCGCGCCTCGACGCGCTGCAGAAAGAGATGGAACGGCGCGTGGAAGCCGCGCACCGCCAATACAAGCGTGAGCTCGTGCCGCTGCGGACGAACGCAGTCGTGCGATTCCAATCCGGACGGTCCTGAGGAACTGACATGCCGCTCGACCCCAATCGCTTCACTCGCAAGACCCAAGAGGCATTCGGCGCCGCGCAAGCGCTGGCGCGCGACAACGGCAACACCGAGATCGCGCCCGAACATCTGCTGCGCGTACTGCTCGACCAGCCTGACGGCATCGTGACCGGTGTCCTTGAACGCATCGGCGTCGATCCGGCGACGGTGCGGCACCGCGTCGACGACCAGTTGGCGAAGCTCCCGCGCGTGTCGGGCCAGACGGTGCGGGACGCGCAACTCGGCGCGACCACGTACCGCGTCCTCGAAGACGCCGACAAGGAACGCGCCGGACTCAACGACGACTATCTCTCGACGGAGCACGTCCTGCTCGCCATGACCGAGGTGACGGGCGGCGTCGGCGACCTCCTACGCGCCCTCGGCGTCGACCACGACGCGGTCCTCGAGGCGTTGCGGTCGGTGCGCGGCTCGCACCGGGTGACGAC
>JBKPCL010000218.1:0-6767 GCA_046727335.1 Actinomycetota bacterium
GTCGCTGACTGACGCCGGAACCAGCGTTGCAGCGCGTGCGCGAACGCGGGTTCGAAGTCCACATACGCACCCCGAAGGGCTTCTCCTGGCCAGCCGTCGGGACAGAGCTCCCGCGGCAACAATGGATCCGCGCGCAGATGCACGAGAGCGCGAGCGCCGACAACGAACGCGTCGGCCAGCGTCCGATCGTCGTTGTGCGTCAGGCGCCGGGTTACCGACGTCAAGCGCTCGACGAATGCTCGACCCGGTCGGGCCCACTCCGCCGTGCCAAAGAGCCGCGCCACCAACGCGACCGCGTCCTCCTCCGGCGTCGCCGTCCACCACGTGCATTGTTCGTCCGCGACGCTCCACGCGTCGTTCGGCGCCGACGCGCGCGGCAAGTTGTCCGGCCGACTCCACACTCCCTCGCGCAGCTCGCCGTAACGCAGCCTGCGCATGGCGTCGCGAAGTGCAGCGCGCTGTGCCGCGCCACGCGCGGGCCCACCGTCCACGACGGCGATGCGCCACGAGCCGTCCCAGTCGGAGAACGACGGCTGCAGGCTGAAGTCCTGCGCCGAACGGCGGCGCCTCACTCGCCCGACGAGCTCGTAGACGCCGGCGTCGGCCCGCAGCTCGTCGCGATCCACCATTCGGCTCAACGCCACACGCGCGGTGCCTTCGGGAATCCCGAACAAGCCGCACCACTGCACGAGGCGACGGCCGGCCATTCGCGGTGGCGACGTCCGCAGCAGCAAGCTCGCGATCAGCGAGCGCGCCGACAACGGGCGATCCGAAGAGACATTACGCTCTCGAAACATCCGTCATGCAAGTGTAATATCTGCACGTGGCGTCGACCATGCTTCCCGACCCGGCTCTCCTCACCGAGTTCGAGCCCACCGACCGCGTCGCCGCCCCCGGCCGCCCCACACCCGCGTTCCGGGACGAGCTCCGACGCATTCCGAACGCGCGCAACGCGTTCGCAGTGCTCGCCCTGTACGCGCAAACGATCAGCATCATCGTCGCGGCGGTGTGGCTCAACCATCCTGTGGTGTGGGCGATTGCCTTCGTGCTGATGGGCAGAGCCCACGCGCAGTTCGCCGCTCTCATGCACGAGGCCGCGCACCGGCTCCTGTTCCGCAATCGAAAAGTCAACGACTGGGTCGGCCGATGGCTGCTCGGCTTCCCGTCGTTCACGCCCGTCGATCTGTACCGCCGCGGTCACATGGCGCATCACCGCGACGAGTTCGGACCCGACGAGCCCGACATCCCGCTCTACCGCGGCTACCCCATCGCCAAGGACTCGTTCCGCCGCAAGCTGAGCCGCGACGCGACGGGGCGCACGGGATGGAAGCTCTTCAAGGGCCTGCTCCGGGGTGTGACGTCGACCGATGCTGCGATCCGCTCGCAAGCACGCGCCATCGTCTTCGTGCAGTTGGGTCTGATAGCGGTGGGGGTCGCACTCGGACACCCCTGGGTGTACTTCGTGCTGTGGCTCGCGCCGTATCTCACGGTGTGGCGAGTGATCAACCGGCTGCGCTCCATCGCCGAACACGGCGGCATGCAGCGCTCGAAGGATCGGAGACTGACCACGCATTCGGTGCGTCAGTCCGCGCTCGCCCGCTTCATGATCGTGCCCTTCCACATCGGTTGGCACGTCGCCCATCACGTGGATGCCGGAGTCCCGATGGCGAACCTCCCTCGCTTGCACGAGGAGCTTCGCCGCGCCGGTTACGTGACCGACGCGCTCGAATACCCGAGCTACCGAGCCCTCTGGCGCAAGCTCGCGTCAGGCACTCCATCAATCGTTTCAGCGGCGACGGCGCCTGACTAACGTCGGCGCATGCCGGCCTTCTCCGAGATCGCTTCACGGCTCGACGCGCCGATCGCCGACGTCATGCGCGCGCAGGCGCCGATGCGTCGCCTCCGCAACGACCCCATCGACGACGACACCGTCCTCGCGCTCGTCGGTCTCGCCGCGAGCGCGCGCGCGGAGCGGCGCCGGCGATGCGAGTTCGTCGTCGTCCGCGACCCCGACATCAGGCATCAGCTCGCGCGCACGTATCGACAGGGTTGGTCGATCTACCGACGGGTCTTGCGGAGCCGCAGCCACGAGGACGCGCTGCTCGAGGCGCGCCAGTGGGAAGCCGACCATTTCGAAGACGTTCCGGTGGCGATCGTCGCGTGCGTACGCGGCCGGCGTCCGATCGTCCCCGCCATCGGCGCCGCCTCGTTCTACGTGACCGCGTTCGCCGCCGTGCAGAACTTGCTGCTGGCCGCCGAGGCGCTGGGCCTCGGTGCCGTGTCGACGACGCTGCCGCTCTGGTCGACCTGGGAGGCACGCCGAACCCTCGGGCTTCCCGGTCGAGTCACGCCGGTGGCAGTGGTGCCGATCGGCTGGCCGCGGGGCGTCGCCAGCCGTCCGAACCTGCCGCCGGTCGCCAACCTCGTCCACCTCGACCGGTGGGGTCACCAGCCGTTCCGGACCGCGTCAGAGCTGGAATAAGAAGACGCCGCCGTAGCCGACCGACGGGAGGCGGAGGCGGAGTCGGCGAGGACAGATGAGCCACCGGGCGAGACCGAAAACTCACCCGGGGAGGCGGTAGCGGCGGCGCGCCGCGCGGCATAATGGAGGCACGACTTCCAGGCAGGTGACGACGTGCCCAGAAAAGGACGTGCGCGACGGTTTCGTGAGGCGCGCCGCCTCAAGCAGGGCTATGACGACGGGCTGTTCCGCGAAGGTTCGGGCACCCTCGCCGACGTAGATTCGGACGCCGCCGAATCGGACGACGAGGACGAATTCGACGACGACGACTGGGACGACGAAGAAGAGGACTGGGACCCCGACCACGCCCACTGAGCGCTGGTGATCGCTGGCCCTGAGTGCCGGGTCAGGCGATGCGAGGGTCCGGTGAGTCGGGATCGATGCCGTAGCGGGTGATGGCGTCCGCGACTTCCTCACCCTTCACGTCGCCCGTCTGGGCCAGACCGTCGAGGACCGACACGGCGATGTGCGCGGCGTCGACCTCGAAGTGGCGGCGGAGCGACGGCCTGATGTCGGAGAAGCCGTAGCCGTCGGTTCCCAGGACGACGTACGGGTGCGGCACGAAGCGAGCGATCGTGTCCGGCACCGCCTTCACCCAGTCGGTGACGGCCACGACCGGCCCTTCGGTCTCCCGCAACAGCTCGGTCACGTACGGCGTGCGCGGCGGGTCGCTCGGGTGGAGGCGATTCCAGCGCTCGCACTCGACCGCGTCGTCGCGCAGTTGCTTCCATCCCGGCACGCTCCACACGTCGGCGGCGACGTCGTGGTCCTCGGCGAGCATGCGCTGCGCTTCCAGCGCCTGCAGCACCATGGGTCCGCTGGCGAGGATCTGCGCCCGATGTGAGCCTCCCGCCTCGCCGGCGCGCAGCCGGTACATGCCCCGCACGATGCCTCCCTCGACCCCTTCGGGCATCGGCGGCTGCGAGTAGTTCTCGTTGTAGAGCGTGACGTAGTAGAAGCAGTCTTCCGCTTCGGGGCCGTACATGCGACGGATGCCGTCGCGCACGATCACTCCGACCTCGTACGCGAACGCGGGGTCGTACGCCCGACAGTTCGGGAACGCCATCGCGTAGTGCTGCGACTGGCCGTCGCAGTGCTGCAAGCCCTCGCCGGTCAGCGTCGTTCGGCCGGCCGTCGCGCCGAGCAGGAAACCCCGTCCGCGCTGATCACCGTACGACCAGATGAGGTCGCCGACGCGCTGGAACCCGAACATCGAATAGAAGATGAAGAACGGGATCATCGGCTGACCCCAGGTGGAGTACGCAGTCGACGCCGCGGTGAAGCTCGCCATCGCGCCGGCCTCGGTGATCCCCTCTTCGAGGATCTGGCCGTCCGCGGCCTCTCGGTACGACAGCATCAACCCCGCGTCGACGGGCTCGTACTGCTGGCCGAACGGCGCGTAGATCTTGAACTCGGCGAACAGCGCGTCCATCCCGAACGTCCGCGCCTCGTCGGGAATGATCGGCACAACGCGCCGGCCGTATTCGGGATCCTTCAACAGCGCGCGCAGCAAGCGCGCGAAGGCCATGGTCGTCGACGCCTGCACCTTCTCGCCGGTGCCCGCGGTCAACTGGTCGATGATCTCGTCGCGCGGGAAGACGATCGTCTTCGATCGCTCGACCCGCTCGGGCAGGTAGCCGTCAAGCGTGCGCCGCCGCTCCATCAAGTACTCGTATTCGGGCGAGTGGACGCCCGGATGGAAGTACGGCGGTTGACCACTCTCGAGCACCTCGTCGGAGATGTCGAGGTAGAGCCGGTCGCGGAAGCGCTTGAGGTCGTCGACGGTCATCTTCTTGATCTGGTGCGTCGCGTTGCGCGCTTCGAAGTCGGGTCCGAGCGTCCATCCCTTGACGGTCTTGGCGAGGATGACGGTCGGGGTGCCCTCGTGTTCGACCGCGGCCTTGTAGGCCGCGTAGAGCTTGCGGTAGTCGTGCCCGCCTCGCGGGAGCTTCTGCAGCTGCTCGTCGGTCAAGTCCTCGACCATGTGGCGCAGCCGTGGGTCGGGACCGAAGAAGTGCTCACGGATGTATGCGCCGGATTCGACGGCGTACTTCTGGAACTCGCCGTCCACCGTCGTGTTCATCTTGTTGACGAGCACGCCGTCGACGTCGCGCGCGAGGAGCGGGTCCCAGTCGCGGCCCCAGATGACCTTGATGACGTTCCAGCCCATGCCGCGGAACGTCGACTCGAGCTCTTGGATGACCTTGCCGTTGCCGCGCACGGGACCGTCGAGGCGTTGCAGGTTGCAGTTGACGACGAAGATCAGGTTGTCGAGCCGTTCGCGCGACGCGAGGTGCAATCCGGCGATGGCCTCCGGCTCGTCGAGCTCGCCATCGCCGACGAAGCACCACACGCGGGAATTCTGCGTGTCGACCAGCCGGCGGTTGTAGAGGTAGCGATTGAAGCGCGCTTGGTAGACGGCGTTGATCGGGCCAAGGCCCATCGAGACCGTCGGGAATTCCCAGAACGACGGCAACCGTCGCGGATGCGGATACGACGGCAGCCCGCGCCCGCTGACCTCGCGCCGGAAGTGGTCCAGTTGCTCTTCGGTGAGGCGCCCTTCGAGGAACGCGCGCGCGTAGATGCCGGGCGCGGCGTGGCCTTGGAAGTAGACCTGGTCGCCGTATCCCCCGTCGGCCTTGCCGCCGAAGAAATGATTGAAGCCGACTTCGTAGAGCGCGGCGGCCGACGCGTACGTCGACAGATGGCCGCCGAGACCGTCGAAGCGGCGGTTCGCGCGATCGACCATGACGACGGCGTTCCAGCGGATGAAGGCCCGGATCCGGCGCTCGAGGTGTTCGTCGCCCGGGAACCAGGGCTCCTGTTCGGGTGGGATCGTGTTGATGTAGTCGGTCTGCACCATGAGTGGGACGGCGACGCCCTTCTCACGGGCGCGTTCCATCAGCCGCGCGAGGAGGTAGTGGGCACGCGCCTTGCCTCGCACGTCGACGACCGTGTCGAGTGACTCCAGCCACTCGGCGGTCTCTTGCCGGTCGATGTCCGGCAGCTGATGGATCGATCCGTCGATGAACATGCCGCCTCCGTCTCCACTCCGTCATCGGCTGCGGCGGGAGCAGAGTGATGCTTTTCCACTCCAGGGTACGGCCGCTACCGACCGGTAATGGTCACGGGCGCGCAGAGACGCCGAGAACGCGACTCGTTCCGTCGACTTCAGCATCGATGTGCGTGCGGGTCGGACAGCGAGGACCGAGCCGCACGAGTCGAAGGTCATTCACCGAGCGAAAACGAGAATCCGCCTGCGGTGCTGCCGATCAGGGACGTGGACGACGAGCCGCCGCCACCGAGCAGCGCCTTGGTGATCGACGTGGGGCTTGGGCTTGGGCTCGCGCGGACCGCGCGAAGACTGAGCGGGGCTGAGACACCCAGGAGTCTGTCGCGCCGCCGAACCGGCGTGACGATGGTGGGCGGTAGGCGACTCGAACGCCTGACCTCGTCCGCGTCAAGGACGCGCTCTAGCCAACTGAGCTAACCGCCCATGTGGAGCCGCCAAGCATAGCGCGAGGGTGATGCGTGGCTTCAGCTCGCGGACGCCTGAGAACCCTCGCTCGCGGCTGACCTGCGCTTCACGCGCCGCTCACATTCGCGATCGATCCTGGTTCCATGGACAACATCAAGCAGACAATCGTGACTGTGATCGTGGCGGCTGTCGTCGGCAGCGCGGGAATCGCAGCCGCGGGTGCCGTCACGGCCGGTTCCACCACATCGACCGCGACGCCAACCTCGACGCCACAGGCGACCGAGCACCGTCACGTCCACGTGCGGCCCCTTGCGCGGGCAGTCGCCATCGCCGCGAGGACACTAGGAATGTCGCGCAAAGAGCTGGTCGCCGAGCTGCGCTCGGGCAAATCGATCGCGCAAGTGGCAAGCGAGCGGCGCGTGGATTCGAAAGCCGTTGTCGACGCGTTGGTGAAGGCCGCCACCACTCGCATCGAAGCCGCGACGCGCGCTGGAAAGATCACAGCGGCACAGGCGACGACACTCGAGCAGAAGGTGCCGGCACGGGCACAGAAGTTCGTCGATGCGACTCACTCAGCCCGCGATCGGGAGCGGGGCGCGCTGGCGGGAAAACCGCTGCGGCTCGTCGCCCAGACGATCGGCATTGACCACGCGCAATTGCTGAGCGATCTGCGGGCCGGCAAGACCATCGCCGACATCGCTCGGAGTCACAACGTGGATCCGAAGACGGTCGTCCACGCCCTCGTCAAGGCGGCAACGACCCGCATCG
>JBKPCL010000219.1:0-4225 GCA_046727335.1 Actinomycetota bacterium
CCTTCGGCGATCTTCACGTACGCCCACGGCGCGCTCGGCTTCGGACGCGGCAGCTCGAGCAAGTCCCGCACACCGCTGGGCTTGCGTCGGAGTACGACCTCACTCAACGACGCCTCTCCCGTGAACCCGACAACCGCGTCGGCTTCGGGGAGCGCGGCCGCGAGCTCGTCGCCGTAGCGCTCGGCCATGCAACCGGTCACGACGAGCTTGGCGTCGGGCCGCTTCCGCTCGGCGAGTGCAAGCGCGACGTCAATCGACTCTTGTCGCGCGGCCTCGATGAACGCACAGGTGTTCACGACTACGAGGTCCGCATCGTCGGCGTCGTCCGCGGGCAGCATTCCGTCCGCGAGCAGCGTGGCGAACACCTTGTCCGAGTCGACGGCGTTCTTCGGGCACCCGAGGGTCTCGATGTGAAAGCGCCGCGCCGACATCTCGGACATCGTACCGAGGCACCCCCGTACACTCCGCGGTCGTGCAGAACGCGAGCATGTGGTGCCCTTCGTGCGGCACCGAATACGCGGTGGGTACCGAGCAGTGCACGACGTGCCGCGTCTCGCTCGTCACGGAACGGCCGGCCTTCCTCGACGACTCCGGCGACCAGGGCACGACGCTTGTCGACTTGGGACAATGGCCGCGTCTCGAAGCACAAGTGCTCCGGCGTCGACTCGAGACAGCAGGAATCCCAGTGATGGTCGATTGGTCGGGACCGGCGACCGACGCGCTCGGGACGCTGCTCGTCCCCCACGAGAACGCCGACTTCGCGACCGCGGTCGTCAACGAGATCGACGTCGACGACGAGGTTGCCGGCGACTCACCTCATGCATATGTGGCGCGCATCGAGGAGCTGTTGTCCGCCGCCGCCGGGCTCATCGACGAGCTGCGCGCACGGCTCGACGAGCTCGAAGCGGACGGTCGGATCTAACGCTGTAACCGCGACGTGCTGTGAAGAGTCTGAGGCTTCACGGAAGGCACGAGGCCTCTCCGTGACCACCATGGGAGGTGGAACATGTACGACTTCGCGATCGTCGCGCTCCTTGCGCTCGCGACGCTGAAGCTCGTCGATTTCCTCACCGACGCGGTTGCACCGCTACGTCCGTGGCGTTCGCTGCTGACGTTCGTGCTCGCAATCGGCGGCACGGTGCTGCTCGACTACTCGGTGTTCCGGGCGTGGGGCGTGGGAATTCGCAACGACACGATGGGGACGTGGATCACGGGCTTCGTCGTTGCCGGGATGACCGTGCCGTGGCGGGCGCTCTTCGCGTACCTCACGCACGACCGGGCGAACGGCGACGAGACACTCGGCGAGCACACGCCGAGCGTCCGCGCCGCCTAACCCACACATCGATAGGTTTGCGCGCTCAACCCCCGAAGACGTGGGTGGAGCGCGCAAACTGGTTTTCGCTCCGGTGGCTACTCGCGTTCCCGGAGCTCTTCGAGCTCGTCGACGGTCATCAGCACCGCTCGGGCTTTCGATCCTTCAGACGGCCCCACCACCCCGCGTCGCTCCAACAGGTCCATGATGCGGCCCGCGCGCGCGAAGCCGACCCGCAGCTTGCGCTGCAGCATCGACGTCGAGCCGAGCCCGCTGGTCACGACGAGCTCCATCGCCTGATCGAGCAGGTCGTCGGTGTCGTCGGGGTCGACGCCGAACCGGCCCGTGCCGGCGCTGTCGTCGCCCTGGATGCCCTCGATGTACAGCGGCTGGATCGTTTGCCGGCGCCAGTGCGCCACCACCTTGCGGACACACTCCTCGTCGACCCACGCACCCTGGACGCGTTCGGTTCGGCTCGACGACGCGGTCAACATGAGCATGTCGCCCTTGCCGATCAGCTTCTCGGCGCCGGGCTGGTCGAGGATGACGCGGCTGTCCGCGAGCGTCGACACCGAAAACGCCAAGCGGCTTGGGATGTTCGCCTTGATGACGCCGGTGATGACGTCGACCGACGGCCGCTGCGTCGCGATCACCAAATGGATGCCGACGGCGCGCGCCATCTGCGCGAGGCGGCAGATGCTCGTCTCGACGTCACGCGCGGCCACCATCATCAAGTCAGCGAGCTCGTCGACGACGACAACGACGAACGGCAACCGGTCGTATGTCTTGCCGGTTTCGGGATCCGGGTCGTCGGCCGTCGGCAGTTCGCCGCGGTCGTACATCGCGTTGTAGCCGGTGATGTCGCGCACGCCGATCTCGGCGAGCAGGTCGTACCGCAACTCCATCTCGCGGACGGCCCAGTCGAGCGCGTTGGCCGCCTTCTTCGGGTTGGTGACGACTTCGGTGAGCAGATGCGGGACGCCGTTGTACTGACCCAGCTCGACACGCTTGGGATCGACGAGGATCAGTCGCACCTGATCCGGCGTCGTCCGCATCAACAGCGACGTGACGATGCTGTTGATGCAGCTCGACTTGCCCGCCCCGGTCTGACCAGCGATGAGGACGTGCGGGAAGTTCGACAGATCGGCGAGGACGGCGTTGCCCGCGATGTCGCGGCCCATCGCCACCTCGAGCGGCTGCTTCGCCCTCTTGGCCTCGTCGCTCGACAGGATGTCACCGAGCGTCACGAGCGGACGGGTCTTGTTCGGCACCTCCACTCCGATCGCGCTACGCCCGGGAATCGGCGCCAGGATCCGAACGTCGTGGCTCGCCATCGCGTACGCGATCTCCTTGGCGAGACCCGTGACCTTGTTGACCTTGACCCCGGGCGCCAGCTCGAGCTCGTAGCGGGTGACAGTGGGGCCGACCGTCTGGCCGATCCGGCGGGCGTCGACGCCGAACTCGCGCATCGTCGCCTCCAAGACGTCACCGCCCTGTTCGACCATGCGCAGATCGATCTCGCGTGACTGGGTGCGCTTGAGGAGCGTCGCGCCGGGAAGCTTCCACGCGCTGACCTGATGGCCGGGCGGCAGATGAATGGCGAGCTGTTCGGCCGTGGCCGAGGCCGCGAGTTCGTCGTCGTCGTCCTCGAGCTCGTCCGCCTCGGCCTCGTCCGCCTCGTCGTCTTCGTACTCGTCGTACTCGCCCGCTTCGTCCTCGTACTCCTCGTCGTCGGCGACTTCGGGCTCGTCGTCGGCAACCAGGGCGAGATCACTGGCGTCCCAACGGGCGTCGGCTCCGGCGAACGACTCGTCCGCGTTGAGGTCGAGATGCGGTTCGTCCGCGAGCTGGTCGTAGAGCTGCGGCGCGCCCGGCGTCTCGTCGGAAGGTCGTTCGTGCAGCGTCAGCAATGCGCGCACGTGCCGGCCCACGAAGCGGGCGGCGCTGGCGAGCGCGTGGGCGATCTGACGGATCCCGGTCCCGGCGATGAGCAGGCCACCGAGCACGCCGGCGGCGAGCAGGACGATCACCGCTCCCGGTGATCCCAGCAAGGCGCGCAGCGGTGCGCCGACGGCGGCGCCGACGAGACCCCCGGCGTGCTCGAGCGCATGCAACGAGCGGTCGTCCGGCGCCGAGCGCCCGAGGTGCAGCAGCCCGACCGTCGTGGCGCACACCAAGCCGATACCGAGCCCGAGGCGAACACCCTTGCGGGGCACGTCCTCCCGCCGCTGAGCCAGCGTCAGGACGGCCGCGGTCAACAGCGCGATCGGGACGATGACCTTGCCGCGGCCGAGCAGCGCGGCTGCCCCGGTGTCGATCGCGCGCCCCACGGGACCGGCGCGGTCCCAGAAGATCCCGAGCGCGCTCAGGACTCCGGCAACCCCCAGGCCGATCGCCGCGGTGTCCGACCGGTGGTCGGCGAGCTGTTCGGCAAACGATTCGCGCCACTGGCCGCGGGCCGCGGCACGCGCGCGCTTGCGGCCGCGCGAGGACTTCGAAGCACGCCGGGACGCCACACCTCAACGGTAACACTGGCCCCACCGGACACAATGGACGTCCGCCGTTACAACGCGGACGCGTAGCCGCCGTCGACCGGATACACCTGCCCGGTGATCCAACCCGCCGCGTTGCTGCACAGCAGCGCAACGACCAACGCCACCTCGGCCGGATCCCCGAGCCGCCCGACCGGATACGGCTTCGACAACCGGCGTTCGATCTCGGGGTCCGCAGCGACGGCGTGCTCGGTCGGCCCTGATCGCATCGTCCCCAACGCGACACAGTTCGCCGTGACGCCCTTGCGGCCGACCTCGGCGGCGATGCCGCGCATGAAGCCCATCGCGCCCGCCTTCGCCGAGCCGTAGATCGCTTGGTAGCGCTCCCCCCTGCGGCCGGCGTCCGAAACGATCGTGACGA
>JBKPCL010000220.1:0-23081 GCA_046727335.1 Actinomycetota bacterium
GCGTGGTCGAGCGTCCGAGCCGCGAGACCGTGCAGCCGGCCGTCGCGCGAGACCCACAAGCGGGTCCACGCCACGAGCTCGTCGCCGGGCTCGCCCACGGCGCGGACGAGCGCGCGAAGGCGGCGCTCGCGCTTGGACCTCGGTCGGGGTGTCGCGGCCGGCTGGTCGGGCATGCGTTCATCACGTCGGCGGGTGAGGGCGTGCAAAGGAGCGTGGGAGGCATCTTTACTGGTCGACTCTCGTCTCCGCCTCCCCTCCGGTCGGCTCCGCCTTCGTCTCCTACACGCGTCCGGCGGCCGGACGCGCGGCAGGATAGGACACGCGGCACCGATTGGGAGGGTTCGATGCGAGTCGGGATGTTGACCGGCGGCGGTGACTGCCCGGGACTGAACGCAGTGATTCGAGCAGTCGTCCGCAAGGGTGAGGGCATATACGGCCACACGATCGTCGGCTACCGGCACGGGTGGCGCGGCCTTCTCGACGGCCAGGCGATGGATCTGACCGTCAACTCGGTGCGCGGGTTGCTGCCCCGAGGAGGGACGATCCTCGGCACGTCGCGCACCAATCCGTACAAGACCGACGATGGCGCGGTGCAGGTCAAGGCAACGCTCGCGCGCGACCGGATCGACGCGCTCGTCGCGATCGGTGGCGAAGACACCCTCGGTGTCGCGCATCGGCTCACTGGCGACGGCGTGCGGGTCGTCGGTGTGCCGAAGACGATCGACAACGATCTCTCCGCAACTGACTTCACGTTCGGATTCCATACCGCGGTGCAGATCGCGACCGACGCGATCGACCGACTGCACACGACGGCAGAGAGTCACGACCGAGTCATGGTCGTCGAGGTCATGGGCCGGCACGCCGGCTGGATCGCCACCTATGCCGGACTCGCGGGCGGCGCGGACGTGATTCTGATCCCCGAAACACCCTTCGACATCGACGACATCTGCGTGCGGCTGACGCACCGGCACCAGCAAGGTGCGAACTTCTCGATTGTCGTCATTGCCGAGGGTGCGACACCCAAAGAGGGGACGATGGAGCTGCAGTCCGGCGAGATCGACGAGTTCGGGCACGTCCGCCTCGGCGGCATCGGGGCGCGCCTCCAAGACGAGATCGAACGGCGCACGGGATTCGAAGCGCGCATGACGTCGCTGGGTCACGTGTTGCGCGGAGGGAGCCCGACCGCTTACGACCGGGTCATCGCGACGCGCTTCGGGATCGAAGCAATCGATGCGGTGCACGAAGGCGACTTCGGCAAGATGGTCGCGCTGCGTGGAACGGACATCATCCGCGTGCCGATCGAAGAAGGTGTCGCGCAGTTGAAGACCGTCGATCCGAAGCTCTACGACACAGCGGCGGTGTTCTTCGGCTGAGGGATCGGTAGCATCCCGCGGCACATGGGCAGAGCGCTCGACGACCTCATCGACATCCTCGAGCTCGAACAACTCGAGGTGAACTTGTTCCGCGGCATCAGCCCCGACGAGGACCGCCAGCGTGTGTTCGGCGGCCAGGTCGCGGGGCAAGCGCTGGTCGCGGCCGGCCGTACCGTCGACCAAGGGCTCGTCCATTCGTTGCACGCGTACTTCCTGCGGCCGGGCGACCCGCGCATCCCGATTGTCTATGACGTCGACCGCATCCGCGACGGCCGCAGCTTCACGACTCGACGCGTCGTCGCGATCCAACACGGCCGCGCCATCTTCAATCTCTCAGCGTCCTTCCAAGTCGCAGAGGAAGGGCCGGAGCACCAGTACACGATGCCCGACGCGCCCGACCCGGAGACGCTGCCGACGATTCGGGAGCGGTTGGAGCCGTACGCGGACCGGTTCCCGGACGCGTTCCTCGACTACATCCGTCGTGACCGTCCGATCGATACGCGATCGGCGCAGCTGCCCCGGTGGCTCGATCCCGAACCCGGCGTCCGCGAGCCGGAGCAGCTCGTGTGGTTCCGCGCCGACGGCGTGCTACCAGACGACCCACTGCTCCACGCGTGCGTCGTCGCCTATGCGTCGGACCTCACGTTGCTCGACACTGCGGTGATGGCCCATGCGCGTTCGTGGGACGACGATCGCTTCATGATCGCGAGCCTCGACCATGCGATGTGGTTCCACCGTCCGCTGCGCGCGGACCAATGGCTGCTGTATCACCAGCGCAGCCCGTCGGCGCACGGCGCGCGCGGCCTGGCCGAGGGCTACATCTACCGCCAGGACGGTGCGCTCGCCGTCACAGTGATCCAAGAGGGCCTCATCCGCCCCGTGCAGCCGGGCTGGCAGCACTTGTGATCGATCTCCGGAGCGACACGGTGACGACGCCGACGCCCGAGATGCGGCGCGCGATGGCCGACGCCGAAGTCGGCGACGACGTGTACGGCGAGGATCCCACCGTCAACCGCCTCCAGTCGCTGGCAGCCGCACTCGTGGGCAAGGAGGCGGCGTTGTATGTGCCGTCGGGCACGATGGCGAATCAGCTCGCGATCCGCGTGCTCGCGCGTCCCGGAACCGAAGTGCTCTGTCCCGCGGGCGCACACGTGTATCGGTACGAAGGCGCCGCCGCTCCGATGAACAGCAGCGTGCAGCTGCATCCGCTCTGGGATGTACCTGACGGCGTCGCAACCGCCATCGCGGGCGTCGACCATCACCTGCCGCAGCCGTCCCTGCTGGTGCTCGAGAACACGTACATGCCCGCGTCGGGCTCTCCGATCGATGTCGACGAGATGCAGACGCTGTGCGGCATTGCCGAGTCGGGCGACGTGCGCGTCCACGTCGACGGCGCGCGCATCTGGAATGCCGCGATCGCGCTCGACGCGTCGCCGGCTGCGTTGTGCGCGCCTGCCGACACCGTGATGTTCTGTCTGTCGAAGGGGCTCGGCGCACCGGTGGGTTCCATCCTCTGCGGTCCCGTCGACGTCATCGCGGAGGCGCGCGCACAGCGCGCCCGACTCGGCGGCGCGATGCGCCAAGCCGGAGTGATCGCGGCCGCGGGCCTCGTGGCCCTGGAAACGATGGTCGAGCGACTCGCGGATGACCACGCGCGTGCACGGCAACTCGCCGACGCGATCGCGGAGCGCTGGCCGCACAGCGTCGACCCGGCAACCGTGCGCACGAACATCGTGTGCGCGTCGGCCGCGCACCTGCCGGATGACTTCGTGGGCCGACTCGGGGCGCGCGATGTGCTCGCGGGCACCATCGATCCCCGCACCGTCCGGCTCGTCACGCACAAGGACGTCGACGACGCCGGGATCGCGCGAGTGATCGACGTCCTCGACGAGATGCACAAGGCAGACTGAGATGCTCGACTCCAAGGTGCCCGGCATCGTCCTTGCCGTCTACGCGCACCCCGACGACCCGGAGATCTCGGCCGGTGGCACGCTCGCGCGCTGGGCGGATGGTGGTGCCGACGTCCACATCGTCGTGACGACACGGGGCGACAAGGGCACGAGCGACCCCGACACGGACCTCGACGCGCTCGTGCAACTGCGCATCCAGGAAACGGCGGCGGCAGCCCGCGTGCTGGGCGTGCGCGAACACCATCATCTCCAGCATCCGGACGGCGAGCTATGCGACGACCGCGCGCTCCGGCTCGAGCTCGTGCGCCTCGTCCGCACGATTCGCCCGGACGTGGTGCTGTGTCCCGACCCCACCGCCGTGTTCTTTGGGGACGGGTACGTCAACCATCGCGATCATCGCGTGACCGGATGGGCTGCGCTCGACGCGGTCGCGCCGGCGGCCGGGAACCCGCACTATTTCCCGGAGCTGCGTGCTGAAGGTCTCGACGTGCATCAAGTGCGCGCGCTGTACCTGTCCGGGACGTTCGAACCGAACGTGTGGATCGATGTCGGCACCACGCTCGAACGCAAGATCGAAGCGTTGTTCTGTCACGCGAGTCAGCTCGTCGAGACGGGCGAGTGGTTTCGCGAGTATCTCCGGGAAAGCGCCGAGGCCGCCGGTGCCTCGGCCGGCGTCACCTACGCCGAGGCGTTCCGCCGGATCGTCCTCGGTTGATGTCCGGGGGCTGTTGCCGGCCCGGTGGATGAGCCCGCCATTCGGATTGGGCGCGCAACAGCAGCATTGCGACGATGCCCGCGCCGATCCCCGCGATCACCGTCCCGAGCAGCGCGGCGCCGAGCAGCTTCCACGTGCACGACGCCACGTGAGCGTGATACCGAGGAACTTGTTCGAGCAGCTGTTGCGCGACCGTCGGCGTGTCGCTGCAGGTCGTGTTGACCAAGCCGTAGCCGATGAGTCCGCCCAGCAGTCCGGAGACCGCAATGCCGGCGAACGCCAGGCGCAGGCTGCGCCGCTGCGGCTTGTTGGGATGATCGACCGGCCCGGCGAGCACGCGCGGATCGTACCGGCGCGTCCTCGCGCGACCTACGAACGTGACGCACCTTCGTGGCACACCCGCGCGCGAGACTGTCGAGCAATGTCCCTGCGCGAATGGACCGTCGCCTCCGGCCTGCTCGAGACCGACGCGGGTGTGCTGCTCGTGCGCAATCAGCGCCGCGGGGGATTCGAAGACTGGAGCACGCCGGGCGGGGTCATCGATGCCGAGGACAGCGACCTCCTCACCGGCCTGACGCGCGAGGTCGAGGAGGAGACGGGTCTACGCGTGGAGGAGTGGAGCGGGCCGCTCTACGAGGTGCACGCCTACGCACCCGACATGGGCTGGCGGATGCGTTGTGAAGTGCACCTCGCGGTGAGGTTCGAGGGCGAGTTGCGGGTCGAGGATCCCGACGGGATCGTCGTCGAGGCGTTGTTCGTCCCCGCGCACGAATGCAGCGACCGCTTGTCGTCCTGCGCGCAATGGGTTCGCGAACCGCTGTCGGAGTGGCTGCACGAACGCTGGGCGCCGGGAAGCGGTCGCGGCTACCACTACGAGGTGACGGGCGCGACGCGAGAGTCACTGCAAGTCGCGCGCACCATTCCGGGCTGAGTCGCGTGCGGCAGGACGCGACGATTCTCCACGTCGACCTCGACGCGTTCTTCGCCTCGGTCGAACAGCTCGACGATCCGTCGCTGCGGGGCGCGCCGGTGATCGTCGGCGGTTTGGGCAACCGCGGCGTTGTCTCGGCCGCGAGCTACGAAGCGCGCGTGTACGGAGTCCATTCGGCCATGCCGATGGCGCGAGCCCGACGCGCCTGCCCCCAGGGCGTCTTCGTGGCGCCGCGCTTCGGCCGCTATTCCGAGTGCAGCGAAGCGGTGATGGCGATCCTGCAGTCCGTGTCCCCGCTCGTCGAGCAGCTCTCGGTCGACGAGGCGTTCGTCGACGTCGCCGGCTCGCGCCGATTGTTCGGGACACCGCCCGAGATCGCGACGCAGCTCCGCGGCCGGATACGCGACGAGATCGGCCTCACCGCCTCGGTCGGAGTCGCGTCGACGAAGTTCCTCGCCAAGCTCGCGAGCGAGCTCGCAAAACCCGATGGCTTGCTCGTCGTCCCGCCGGGCACCGAGCGCGAGTTCCTCGCACCCCTGCCCGTCTCGCGCCTGTGGGGTGTCGGGCCGGCAACGCTGCGCCGGCTCGACCGCATGGGCATCCAGACGATCGGTGATGTCGCGGAACTGCAGGAGGACGTGCTCGCGGCCGCGCTCGGTGCATCACTCGGCAGGCACCTTCACGCGTTGGCGCGTAACGACGACGAACGCGCGGTCGTGCCCGAGCGGGATGCCAAGTCGATCGGCGCCGAGGAAACCTTCGCCGTCGATCTCCGGACGCGCGCGGATTGTGAGCGTGAGCTCCTTCGTCTGAGCGACCGCGTGTGCACGCGGTTGCGTCGCGCTCAGCTTGGCGCGCGGACGATCACGCTGAAGGTGCGTTTCGGCAACTTCGAGACGAAGACGCGAGCACGCACGTTGTCCGAGGCAACGGACGTCAGCGCGGTGGTCCTCGACACCGCGCGCGAGTTGCTCGGCCAATTCGATCCGTCCCGCGGGATCCGGCTGCTCGGAGTCTCACTGTCGCAGCTCGGCGACCCGCCGCAGGCACAAGGAGTCCTGGCCGTCGACCGCGAGGAATCAACGGAGCGCGAGCGCATCCGACGCCGCGCCGACATCGAGCGTGCTGTCGACGACGTGCGGGATCGTTTCGGTTCGAGCTCGGTCCGTCCCGCCGTCTTCACGGAGAGACGGCGCACGAGAGGATCTTCATGATCCGTGTCGGGCTCGTCGGTTGCGGGCACATCGGCACTGTTCATGCGTTTGTGCTGCAGCAGTTGGCCGACGCCGATCTCGTCGACGCCCGGCTCTGTGCGACGTATGACCTCGATCCCGAGCGCGCGGCTCGCGTGGCGCGCCGCCATGGCGGACAACCAGCGGTGTCGATCGACGCGCTGCTCCGCGAGGTCGACGTCGTCTGGGTCTGCACTTGGACCGCCGCGCACGTCGAGGCCGTCGAAGCCGCCGCCGATCACGGCGTCCCGATCTTTTGCGAGAAGCCGCTCGGGCCTGATCTCGCCGCCGCCGAGCGGGTCGCGGCGGCGCTCGAGCGGGTGCCGCACCAGGTCGGCCTCGTACTGCGGGCGTCCCCGGTGTTCGCACACGCGGCCGCACGCGTCAGTTCGGAAGCGTTCGGCCGTCCTCTCATGGCGATCCTGCGCGACGACCAGTACTTCCCGATTCAAGGCATGTACGGATCGACGTGGCGCAAAGAGGTGGCAAGCGCGGGTGGCGGCACGTTGATCGAGCATTCGATCCACGACGTCGATGTCCTGCGCTGGTTGCTCGGAGATCCCGTCGCCGTCTCCGCGCGTACTGCGTGCCGCTTCGGACATCCGGGCATCGAAGACTCCGCGGTCGTGACCTTCACGTACGCGGACGGGTCGTTCGCACAGCTCGCGAGTGTCTGGCATCAGGTGCTCTCGCGTGAATCGAGCCGTCGACTGGAGCTGTTCTGCGAACGGGCGCTCATGTGGACAGATGACGACTATCTGGGACCGCTGCACGTCCAGACCGATGATGGCGAGGCCGTCGTCGAGAGCGCCGTGCCATCATGGGCCCATCGCCTCACCGTGCCAGAAGTGTTCGCCGATGCGCTGGCGCACTACGCCACACCGACGAAGGCGTTTCTCGACGCGCTGGCGGCGTCCGGCGCCGCCGCGCCCGGTCAACCGTCGGCGGCCGATGCGCTCGCCGCGCATCGCCTGGTCGATCTCGCATACCGGTCCGCCGCGTCCGGAGGCGTGCCCCTCGACGTGACCAGGACGTGAGAATCGCGGCCACAGGCGGGAAGCGTGAGGCCCGCCGCGTTGTTGCCCCTTGGGTCGTGCGCGAGAATGATGCGGGTCCGGCCCGGCCACCCACGGGAGTCGAAGGACGACATGCCGCTCTCTGACGAAGAGCAGAAGATCCTCCGGGAGATTGAAGCTCAGCTCAACGCGACCGATCCCGGTCTCGGTGAGCGAGTGTCGAAGACGACGCTGTATCGCCATTCGGCGCGCATGATCCGCTGGGCCGCGCTGGGATTTGTGTGCGGATTGGTGCTGTTGGTGCTCACCTTTGCGCAGTATCCGCTGCTCGGCGTCCTGGGATTCTTCGTCATGCTCGGCTGCCTGCTGCAGATCGAGCGCCACGTCAGGAAGCTCGGCCGCGCCGGGTTGGAGACGTTGACGAGCGGGTGGCGGGGGAGCGGCGGCGTGCGAGGTCTCTTCGGCGAGAAGGGCCGCGCCTGGCGTGACCGTTTCCGCCGCGGCGACGACTCCTGACCGGAAGGTGTCGTATACGGCCGCCCAGGCGGCCCGCCTGTCGGGGTGTTCGCTGTCGCAGCTGCGCCATTGGGCGCGAAGCGATTTGGTGCCTCCGAGTGGTGCACACCGTGGGTATGAATTCCGCGATCTCGTCGCGCTGCGTGTCGTGCGCTCGCTGCTCGACGCCGGGCTGCCCTCCAGCAAGCTGCGGTCGGCGGTGCGGTTCCTGCGCGACTCCGGAGAGGATCTCGCCAGCCTGAAGCTCGTCACCGACGGCCGGCACGCGTGGGCGTGTCATGACGACGGCCAGATCCTCGACGCGCTGCGTGCCGGTCAGCTCGCCCTGTTCGTCGCCGTCGACCAGGTCACCGCCCACGTCGAGGCCGAGGTTCGAGCCTTCACCGCCGAGCGGGACGAGTTCGTCGAGCGCCTCGTCCAGGAGCACTAACCCACCGAACCTGCGTCACTTGTGCACACCACGTGGAGACAAGTCACGCAAAGTTGGGGTTCAGACGGGGCGAAGGCCGGCGGCGCGGAGTCGTCGTCTCCAGCGGTCCAGGCGGGGCGCGGCCCCGCGAATCGCGTGGTCGATGACGTCGACGTGCCGCCACGCGAGGGTGGCCTGCTCGGGCGTCGGTGGGTCGGGCGCGAACATCGCCACGGTTTGCAAGCGTGCGAGCTCCATGAGCGGCGGTCCGGCCGAGCCGGCGCCGTGCGCGGGTGCGTGACGGAGTGCGAACTCCACCGGTGTCGCGGACGGGCGTGGCGCGATCCCGGCCGCCTCCATCCGCTCCAGGGCTTCCGCCCACGCGCCGATCACGCGGGAACGAGGATCCCTGTCGTGGCGGCGGCGCCAGGAGCGTCTCCAGATCGCGACGATCGCGACGACGAGGGTGACGAGCGCGCCGATCAGCGCGAGCGCGAGGACGACGCCGATGGCGATGCCGACACGACGCGCGGTGTCGTGACTGGTGCGATGGCTCGATGAGCCGCCTTGCACCTGCAACGAGCTCGGCACCCTCGGAAGAGTCCGCGGCGTAGAGCCGCCCGTGGCCGCGCTCTCCGGCGTCGTCGTCGGAGTGGTCGAATCGGTCGAGCTCGGCACGCCCGGCGAGGAGCCGCTGTTGGTCTCCGGGTTCGTCCGGCCCGGAGTCGGTTCGAAGGGATACCAACCGATGCGATCGCCGAGCCACACCTCGGGCCACGCGTGCGCATCATGGTTGGTGACGTGGAACACACCCCGCCGGTCGGGCGTCCCTCGTTGGTAGCCGACCGCGACGCGCGTGGGCAGTCCGATCGAGCGTGCCATTGCCGCGAACGCCGACGCGTACTGCTCGCAGAATCCGGCCTTCGTGTCGAAGAGGAATTTCTCGAGCGCGCTCCCGGAGCTGTGCAAATCCGTGTTGAGCGTGTACGTGAAGCCGTTCTGCGGCCCGAAGTACGCCTCGAGGGCCGCGGCGGCAGCGAACGGCGAGCGGTCAGCGGCGGTGATCCGGCGCGCGAGGTCGCGGACGCGCTTGGGGAAGTTGCGAGGCAAGTCAGCGAGCGCACGTTGATCGCGCAGATCCGCGCGCGTGATTGCCTCCAGATCTCGTCGTGACGGCTGCGCGACTTCGGAGTCGACGGTGTAGGTGACATCGGACATCGAGCCCTCGGAGACGTAGAGCGTCAGCGAGTTGGGGACGACTTGCGCGCCCTTGAGATCGATGTGCGTGGGACGGTACGCGGCGGGCAGCCAGTACGCGTCGACGCCTTCGAGGTGGAAGAGCTGCGTCGAATGTGTCGAGTTGGGAAGGACCGCCGGCTTCTTCAGTGTCGACGCCGATCGCGAGCCGGTCGGCGGTACGGTCCACGTGTCGCCCGCGAGGTGGTCGAGGGCAATCGCCCGCCAGTACCAGCCGCGACCGTCGGCGGTCTTGACCGTGAATACTTCTTGGGCGTCGGGCTGCGTCAGCTTGTCGCGCAACGTGAGGATCGGGGGCGTCGCCGACAACAACGAGCCTTTGCTGCCGGCGCCGAGCGACTTGTACTCGAGCCATGCGTCGCCGCGCGCACCCGGCACGGACGGTCCGAGCGTCACGGCGGCGAACACCACAATGGCCGCGCCCGCGACACCGCCCGCGAGGATTCGCGAGCGATGGTCGTCGCGTGCTTGGAACCATGTACGCCGCGCCGTGACCTCCTCGTGACGGAGCGCAAGGAGATACGCGAGCACCGCGAGCGCGTAACACGCGGTGGTCGGCGCCCAACGGCCCGACCCCAGCGCAGTGATCGAGACGAACAGCGCGATGCTCGGTCCGATCGCGGCCATTGGTGTCTCGACACGACGAGCGAGCCATTCGGTGACGAGAGCAGTCACGTACACCGCCACGACCGCGAGAAGCAGCGCGGGCCCGCCGACGGCGACCGGTACGACCGCGCTTCGAAGTTCGTGCGGCGCGTGTGCGATGTCATGGAAGAACGTCACGAACGTTGCATGCGTCGGTACCGTGAGGACGGTCGTGCTCGGGTCGTCGACGAGGAGCGCGAGCCACCAGCCGACCGCGACGACCGCGACGACGGTGACGAGGCCACGGACGTGTCGCCGCTCGGCCAACGAGAGCACGCCCAAGGGCGCGAGCGCGGCCAGCGCCACCGGCACGAACCAGGCCGGGCCCGCGAACACTCGGGCCAGCCCGAGCGTCGCGGCGAGCGTCAGGCTCGCCCGGGCGATGCCGAGAACGGGAGACGGGCGCTGCGCTGCCATCTCAGGACTGCCTCGTTCCAGGAGATACTGAAGGACCGGTCCGTCTCGTAGGGGACGAACAGCGGACGGATGCGACGAGAACGGAAGGGGAGCGCTTCGACGCCGGGCGTCGTGGCCACCGCGGTCAGGGTGCCCCCATCGCGAACGAGCACACCGAGCGCGCCGGCGTCGAGCGAGGTCAGGGCGCCGATGATCGCGATCAGCGCGCTCGTGCGCCGGCGCGTCGTCGCGACGACGAGGCGCTGCGGTCCATGCGGCTGGACGACGGCGAGCTCGTCCATGACCGTCGCAAGGTGGCGGCGCCCCGGCGTGCCGATGATCCGACCGGTCGAGAGCACGACCTCACACGGGCGCGCGGCCCGATCGAGCGCAGTCACGATCGACGCACACGCTTCGACCGCGCGTTCGAACGACTCGTGCTCGTAGGCGTTGGGACGGACGTCCAGCAGGACGAGGACCGGCGCGCGGCGCCGCGCCTCGTTCTGGCGCACCATGACCTGGTCGTGGCGCGCCGTCGACCGCCAGTGCACGTGGCGCAGGTCGTCGCCTGGCGCGTACTCGCGCAACGTCAAGAACTCGCCGCTGGGCTCGACTCGTGCCCGGACCTGCGGGTGATCGCGATCGAGGTCGAGGCCGCCGACCTCGGGGGGCGCCACGATCTCGTGGACGCGGGGATAGACGATGACCTGCTCGGCAGCCAGCACCCGGCGCGCTCGTTCGACCAGACCGAACGGGTCCGAGACCGTCGCCCGCAGCGGCCCGACCTCGAACCGGCCCCGGCGATCGGTGGGGAAGCGGTACGCGGCGCGGGCCTCCTCCCCTTCGCGGAGCGGGCCGAGCAGGAAGCGCGCGGCGCGCCGGCCACGGTCGAAGGCGTCGGCGATCGCCATGGTCGGCGTGCGCCGCGTCGTCGGCCAGACCGTGAGATCCACTCGGCCTTCGTGGCCGACCTGCAGCCGCTCTCGCAACGAGCGCCGGGCGCCCAGCGCCGGCTGGTGCAGACGGACCCAGAGGTCCGCACCGACGAGGGCCAACACGGCGGCGACAGCGAGCACCGCCAGTTGCACGAGCCCGAGCAGCCGCCCGCCGATGAACAGTCCGATGGCCGCTCCGACCAACGACCAGCCGCGGCGAGTCAGCATGCGTCAGACGCCGCGCGTGGCGGGCACTGTCACGCTGTCGAGGATCGAGGCGAGCACGTCGGTCGCGCTGACGCCTCGCATCAGCGCCTCCGAGGAGAGGATGAGGCGGTGCTCGAGCACCGCGGGGGCGAGCGCCTTCACGTCGTCGGGCACGACGTAGGCGCGGCCGACACTCGCGGCGAGCGCACGCGACGCCTTCTGGAGCGCCAGCGCGCCGCGCGGGCTCACACCGAGCATGAGATCGCGGTGATGGCGAGTCGCGTCGACGATGTCGACGACGTACGCCTGCAGTTCCGGCGCGACGTGCACACGATCGAGCGAGCCGGTCCATGCGGCGACGGTTTCGGCGTCGGTGACCGGCTGGAGCTCGTCCGGCGTCACGAGGTCGTCGCCTTGTGAGTCGAGGATCGCGAGCTCCGCTTCACGATCCGGATATCCGATGCGCAGCCGGAGCAAGAAGCGGTCGAGCTGCGCCTCGGGGAGCGGGTAGGTGCCCTCGAGCTCGACCGGGTTTTGCGTCGCGATGACGAGGAACGGCCGCGGCAGCTTGTACGTGTTCGTGTCGATCGTGACCTGGCGCTCTTCCATCGCCTCGAGGAGCGCCGACTGTGTTTTGGGCGACGCGCGGTTGATCTCGTCTGCGAGGACGACGTTCGCGAACACCCCGCCAGGACGGAACTCGAAGTCGCCGCGTGCGCGGTCCCACACACTGACGCCGGTGACGTCCGACGGCAGCAGGTCAGGCGTGAACTGCACCCGCCGCCAGGTGCCACCGATCGAGCGGGCCATCGCCTTCGCCAGCGATGTCTTGCCGACGCCCGGCACGTCCTCGATCAGCAGGTGCCCCTCCGCGAAGAGCGCGACGAGCGACAGGTGGATGGCGCGCCGCTTGCCTCGCAGCACCTGCTCGAGTTGACGCGCGAGGACGTCGAACAGGTCCTTGAACGAGGTTTCCGGGCGGGAGGCGGCCTCCTGCACCGATGTGATCCTCCGTCCGGGGGGCGCCGTCGAGCGTGCGGGAGACCGTCCGCCCCCAGGACGACACCCGTGCCCCCCCAACGCTACCGTGCGCCGGCGTGGATCCGAACCGCGTGTCGATGCAACGCGGGGCGGACCGATGGATCTGGATTCGTGCCGGCGCCTCAGTGCTCGCGCGCCCGTGGCTCTGGCCTACGGCGACGCGCCAACTCGTGCGCACTGCGCGAACGGGTTGGTGGCGCCATGCCCCGTTCCTGCCGGTACCCGACCCGAACTATGTGCGGTTCAGACTCGAGACCGCGTACGGCAGCGAGGCCGGACCACGCGGCGAAGATCTCGTCTCGTACCTCGAGTGGTGCCGGCGCGAGCGAGCGCGCGGGTAGGGCTCGCGGTCGTCGCTCCGCTCGGGCGCGCGACTCGCCGCCGGTACACTGCGACGGCCGGAGGATGCCGACGAGGCGGACGATCGGCACGCCCGCACCCAGAACGGGGACGGGGCAGGAGGTGACGACCCGTGGCGCGGGCGCTGTTGCTGAACGCCAGCTTCGAGCCGTTGTGTGTGGTCTCCTCGCGGCGCGCCGTCGTGCTCGTGCTGAAGGACAAGGCGGAGATCGTTCACCGCAACGGCGCCGAGTTCCGCTCCGAAAAGCGGACGGTTCCCGTGCCGACGGTCGTCCGGCTCATCCACTTCGTGAAGGTCCCATACCGGGCGACGGCGCCACTCTCGCGGCGGGCGGTCTTTGCCCGTGACGCTCACCGTTGCCAGTACTGCGGCAACTCGGCGGAGAACCTCGACCATGTCGTGCCGCGGTCCCGCGGGGGCACACACACCTGGGAGAACGTGGTCGCGTCGTGCCGCGCGTGCAACACGCGCAAGGAGGACCGACTCCCGCACGAGTGCCACATGAAGCTGCGGCGGGTACCTATCGCCCCCCACGCGACGACATCGCTCATCATCAGCGCCGGCCCCGTCGACCCCGACTGGGAGCAGTACCTGGCACGTGTCCACGCAGTACCTGCGTAATTTCTGGTCGCATTCGCTGCGAGGCGGGATACCCGCCTCGCGGACGCTCATCGCTCCTGCGAGTTCGCTCCGGCTTCGCCTCCGCTCACCGCGTGGGCGAGTCGGTGGTCACGCAATTACCCTGAGCAATTCGTCGATGGTGAACTCGCCGCGGACGACGCGGTGCAGCGCGGCTTGGCGGAGCGTGTCCATGCCTTCCTCGACCGCGAGGCGCTCGATGTCCACCGTCGATGCCCGATCGAGGACCATCCGGCCGATCTCCTCGGTGAAGGGCATCACCTCGTAGACGGCGACCCGGCCGCGGAAGCCTTGCTGCTGGCACATGTGACAGCCGACGGGCTTGCGGAACTTGGCGCCTTGCAACATCTCCTCGGTCGCCCCGAGCGACTTGAGAAACTCGGTTTCGGGAGACTTGTCGGGCGCCGCGCAGTCCGGGCACAGACGCCGGGCCAGCCGTTGCGCGAGCACACACGTCAGCGACGACGCAACGAGATACGGCTCGATGCCCATGTCCACCAGGCGCATGGGGACGGCGGCCGCGCGCGTCGTGTGCAGCGTCGAGAAGACCAGGTGCCCGGTGATCGCCGACTCGGCCGCGATGTGCGCGGTCTCGGCGTCGCGCACCTCGCCGACGAGCACGACGTCAGGGTCCGCGCGCAGGATGGATCGCAGCGCTCTCGGGAACGTCACGCCCGCTCGGGGGTTGATCTGGATCTGCTTGATGCCGTCGAGCCGGTACTCGACGGGATCCTCGACCGACACGATGCTCTTGTCGGGCGTGTTGATCGCCATCAGCGTCGCGTACAACGTCGACGTCTTGCCCGAGCCGGTCGGCCCGCTCACGAAGACCGCGCCCTGCGGCGCGCGAAACGCCGGCTCGTAGCGCGCCCGCTCTCTTTCGGTGAGTCCGAGGCCGTCGAGGTCCATGACGCCGCGCATGCGGTCGAGCAGTCGCATCACGATCGCTTCGCCGTTGGCCGTCGGCAGCGTCGCGACACGAACGTCGATCGGCCGGCCGTGGACGTTCACGGAGAACCGACCGTCCTGGGGGACACGCGTCTGCGCGATGTCGAGGGCGCCGAGGACCTTCACGCGGCTCACGACCGGTCGCAGGACCGCGAGCGGCGTCTCCGACGTGTCGTGCAGGACACCGTCGACGCGGAAACGCACGCGCACCCGATCCGCCCCCGGTTCGATGTGCAGGTCAGACGCGCGCTCGTCGACGGCTTGTTCAAGGAGCGCGTTCACGAGGCGGACGATCGGACCGTCCTCGGTCGTGACCTCGTGGAGACGCGCGGTGTCGAAGTCGTCTTCGTAGTCGCTGGCGGCGTCGCCGACCGTGCTTTCGACATCGGTCCGTGAGTACGCGCGGCCGATTGCTTCCCGAAGCTGTTCGGGATCGGCCATCACGGTGAGGATGGGCTGGCCGGTGAGGACGCGCAGGTCGTCGAGTGCGAAAACGTCTTCCGGGTTCGCCATCGCGATCACGATCTGGCCGTCCCAACGCGCCAGCGGCAGCGCGCCGTAGCGGCGCGCGACCTCGTCGGGCACGAGCGCCGCGAGCATCAGGTCCGCGGGGTGCGTGCGCAGGTCGACGAACGGGACGCCGAGGTGCTCGGCGAGGAGCTGAGCGAGATCGAAGCTCGAGAGCGCGCCCATCTCGACGAGCGTCTCGCCCATGCGCCGGCCGGTCTGGCGCTGACGCTGCAGCGCAGCATCCAAGTCGTCGCCGGTGATGAGGCCGCGCTCGAGCATGAGTTCGCCGATGCGGCCCGTCGACGGAGGTCGGTTGCGGGGCTGCGCCCACGGCGCCTTCCCCGCGCCCGAGTCGCGCGGCTCGGGGCCGTCGCCGGCGGGCGCGGCGTCTACCGAGGTTGCCGAATCGTCAGCCAATGTGTCCGCGGCAGCGAGCTCGTCTTCGGACGCCAGCTCGCGCTCCACCCCTTGCTGAAGCACGGATATTGCGTCGGACGGTACGCCCGCACACTGAAGCCCTTTGCGCCGCGAAATGCGTCAAATTCGTCGTCTCGTCGGGTCAGTACTCGTCGCGCTCGACGTCTCGGACGAGGCGAGCGAGGAGCCCGATCAATTCGTCGCGCGTGCGACGCCGCTGGACGGCGGCGGCCGACCGCGCGTCGTCGGCGTCGCGCCGGGCGTGTGCCGTGCGATCCGCGTGCGACGACGTCGGCTCCGATCGCTGGGCTCGTTCGAGCCGTTCCACGGTCTTGTTCAGGCGTCGCCGCTGCTTGGACAGCTTGCGCTCCATGCGGCTGACCCGATCGAGGAGCGCGGCCATCCGATCGCCTCGCTGGGCCTCCTCGAACGCGGCTTCGGTGATGCGCGCGTGGAGTTGGCGAGCGTCTTCTTGGGCGATGCGCCGGATGCCGTCCGCGGTCACGAGTGCGTCGCGCCGGATCGCCTCGGCTTCACGCATGGCCTGCTCGCGCAGCGCGTCCGCATCGGCACGGGCTCGTTCGGTGATCTCCGCGCTGGTATCGCGGGCGGGGTCAAACCCGCTCGCCGGCGGGTGAGTCGTGCGCGCGGACAGGCGGGTCGCTTCGAGTTCCGCTTCGATCTCTTCGGCGTGTGCAGCGAGCGCGTCGAGCGTGCTCTGCGTTCCCTCGAGTTGCGCAGTGAGCTTGTCCACCTCGGCGCGCGCGCCGTCGCGTTCTGCCGTGAGGACCGCCAGCGTCTCTTGCAGCTCGTCGATGCGGGCTTGCCGCGCTGCGAGCTCGGCGGAAGCGACACGCTCGGCCTCCTCGGCCGCCGCGATTGCGAGCTCGAGCTCGTCGATGCGTTCGTGCGCGATCGACAGCTGGGTGCGCGCGTCGTCACGCTCGCGGCCGCGCTCGTCGAGATCGGCGCGGGCGCCCGTGAGCTGCGCCTCGAGCTCCTCCTTCGCTCGAAGCGCGGCGTCCCGCTCCGCGACACGAGCCTGAAGGTCGCTGCTCGATGCTTCGATCGACTGCTGCAGCGAAATCAGTTCCTCGCGAAGCGGCGCGAACTCTCGCCGCGCGGCTTCGACGGCGCGCTCGGCCGCCTCTCGCTCCGCGATCGACGCGGCGAGCTCGCCGCGTACCTGCTCGAGCTGGGCGTGCCACCGCTGAGCTCGCGCGTCGGCGCGCTCGAAATCCACGTCCATGTCCTCGAGGTCGCGAGTGATGTCGAGCTCCTCCTCGTGAGCCGTCCGCAGTTCGGCCATGCCTGCGTTCCCGACTGGCGCGATCGTCGTCAGCGGTGTGTCGACCGCCGTGGTGTCGACGGTACCGAGGAATTGCTTGGCTGCCGCGAGCGGGTCGCTGCCCGCGTCGAGTCCCAACTCGCCGAGGAGCTCACTGATGCGCGCGATCGAGTCGTCGCCGTCGTGGTCGGACGTCTCTTCGGGGCGTTTCCAACCGTTCGCCGCCGCGAACGAGGCGAAGCTGTCGTAGCCGAGGCGGTGCAACGCCTCGGCTTCGGCAGTCAACGCGTCGCGAAGTTGGCGCCGCGCCGCGCCGCCGGCGAGCAGGCGATGGGTCTGGTACTCCGCCTCGACCGCGGCCTCATGGAGACGCCACACCTCGGCGACGTCATCTTGGGCGCGCTCGTTCGCGACGGCGCGCAGGGCGTCGATCGCGTGCTCGTTGCCGCGCGACGAGCTCGTCGCGTCCTCTCCCACGTGCTGATCATCGGTCATGACGGAAGAGGTCTGAGAGCGGTCGCGGGTGAACCAGATCGCCATGGGTGCTCCTCGATGCGCGAGCCACCCCGCCGCACGCGTGGGGTGCGGCGTCCACCGGAGGGGTGGACGGGGACGGAGTGGGGTGCGTGGGTTGACGTAGTGGAGAATAGTGGCATAGTGTGGCGCGTGGTGGTGGAAAGGGGAGTGGATCCCCACACCGGTTCCAGGTGGTGGCGCGGCCGATGTTCTTGGGGGAGCACCAGCACTCCCTCGACGCGAAGGGTCGGGTCATCCTCCCGGCCCGTTTTCGTGAGCAGCTCGAGGAAGGTGCAGTGATGGCGAGAGCGCTGGACGGCTGCCTCGCGGTCTATCCATCCAGCGAGTTCGATCGGGTCGCCCGCAAGCTCCGCGACGCGCGTGAGCGCGGCACCCGTGAACGTCAGGCCGCACGGGCGTTCTTCGCCGGCGCGGTCGAGATCACGCCCGACAAGCAGGGCCGGGTCGCCGTGCCGCCGCACCTGCGCGAGTACGCGGGCCTCGAGCGCGACGTCATCGTGGCCGGCAGCTTCGACCACATCGAGATCTGGGATGCGCAGCGCTTCCACGACAGCGACCGCGCGGGCATCGCGTCCATCGTGGAAGGCGAAGGCATCGCCGACTTCATGTGAGGTTTTGACATACACGGAGCCCGCTCCGGGCCCGTCTTCAGCTCCCCGGCCGGCGCGGTTGTTGGCCCCTACTCCGCCCGCTTTCAGCCGATGCCGTTTCGGGGGAGACATCCCGTTCGGCGCTTGTCGACCGGGGAGCTGTAGTCGGGTTCGGCGGTCCAACGGCTCCGGCGATACGGCGAGGAGACAGACGTGCACGCGGAGTTCTCGCATCTCCCGGTCATGCCGAGGGAGGTGGTCGAGCTCCTGCTGCCCGTGCCGGCAGGCCTCATCGTCGACGGCACCGTCGGTGGTGGAGGCCACGCGGCGTTGCTGCTCGAGGCGAGACCGGACGTGCGCCTGCTCGGAATCGACCGTGACGCCGATGCCGTGGCGGCCGCGCGCGCCCGACTCGAGCCGTTCGGGGCGCGGGCGCAGGTGGTGCATGGAGGATTCGAGCAGCTCGGAACGCTGGTCGAACGGCACGGCGAAGGAGAGCAAGTCATGGGAGTTCTGATCGACCTCGGCGTGAGCAGCGCGCAACTCGATCGGCCGGAGCGGGGTTTCTCGTATCGGTACAGCGCGCCACTCGATATGCGTATGGATGCGCGCCAGACGATTACCGCGGCCGACGTGGTGAACGACTATCCGGAAGAGGAGCTCGCTGAGGTCATCGCTCGGTACGGCGAGGAGCGGTTCGCGCGGCGAATCGCGCGGGCCATCGTCGCCGCTCGTCCGCTGTTCACGACGAAGGAGCTCGTCGACGTCATTCGCTCCGCGATCCCGGCGCCGGCCCGCCGGCGCGGCGGCCATCCCGCGCGCCGAACGTTCCAAGCGATCCGCATGGAAGTGAACCGTGAGCTCCCGAACCTCGCCGAAGGTCTCGACGAGTCCGTGCATGTCATCGGGCCCCAGGGGCGCGTGCTCGTGCTCGCGTACCACTCGCTCGAGGACCGCATGGTGAAGGACACGTTCTCCCGGTGGGCGGGAGAGGACATGGAGCACCGAGCACCGTCGAAGCTGCCGGTACGTGGTGAACCGGAACGCCATGCGCTCGTGCGCGTCCTGACCCGCCGGCCCCTGCGGCCGCGCGCCGGCGAGATCGCGACGAACCCGCGCGCAGAGAGCGCGCGCCTTCGTGCCGTCGAACGGCTGCCGCGACCGTTCGGCACCTCAGCCGGTCCTGACCTGCCCGACATCGCATGAGTCCGCCGTCCGCCGAGCCGGTTCGGCGGGCACGGCCTGCGGCTCCTCCGAGACCGCGTCCTGCCCACGACCCGCGGCCCCGACACCTGCGCGTCGCGCCCGAGATGTGGCGCCGCCGTCGCCGCGCCCGTCTCGCCATGTGGGGGCTCGGCCTGTTGACGGTGGCTTCGATCTTCGTCCTGGTCGGCTTCCACGTCGTCGCGGTGCAGCACACGTTCCAGCTCGACCGGCTCGCGCGCGAGCGTGCGACCGAAGAACTGCGATACGAGCGCCTGCGCGAACAGGTCGCGACCCTGTCCGCGCCGGATGCGATCGTCGCCGCCGCGACGAAGCAGGGCATGGTGCCGGCGCCGCATGTCGACGCGCTGGTCGCACCACAGGCGGCACCGCGCGGCGTACGTGAGGATCCGACCGCCGTCACGCTCGGAAAGAGCTGGGACGAAGCAAAGCGACACCTCGGTGCCGACCCATAAACGCGCGCCCGCGGCTCATCAGCGGGCGTCGCCGGCCCGACGGCTCGGGCTCTGCAGCGCAACCGTCATCTTCGTGTTCTCGGTGTTGGCCGCGCGCGTCGGCCAGCTGCAGCTCCTGAGCGGCACTCACTACAAGGAGATCGCGCTGGCGCAGCGGCTCCGCACCGTTCCGTTGCCCGCCGAACGCGGCAGCATCTTCGATCGCAACGGCCGCGACCTCGCGATGTCGGTCGAGCGGGCGACGGTCTACGCCGATCCTCACTTGGTTGCCGATCCGACCGGTGAGGCGGCGAAGCTCGCGCCCGTCGTCGGTGTCGATCAGGCGCAGCTCGTCAGCACGCTCGCCGACCGCGCACATCGCTTCAGGTACGTGGCGCGCCGCGTCGATGACGCCACCGCCGCGAAGGTGAAGGCGATGCGGCTACCCGGTATCGGGTTCGTGGTGGAGTCGGCACGCCGTTATCCCGCCGGCTCGGTTGCCGCGTCGGTGATCGGCGACGTGGGTACCGACGGCCAAGGGCTCGACGGGCTCGAGTATCTGTACGACAAGACGCTGGCGGGCAAACCAGGCGAGCTCGTCGTCGAACAAGATCAGCAGGGCCACGACATACCGAACACCCAACGCCACCGCGTCGAAGCGCGGCGCGGCACTGACGTCGTGCTCACGCTCGATCGTGACATGCAGTTCGAGGTCGAGTCGTCGCTGCTCGATCAAGTGACCGCGACGCGCGCGAAAGGCGGCATGGCCGTCGTCGTCGACGTGCAGGATGGCGACGTCCTCGCGATGGCAACCGTCGAAGGCGCAACGTCGACGTCACCACCGCGCGTTGCGAACGCGCACGAGCACAACCGGCCGCTCGCCGACCTCTTCGAGCCCGGTTCGACGAACAAGCTCATCACACTGTCCACCGCGATCGAGCATGGAAAGGTGTCGCCCGGCACGTGGTTCACGGTCCCCGACTCGATCAGCGTCGACCCCAAGCTCGAGCCTTACCACGATGCCGAGTCGCATCCGCCCGAGCAGTGGACGACCGCCGACATCCTTCGGCAGTCGTCGAACGTCGGCACGATCATGATCGCCCAGCGCTTGCAGCGCCGCGAGCTCGCCGATGCGCTGCGATCCTTCGGGCTCGGCCAGGCGACGACCGTCGACTTCCCGTACCAAGCGCAAGGGCTCCTCCTCGACCCCGACCACTACTACGCGACCGGCCTCGCAGCGAGCGCGATCGGCTACGGCGTCGCCGTCACTGCGGTGCAGATGCTCGACGCGTACACGACCATCGCCCACGCCGGCGTGTCGGTGCCGCCTCGCCTCCTGTCGGCGACAATCGGCACCGACGGCCAGAAACAGTCGATACCACGCAAAGCCGGTCACCGCGTGGTGTCGGCCACGACCGCGGCCGAGATGACCGGCATGCTCGAAGGTGTCGTGAGCAACGGCACCGGCGCGTGTGCCGCCATCCCCGGCTACACGACCGCGGGCAAGACCGGCACGTCCCACAAGGCGCTCCCGCAGGGTGGCTACTCCGACACGACGATGGCGTCGTTCATCGGGTACGTTCCCGCGCACAATCCGCGCCTCGCGGCGATCGTCGTGCTCGACGAGCCGAAGAACCAGTACGGCGGCGCAGCCGCGGCGCCGGTGTTCTCGGAGATCATGCAGTTCGCGATCACGCAGTACCGCGTCCCGCCGGACGATCCGGCCAACACCCAGTACGTGGCCGCGCAGGCGACCGCACAACACTCGGGCACTCCGTGCGCGGTACCGCACGGAACCGCGCTCGCGACATCAGGAGGCGCGACTGTCACCGCGCAGAGCACGAACACGGGCGCGCCAGGATCGGCCACTAGCCTCCGGGCCGATACGTCCCAGAACAACTAGGGGGGCGCGTGCGCCTGCACGACCTCCTCGACGGCCTCGACGTCAGCGAGCTACGTGGGAACCGCGACGTCGACGTGCAGTCCGTCGTGCATGACAACCGCAATGCCCGACCGGGATCACTGTTCTGTTGCATCCCGGGAACGACGACCGACGGCCACGCCTACGCACGTGCGGCTGTCGCCGCCGGTGCGGTCGCGCTGCTCGTCGAACGCTGGCTCGACATCCTGGTGCCTCAGGCTCGCGTCGAGTCGGTGCGGCGGGTTCTCGGACCGTTGGCCGCTCGCTTTTACGGCGAGCCTTCGCAAGCGATGCGCGTGCTGGGTGTCACGGGGACCAATGGCAAGACGACGACGACGTATCTGCTCGAGTCCATCGCCCGGGCGGCGGGCGACCGCACCGGTGTCGTCGGGACGGTCGGGGCCCGCATCGACGACGCGCCGTTCGAGCTGCAGCACACAACGCCGGAGGCCACCGATCTCCAGGCGTTGCTCGCAACGATGCGTGATGCGGGAACCGCGACCGTCGCGATGGAGGTGTCGTCGCATGCACTCGACCAGCACCGCGTCGACGGCACGCACTTCGCGGCGACCTGTTTCACGAACCTCACCCACGACCATCTCGACTATCACGGCACGATCGACGCGTACTTCGAAGCGAAAGCGCGTCTCTTCACGCCCGCGTTCACGCGTCGAGCGGCAATCGACATCGATGACGCGCATGGCCGGCTGTTGCGCGACCGTGCATCCGCCGGGGGCATCGAGGTGACGACGTTCGCGGTCGATGATCGCTCCGCGGACATCGTCGCCGAAGGTGTCGCGCTCGGGCCGCAGGAGACCACGTTCACGCTCGCGAGCTCCGACGGCACGCGTGTCCCTGTGCGAACGGCATTGGTCGGACCGTTCAACGTTGCCAACGCACTCGCCGCGGCGACCACCGCTCGACTCTCGGGTTACGACCTCGACGCGATCATCGACGGCTTGGGAGCGCCGGTCGTCGTGCCCGGACGCATGGAACGCGTCGACGCGGGCCAGGACTTCGCCGTCGTCGTCGACTACGCGCACACTCCCGACGCGTTGGAGGCGGCGCTCGGCGCGGCCCGCACTCTCGTCTCCCCTGCCGGTCGAGTGCTCGTCGTGTTCGGCTGCGGCGGCGACCGCGATCGCGCCAAACGGCCGCTGATGGGTGCGGTTGCGACCACGCTCGCCGACGTCGCCTTCCTGACCTCGGACAATCCGCGCTCGGAGGACCCGGCCGCGATCGCGGCCGAGGTGCTCGCCGGTGTGCCGGGCGACGTCCAGCCACTGGAAGTGGAGCTCGACCGCAGGCAGGCCATTCGGCGCGCACTCGCCGCCGCGAACACCGGTGACGTCGTCGTGATCGCGGGCAAGGGTCATGAAATTGGACAGACGGCCGGGGGAGTGACGGTGCCGTTCGACGACCGGCTCGTTGCTCGGGAAGAGCTGGAGGCGGGCACTTGTCGTCGATGACGGCGGCTGACATCGCCCGACCGATTGCGGCCGACGTGCGAGGTGATCCGCGCGCGTCGGTCGACTCGTGGGCCTTCGACTCGCGCGCGCTGCGCCCGGGAGCGTGCTTCGTCGCGTTGCGAGGAACGCGCGACGGCCACGACTTCGTCGGCCAGGCCTT
>JBKPCL010000221.1:0-19498 GCA_046727335.1 Actinomycetota bacterium
CAGCCACTCCAGGTAGTCCAGGCAGTCCTCATCAGTGCCGAACCACGCCAGGAACTCACCAGTCGACCGCGGGTAGTGCGCCCCGGCCCGGGGATAATCCACCAGGTCAGCCTACTCCGGCTAAGTGGATATCCCAGATCCACGTTAGGCTCAGGGCGTAGCACGCGGCTTCACATGGTAGTGGCACAGTAGCAGCACGTCGGCGACGTGTTCGCGGAATTGCGTGATGGCGGCCGCGGATCCGCCCAGCGTGAGTGTCCAGTGCGCGTCGTCATCGAGGTCCGCGACGCTCACCGCGCATTCCGCGGTCCTGACGAGCAGCGGGCCGATCGCGTCCGCGTCCACCAGATGGAGTGGGTCCGCATCCGGCTTCGCGACACCGAGCTTAGGAAACGCGTCCAGCGTCTTCCCTGCGGCGGGTGCGACCATCACGTCGATGCGCGTGATCTCGAGGTCGCTGCGCTGCAACGGGAACGGGAACCTGCTCTTCGCGATCACGAGCGGCTGCCCCGGATTGGCCGCTGCGGCCGCGGGGGTGATGAGGCGCCGCCATTCGTTCGGGAACTCCTGGCGCACGCTGATGAGACGCATCAACCCCTTCTCTGTGCTCTCGTTCTGGATCGCGTTGAGCGCCGTGGTCAGCTCGCTCGTGCACGCTTGCTTCAGCTCGCTGCCGCCGTCGCGCGCCGTATAGCGCACGTGCAGGATCACGTCCGCGATCGTGTCGTAGTCGAACGCGCGGAACTCCGGCAACTCCAGATGCCAGCGGCTGATGGCGCCTGCGCCCTCGAACGGCAGGTAGCGCTCGTCGCGCAGGTTGGCCTCGAACAGGCCGGGGTCGTTCTGCGCGGAGCTGGTGACCACCGACTGAATCGCGCGGAAATCGTCGGTGAACCGTGAATCGGGATCGGCGCCGTCATCGCGGCGTGCGAAGCCGCCAGTGGCGCTCGCTGAGCGGCGAATCGAACTCTTGAGCAGCGTGAGCGTGCAATTCACGCTTGTGTACGGTCCCGCGACGCATGGGATCGTGACGCTCACGGACTTGATCCGGCGCATGAAGTGCCCCGGAAGATCGAGATCGTAGATGGCCTCCGGGAGCTCGAGCTCGCACCATCCGTTCTGTCGCAGTTCGACGAGCGCCCGCGGGTCCAGCGACAGCATCGATACGTGCTTCACGATCTCGTACTCGCGCCGGTTCTGCTCGATGTACGCCGCGTCGAGCCGCTTCAGGTCGAGCAGCAGACGTTCGCCGGCGAGCAATCCTTTCTTGAGGTTGTCCCAGTAGCCGTAGTCGATGAAGGCCGAATCCGGGAGGCCGAGCTCGAGGCGGAAGGCGCGCTCGGCGCGCTTTGCCATGGCGTGCGCGAGCTGGTACATGCCGAAATACACGCCCGAGATCTGCCCGCTGATCCACGAGTACAGCTCCGCGTTCGTGTACTTGTCGCGCAGGAATTCGTCCACCTGTTCGGCATTCGTGACCTGTTTGTCGTGATTCTCTAGCTCCGCCGCGGCGATCTGCGCGCGGATCTTCGTCGCGACGATCTGCTTGTCGATCTGCGCGAGCTCGCGTGCCGCCACGTTGGACTGGAAGCGCCATTCGTCGAACCGCCGTTGATAGCCTGCGATCGTCTGGCTGCGTCCCGCTTGGTAGGCGGAGACCCTTGCGGCAGTGTCGAATGCGCTCGCCACCGCGCTCGCCGCCGCGCCCAGGTGCGAGCCGCCTGTCACGGTCGAAGCGCCCACGATGCCAAACAGGCTCACGCTGACGGAGATATCCGGCATCGTGTGGAAGACGCCCGCCAGCGTCGACGTCGAGCCCGCGACCTGGCCGAAGTCGTTGGACTGCTTGAGCTGGCCCATGTAGGTGGTTTCATTGGTGAGCAGCGCCAGTCCCTGCAGGTCGGAATCCCCCGCGCCCGGCGGGTTCACAGGCAGGGTCGAGTTCTCGAGCGTGACCAGCGCGCCTTCGGCAGGCGCGATCACGGTCAGGTTGCCCATGAGCCGCTGATAGCTGAGATAGCGCTGCATTGTCACTTCGCGCGCGGTGCGCAGTGCCACGAGGTTTGCCTCGGCCTCCTGCTTTTGCTGATCGCGGATCGTGCGCGCGGCCTGGAGCAACTGCAGTTCGTGGCCGGCGTGCAGCCGGGCGAGCCCTTCCGCGTCATTCTTCTCCAGAGCACTCAGCAGCTCGCTGCCGAGTGCGCGCACGTCGGCGCAGATGTCGAGTGCCTTCTGCAGGAGCACGTTGTAGCGGTATAGCGGCGCCGGCACGTCGAGTTCCTGCAGCACGCTCGCGAGATCGAGCCCGAGCGCCGTCGCGCGCACTAGCAGCGCCGGATCGATCGGCGGCTCGAATAGCGGCAGCTGCCGCTCGGCGCCCTCGATGTTCATGCAATGGCGGATCTTGAACAGGCGGTCCGCGACCGTGTCCCAGTAATCGCCGAGCTTCTCGTTGCCCGGAATGCAGAAGTACAGGCGGCCGAGGGAGAACAGTACCTCGGGATCGGCTTGCTGCTGGAGGTTGCTCTTGACAGAGCCGGCCGTGCCGCCCGTCGCGAGCGGGGCCTCCCACGGGATCCACGCGTTCGAGAATGCGTCGAGTCGGTTCTGAATGTCGCGGTAGCTCTTCGGCGGCACTAGCGCCTTCGGTGACGGCGCGGGGCGGTGGCCAAGCAGCCGCGCCGCGAGCACGTAGAGCTGCGTCGCCTCGTTGATGGATTCGATGGTGTCGCGGCGGAACTCCTGATCGCCCCAGGCGATCAGGTTCTCCACGTACTTCAGTACCGCCGCGAGCTTGTAGGAGCGAATTCGCTGGCGCGCGACGAGGTGCGGCTGGAATGGATTCTCGGCCCATTCGTCGATCTCATCGTGCAGCGTGATCCTGCCCTGCGCGAGATCCTTCAGCAGGTCCTCGATCGCGGGCCCGTGGTCATCGCGGAACGGCGGGAAGCGCCAGAAGCGCCGCGCGTCGCCGGCCTCGTCGCGCGTCGGGTCAAAGATCAGGTGCAGCCAGCGCTGCGCGTCGGCGAAGCGCTGGGCGCGCATGAACTGCGTCGCGACCAGCATGACGGCGTGGTGACGGATCTCCCAGTTGAAGTCGCCCCACGGCGACCGCCGCGAATAGTCGACGGCCCGTTCCAGCTGCGAGTCCTGCGTCAGCTGGACGCGATCGAGACCCACGGGCACCGGTAGAGTCGCGTCGCTGTCCGAGAACGCCACCTCGAGGCTCGACTGCGCGAGATCCGCGACCAGGTCCGCCACGAAGTCGCTGCCATCCTGAAGCACGGTGAATTTCCCCGACGCATCGCGCACGATGTACATCTGTTTCTCGTCGTCGCGGTAGGCGGCGTAGTCGCCGTCCGCGACGACGAAGAAACGCCCCGGACTGGAGGCCGCGAGCGGAGTCAGCGACGTGGGCACCACCAGCTCATCCGATTGCCGCACGGCCTTCTCGCGGAATCCGGACGAATACGATTCGACTTCGGTACCTACCTGCAGCGTGCCGCTCATGGAAGCGCCCGGCAGGAAGACGATGGGCTCACCGGTCTTCCAGACGAAATTGCCCAGCAGCTTCATGCGCATTGCGCGGTCCGGATCCGTCGGCGGCGGCGGATCGGCGAAGTCCCGCGGCGGGCTCACGACGAGATCGCCCGCGTAGCGGACCGAGTAGAGGTCACCCGAGCTGTCGTCGACAGTAATCGGCTGTTCGGTCACGAGAAAGCGCAGCACGCCCGGCGGATGAACCGGATCGAGAGTCGTCGCACGGACGGAGACAACGGCGTTGTGCGCAGCGGCGTGCGTGATGGACACGCCGATGGTATAGCTGCCGTTCGCCGTGGACAGGCTCGTGGTCTGCCTGACGCCATCGAACAGCAGTTCGACCGTGGCACCGGCAGCGGCCCGATAGCGAGTCGGCGTCGTCGCGCTCTGCTGCAACACGGTGCCGTGGACGAAGATGGACACCGTCGCCTGCCCGGTTCGCCGAACCGACTGCTCCAGGACCAGCGGAACGGGCTGGATCGCAAGCGCGGGATCCGGCAGGTCCTCCGCGCCCCAGCAGTTCAGCACGAGCTGATTCGCGGTGCTCCCACCGGTCAGCGCGAATGTGGTCTTTTCGTCCTTGCCGGCCAGCATCGGGTAAGTGAACGCCGGGCCGCTCTTGGACACGAGTTCCCAGCCGTCGCCACGCCGCTGCGCGAGGCTCAGCTCGACCTGCCATAGCTTCGTCTCCATGGCCGCGCTCGTGCGCAGCCACGCGATGAATACCGTGCCGCGGTGGCTCAGCACCTTCACGTGCTCGGCGGCCATCGACAGGCGGATCTCCTCCCAGGCGCTCCACCACATCGAGTTCGAGGCCGTGATGCGCCATGTGCGGTAGAAGTACCGGCGGGGGTCGCTCTCGGTTCGGGCGAGGATGTGGACGGTGCGTCGGCCGTCGGCTCCCGGCTCCTGCGCCATGCTGATCACCGTGAGGTGCGCGATCTGCGCGAGCCGTTCAAGGAATCGCAGGAATGCCTCGACGGCGGTGTCCTGGGTGAGCTCGATCTGCGCGAGATCGCTCTCGAGCGCGCGCAGTTGCGGCGATCGGCCCGGCAGCAGGGTGACGTCGAGCCAGTTCTCCGGGTAGAGGAAGATCTTCCGGTTCGCCTCCCATACGCGGTAGAACTTCATCCACCCCCAGCGACGCGCGTCGATCGAGTCGGGGCTCACGCGGGTCGCGGAGCTGGTCCCCTGGCCCTCGAGATTCAGCAGGCAGCGCTGCACGAACAATTGCACCGACGAGATCGCCTGCTTGATGCGGGACGTGGTCATACACGACCCCATCTGCACGTCGATGAGGTAGCGGTCGAAGAGCGCATCGACGTCGGCGAGCCGGTCGCGCTGCACGAGATACGCGACGAGGGCGTCGCGCTGCGCCGTCCGCAGCCGGTCCGACACCGGGCGCAACCGCTCAGTCAGCGCCGCCGTGTCGACGTTCGCGGCGAAGATCGCGCGGGCGAGCGTCGACACCGTGAGGTCCGGCGACGCGCCAATGAGCGACTCGATGGCAGCGGCAGTCGTGCCCATCGAGCGCATGACGTGAAGCAGTTGCGCCAGCTGGAGCAGACGGCTGGGATTCGCGTAATCGCCCGGCCCCCCGGCGTCGAAGGCCAGCAGGCCAGGGCCGCACGCCGCAGCCACCTCGCCGGGCGGCAACTCGAACGCTTGCGCGAACTCCGTATGGATGGCGGCCGCGAATCCCGCGCCGCCGAGTGCCGTTGCCATCCGCGCGAGCCGGGCCGGCCCGTCGTCGAGGACGTCGCGCAGGCGCATGACATCGGCGAATCGACGCCAGTTGTCGAAGGCGACGGCGGCATTCGCCAGGCCGGTCGGCAGCGCGAGCACGTCGAGCATGGAAAAATCGTGGTCCGTGATCCAGCTCCAGTGCTCCGGCCGGACTCTGAAGCGGACGCCGAGCGTCGCGATCTTGTCGAGCAGGTCGAGCGCGGCGAACTGCCGCGGCGACGTGCCGCGGGCCAAGGTGGCCGCGCGGTCGGAGCTTAGGAATGCGGCATCGGTGAATACCGCGAGGAGCAAGCTGCCGTCGGCTTTCGCCTTTGTGAGCAGCAGCGCGACGGCCGTCTCGTCGAGATTCAGGGCGTCCGCGAGCTGGCGGGTGAGCAGATCGCGCTCGAGGTACGGGACGAGCCGCAGCAGCATCACGCGGACCCGCGCCGTGACGTCCGGTTCGCGCAGGAGGTCAAGCGCGGCCGTCCCCGTCGAGGCCGACGGCGCCGGGACCGCGTTCTCGGCCTGCGCCTGCAGGGCATCGGCCCGGTTCTGCAGCGCCGGATTGAGGTCCGTGAAGGCCTTTTTCTCCTCGTCGGTGAGCCAGCCGGTCAACGTGAGCGTGGACGGCGCATCGAACGACAGCCGCCCGGCGAGGGCACCGGGGATCGCGGGCGCCGCCATCACGCTGATGGTCACCTGCGTGCGCGGCAGCGAATCGAGCTCGAGGATCCGGATGTACCGCGCCACGACGTCGGCGTGCGCCTGCAGGCTGGCGGAATACGCCGTCTCGAGCGCCGTCACCCGCGCCGCGGGGAAGAGGTTCCGGTTACCCAGGTCGGCGAAGTCGGCGGCCGCTAGCGTTCCGCGGCAGCGCAGGGTGCCCTTCGTGGCATCGAGCTCCTCGAAAACGAACCGCGAGCGGAGATCGAGCGGGATGGCCGGCGGAGCCGCGGCGGCGGCCAGGGCGATCTCGACCGAGGCCGCGGGCTCGTAACCGAGGCCATCGATCCCGAGCGCAGCTTCGATCAGCGCCGGGTACCAGCCGCGCAGTGCGAGTTGCCGGCCTAGATTGGCGGTGCTGACGTCGGCGAGCACGCGGCCGCCCTGCAGCGCAGCGCGCAGGTCCGCGAGGATGCGCGCGAAACGCTGTTCGACCTGCGCCAACGCGCCCGGCGCGGCGCCGGGCAGGCGTCTATTGCGTAGCAAGTAGCTGAGGGTCTCCAGGTCGAGATCCGTCGCGCGCACGGCGGTCACGCGCTCGGCGAGCTCGAGCAATGCGCCGGCGCGCAGCCGCGCACGTTCCGCGCGTGTCGCCGGCACGGTAAGCGTGGCGAACAGACCCGGATCGACGTCGAGCGCCTCGGCCACTGCGGGCAGCGTCGCCGGGGCGATGCGCAGCGCACGGCACACCGAAGCGGCCGCATACAGGCGCGAGAGGTTCTCGAGCGTGAGCTCGTCGGCGATCGCCAGATTAGGACTGCCGTTGAGCCACGCGTCGACCTCGCTCGGCTTCACGCCGAGCGAGGCGGCTACGAGATCAAGCCGCGCCGAGATCGGACCACCGGGAAGATTGCCGGCCGCAAGCTCCTCGAAGCCGGCCGAGCGACGCAGCGCCGCGCGCTGAAACACGGCGTCGTAGAACGACGGCAGGATCGGCGTACCCTCCGACGGATAGTCGGCCCACTGACGCGTTCCGAGCTCGTCGATACAGGCGGTGAGCGCGGAAAGTGGCAGCCCGGTGGCGGTGCGCAGGCGCGCGAGCATCGCGAGATCGCGCAGCATCGGGTCGGCCGTCGTGCCGCCGAACGCCTGCAGCGCCGAATCGAGATCGCGCATGCTCCACTGCAGGCCGCGCCACAGCCTGGTGAAGACGTGAATCCGCTGCAGGTGGCTGGAAAGCTGTGGCCTCGTCATCTGCAGCGTGATGTTGCTGGTCTTGCACTCGTTCGGCGGAGTGAGCACCCCGACGTCGTTGCCCGCGAACTGCGTCTGCCGGAAATCGAGGTATTCGCGGTAGCTCAACGCAGACTGCTGCAGCAGCATCGAGAGGTTCGTGAGGACCGTGTCCCAGTCACCGGTGCGGTCTGAGCCCGCGATGTGATCCTCGATCCGGTTGTCCTGCTCGTCGAGTCCCCAGTAAGTCCATGGATCCGCTGGGGCAACGGCCGAGATCAGATCGGCCTGCGACTTCGTGAGACCCAGCCGCTCGAGTACCGCCGCCTCCTCAGTGAGCCGTGCCTGCGGCCGCGCGACGTCGATGAGCCTCGCGCGCGAAACACCGATTGCGTCGAGAAACGCACGCGTCTCCTCCGTCCACAGGTCGAAAGGCAGCGTCCACGGGAACTTCGCGCCGCGCAGCTTCGCATACGCGGCGGGATTGCGGTTTTCCGGCGTGGCCCTGAGATCGCCGACGAGTGAGGAGTTCTGATACGACAACGAGGTCACCGCGAGCAGCCCGACCAACGCGAGCCACGCCGAGTTCTCGACTGTTAGCTCCCACCATTTCTCCCGGGTGTTGAACACCTGGAGGTACGTCTCGTTGACCGGTAGCGCGAGCAGTTGCGCGACGTTCGGATTGAGCTTTCCGCTCGCGTTGTTCGTGAAGCTGCTCCAGACAGCGCGGGCCGTCTGCACCGACCACCGGTACTTGCGCGGCGGATTCCCGCCGCCATCCATCGCGAATACCTCGGCGTGCCCCGTGCCGAGGTCGATGCGCACGGCGACACCGCGCCGGTATCGCGCGAGCCAGAGTTGCTCGAACAAGGTGCTCGTGCCCGCGCTCTTGGTGATCGTCGGAGGGCCGGCCAAGGGCAGGCCCGCCGACAGGTTGTCGGCGAGCTCGGTGTTGAAGCGACCCTGATCGAGCGCGGCGACGGCGCCCTGCACGTCCGTGAGCGGCGGACCCGGCACATAGGGACCGCTCGCGCCGGCGATGCCGTAGATGAGCTGCGGCTTAAGGTACCAGACGGTCCACCGGCGCGAGCCGTCCTTGATGATCCAGCCGACGCCGTTGGCCCCGAGCGCGGCCGAGAGGGGAGACTCGCTGATCGTGAGAACCGTCCCGATCGTGATGTCGGTCTGCGCGAGCGCGTCGCGCACTTCCTGCGGGATGGTGCCGCTGGCGAACGCGGCGGCGACGTCGACGTTGGCATAGGCCGCGGGCGGCACCACGAACGGCAGGCCAGCCGCGTTCTCAAGGATCTCGAGCACGAGATCAACGTACGGAATCTCACGGTCGGTGTTCTCGCAGGACAGCTCCAGATCGGCAAGATCGGGACGCCGCCGCAACAGCGCGCCGAGCACGGTGCCGCCCGCCGCGAATTCGAGCACCGCGTCGACGTGCGCTTCGAGGTTCGGCAGCGACAGCGCTCCCGTCGCCTGGAGCGGCGAGCGCTCCAGGAAATGCAGTATGTCGGTGAGGTACGCCGCCGGTCCGAGCACGGACCGGCAGTGCAGGCATTCGCAGTAGTCGAGGTCGCCGAACAGCGTGCGCAGGCTCGGATAGTCATCCGCGACGGAATCGCCGACGTCCGTCGCCGCTGGCATGACGGCCACCTGCGAAGTCCTGGAGGACAAGTCGTGGTTGACGGCGAGCAGCATCGCAGTCGTGACCACGCCCTGAGCGCCCGCGTAGAGGGCCTCGACGCGCCCCGTCGGAAGCGCCGGCAGGCGCCGCGCCAGCGCCGCGACCCCCTCGTGTACGACCTCCGCGGCCGAGCCGAAGCCCGCATGCACCAGTTGCGCCGTCTCCTCGCCGCCGCGCGTGAAGGCGCGGACGCGCTGCAACTGGAGCATCGCCTCGCGCAGCTGGTCGCCGGTGTGGCCCTCCGCGACGAGCAGCGGCTCGACGGGCGTCGCGGTGAGGTCGAGCCCCGGATGCGCGTCGAGGAACTCGAGCACCTGGCGCGTCGGGAACCCTTGATCGGGCGCCAGCCGGCGCTCGAGGTGGCGGGCCAGCAGCTGCGACGGGAACGCGCGCTCGACGTTCGCCTGCAGCTGGTCGATGTACGCGTCGCGGTCGAGTCCGCTGCCGGGCGGTGCGCCGTGCTCGTAGACGAGATCGATCCACTCGGCGGGCTCCATCGTGACGAGGAACTCGACCGAGGCCGGCCGGGCGGCGTCCGTCTTGCCCTGCAGCGCGCGCACCAGCGGCGCGTGGCCGTCGGTGAGCCGATCGAGCGCGAACGTGCGCCGCAACGCCGGGACGGCGCGTCCCAGCCCGGCACTCTCGGCCTGCTTCCAGAGCTCCTCGGTGTCCCCGTACTCGTTCAGCAGGCGCGCGAACGTGAGCTTTCCCTGAGCCGACAGCGCCTGCTTCTTCGGCAGCGTGTCGAGCACGTCCCCGACCGAGGGCCGCGTGCCCGGAGCCGACGGCGCGACCGCGCGGGCCGCCTTGAGCGCGTCGAGCGCAGCGCCGATCTGGTCGAGGCGGCTCGCGAGGTCACGCGGCACGAGGTTGGCGGCGATCCCCTGCTCCAGGTCGGCCAGCAAGTCCGGGGTGGAGCGGGCGAGCAGCGCGTCCAGTTCGGCTGGCCACCCGCGCCGCAGCCAGACGTAGAACGCGGCGGCGGGGATCTGGGTCGTCCGGGTCCTCGGCGCCGCGAGGTTCTTCGACGTGGCGGCGGTTTTCGAGGCAGCGGGGGTCTTCGAGGCGGCGCGCGCCGGGGCGGTCGGCGCGGGGGTGTCCGTCTGCTCTTCGAGCTTGGCGGCCCATACGAGCGAAGTCACTCGCTCGCGCGCGAAGCCGGTCTCCGCCACGAGGAACTCGATGCCGGCGTCGGTCACGGCCGTGAGCGGCAGATCGCAGCCATCTTCGCCCTGCCCCGCGAGCAGCAGCTTGACTGCCCCGAGGGTCTGCTCGAACTCCGAGACGCGGGATGCGATTTCCTTCAGGTCCACGTTGATCTCGCCTTCCGCGGCGTGTTGAAGAGCGCGTGCGACTCGCCTATGAGCTGCGGCGGATCGCTCGCAGGGTAGACACAGATGAAAAGGTCGGCGGATCGTTTTTCAGCGCATGCGGATCGTGAGTCGGCGCCAAGGATCATTCCTGTGACAACGAACGATTCTGCCGGTGGCTTTTGGTCCGAGTGCGTGAACCTTTCGGGGTCACAGACTCGCTCCATATCTAGATCATTCCCCCGGGAGACGGTGAGGAAAGCAGAGGAATAGGACGTGTCCTCATCACGACGTCCGCCCAGTTCAATACACCCCAGAATCGGTCTTCGAGCTTGTGTCCAATGGTGGGCTCCCATTTACCCTTCATCGAGGCGGCATCGATCCCCTTGAACGTGTACCCAAAGGAATCCATGAAGAGGTAATCCTTGGCCGTCAGCGACTCCGGCCCCTTGTTCATGATCTCAGCCGCGTGCTGCTCATTCCCCAGGTACAAGTACGTCCCATACGCAGTGAGCACCGCCGGAGCAACGTTGGCTGCCAGTTTGACGGCCTTGCCTCCCGGGTTGATCTTCACCTTGCCCTCCAGGGCGCCCACAGCCGACGCCTCGGAAGGATTGGGCTGCAGCACCGGTTTATTGGACGCCGCTTCTGACACAGCCGACTGGGAAGTAAGACTGCTGGACCCCGGCTCGCTAGACGTCGGCGGCGGAGGCTCGGACGGCATCGGCGCCGGCTCCGACGCCGTGGTCGAAGCGGCCGACTTCGATTTCATGCTTTCGATCGTCGCGTCATTCCGTGCGAGATAGTCCGCCTTCACTTGCTCAGCTTTCGCGGCGTTGTAGTTTTTCTTGGGGTCGGGGTTCTTCACCATGTCCTTTACTTCTTGCGGAAGTTCCACGTCGTGCTGCATGTTCTTTTCCGCTGTCACGTCTACCCGACGCTCGCGCACGAACTCCAGCGGCCCTTCTTTCCCCTGGGCCCGGAGCGCATCGTTCCGTGCGCGCACAGCCTGCGCCGCCGCGCGTTCTTGCACCGACTGCAGTGCATTGCTGGTCTTGGTCTGCGGGCTGATGATCTGCGGTTTGCCGGCGGGGCTGGAGAAATGCGGAGTATCAGCGGAATGTCCAAGAACATAGTCATCAGGGTTCAGACCCCACGAATGTGTCTCGGCTGCGCAATACTGCCCAATCGTGTCGTAATGTGCAAACTCGTTGCGGAGCGCAACGGTCGGAATCTCAATGGACTCGACGAGCTCCATTTGTTCCACGGTGCCTGTCTGATCCCTGAATTTGGTCGGGCAGTTTCTGACGAAGGCGTAACGGTGCAGGCCGGCTTCGATGCCCTTGGGATCGCAGCTCGTCCACGTCCCGAGTGACGGTGCGAAATATCGCGCAGAGTGGTATCCCAGCCCGTTTTCCTCATCTCGTTCCATTCCAGTGAACCGGTAACGCTTCGGCGGTGCCTCCACATTGCTCTTCATCGCGCGATACGCGCTCGTACCGTAGGGGTGGTATTCCTCGCAGGAAATGATCTGCGCGTCGTCGGCGAGCTCGAGGCACGCTGAGCCCAGGTGGTTGCTGTACTGGTAGCGGTAGATGGGTGCGGTGCGATACGGGGCGCCGTTCGCATGCCGTCGGTCAGTCTTGATCACGTCGTCGATCAGGAGCAGCCGCTGGTCGCCGTCCATGAGATGCAGTGACTCGATCTCCTCGACGGGATCGTCGGGTTTGCTGGTGCGGTAGCGGCGATACAGCTCGTAACCGCCGAGGTAGATGCGGTCCTCGATGAATCCCTGTTTCTGGATGATCTTGCGCACGCGCTGCTTGTCGGCGCCGTAGTGATAGCGCGCGACACTGCCGCCGCCGAGGTCGAGGCCGGCGATCATGTCACGCCAGTCCCAGCGAAGGTCGAGCCCCCAGTCGTCCGCCGGGTCGCGCGGCGGCGGCGTCTCGCGGCGGTTGAGGTTCAGCATGTTGCCGTGCGCGTCGTGGCGGTAGCGGACCGCCGCGAGCATGTTGTTGCCGTACCAGGTGTGCCGCAGGCGATTGCTGTCCGGCTCGTTCTCGTAGTGCCGCGTCCAGCTACCCGCGCCGGCGACGTGCACCATGTCGACGAAATTGCCGACCGCGTCGTACGCGTAGGTCTGCCTGTAGTTGCGGAGCGCGTGCGGCGAAGGAAACGTGACCTCGGGCCACGGTCCCTCGCGCATCCGCGGCGGCGTGGGCACGGCGGCGTGCTCGCGACCCGTCGCCTCGATGAGGCGATAGAGGGCGTCGTAGGTGTAATCGTTGCTCGGCTCGACCGCAGCGTTGTGGAAGTAGATGGTCTGCTGCGCGTCGTCCTGGATGTGCGTGATGTTGCCGACGGGATCGTAGATGTAGTGCAGGTTCTGAACCCCGCAGGGCCGGCTCGGGCGGGGAGCGTTCGCCGTGTTGCTCGTGCAATCCCCGGCCGCCACCGCCCCGCGGCGCCGCGTGACGAGGTGCGTGAGGCGGAACGTCAGCGGGTCGTACGTGTAGCGCGTCTGAGTGCCGTTGCCGAGCTCCAGCGTTAGCCGCTGGCCCTTCACGTCGTACGTGATCTCGCCGATGGCCGCGCCGCTGTACCGCGGATTCGCGGTGAAGCTCACGCGTCCGTCCGCGCCGGTCGCCTTCGCGGCCCGCAGGTGGACCCGCTCCGAAAGGAGCGCTCCGCGTTCGTTGTACGCGGGCTCGTAGACCGCGACTCGATTCGTCGCCCCTGGCGAGTCGGTATCACCGTTGGGACCGAAGGTGATGTCGCGATGCCAGTTGTAAAGCCGTGTGACGCGCCCCAGCGCGTCATAGTCCGTGATCTGATGAAAGACCTCGCCCTCGAGCCGGTCCTCCCGGTTCGTGATGTTCCAGTCGACGATGCTCTGGGGCGAGACGGATGTCGCCACGACGAGCGCACGCGTGACATGGGCAGGCGCGCCGGAGACGTCGACGCGCTCGAGGGTGCGCAACCCACTCGAGTCCCAGTGACGCACGGCTTGGCCGATGAGGTTGCGCGCTCGCGCGTCGGCGAGATTCACGGCACCGTTCGGCTGCGCCGTATCGCAGTACTCGAACGCTTCGAGCAGTACGGCGGCGCCCTGGTCGATGATGAGCTCCTGCGATACGGGCCGGTGCAGCTCGTCGTACTGCGTGTAGAAGAGTCTCTCGTGGGTCGCCGTATTCGGGCCGCGATCGTTCCGGTCCCAGGCCACCATCGGCTTCCCCGCCGCGTCCATGAGCGTCCAGCGGTCGCCCGCGTCCATGCTGTGCTGATAGAGGAGATTTCCCGCGACGTCGTAACAAGGAACGACGCCGACCGGCACGTCCTCGTTCGGCTCGTCCGCGAATCGCGTGGCCTTGAGCGGCGTCACGTACTGCATCACGAGGTTGCCGCGTGCGTCACGGATCCACAGCGGTTTGCCCTCGGCATCGAACTTGGTGAACGTGAGGTTGAACTCTTCACGGTATTTAGCGCCGTCGATCGTCACGGGGCCATTCGCGTCCGGCAGGCGGTTGTGCGCTATCCCGATTACGTCGCGGCCCAGGCTGTCGAGCACGATGCGCACGGGTGTGTCGCGGTGCCCGAGCGCAAGGTGCGCCGCCCGCCGCTCGTCCGCGGACGCCGTTGCCCCCGAGTTGCGCGCGTACCAGGCATTGGCGCGCTCGCCGATCGTGTCGTTCGCGTCGAAGGTCGCGACGTGCCACGGCGAGAACTCGACACGGCTGTAGCTCCCGTCGGGCAACTCGGTGCGTATCACGCGCCCGGGGGCGTCATAGTAGATGACCGGGGTAACGCCGATATCTGCGGCGGCTTCGCCCGGGTCGAAGCGGTGCTCGAAGGCGCTGAAGTCCGGCTCGTATTGCTTGACGGCCTTGCCCTTGTTGTTGAGCACGGTCTTGCCGCTCTTGATCCAGCGCAGCGGCCGACTTGGCGCATTGCTCGCAGGATCCGGCTCGGCCTGCGCCTTCCTCACCAGCACATCGCCGCCGCCGTCCGAGTATTCGATCTCGACCTGCAGCTTGGTTTGACCGCCCGCCAGGGATGCGACATGCGTCTCGCGGCTGATTCCAACCGCCGCGCCGGGATACCGCTCGTAGGTCGTCACATTGCCGTCGATGACCTCGCCGAAGTGATAGACGAAGCGTGTCGTCGCGGCATCGAGCCAGCGGCGCGGCAACGATTCCGCGTAGGCCGTCGGCGGGTTGTGAGGCTCGCGCCCGAGGAAGTGCGCCAGGTCCTGCGGCGGCGGATCGCGCAGCGCGAGATTGAGCCCGCCGACGCTGTCCCCCGCGGCCTCGAGCGCGACGGCGCACGGCAACCCGAACACGTCGAAGGCCACGCGCGTGACGTTTCCGTTCGCGTCCTCGAGCGCTCGCGGCGCGAGCACGCGGCCATCGAAGTCCCGCACGCGCGTCACGTTGCCGCGCGTGTCGGTGCTCGATTCGATCAGCAGATCGCGCGCGTCGAACGCGACTTCGGTGATGTTGCCGAACGGGTCGGTGTAGCGTCGTGGCAGGAAGAAGTGCTGCGCGGCGTCGGCATCGAAGCCTGCGGCACCAGAGCGCATCCAGTACTGCGCCGCGAGGGCAACGTCGATGGTCGCGCCGTCGACGTAGCCGCTACGCGCCGGATCATCCAGCAGCGCGCGCACGTCGGTGCCCGCCGCCACCTCGTCGGACAGCCTGTCGACGACGGCGCCGGCCGCACCGGGTACCCGAAAGACGGCAGCGAGCAGATTCTCGGTCAGCGCCAGTTTGTAGTCCTCGTATTTGAGGCCGCGCGGGCCGTGCTCGCCGAACCGCAGCGCCGCCGTGGGAGCGCCGGTGTCGCTCGCGTCGTCGAAATACAGCGAACGCACGTGCTCGACGATCCGCTTCTGCACCGGCCGCGCGGGGCCGGCTGGATCGGGCTGCTGGTGGTACTCCAGCGACGCGGCATTGTGCAGCGAGGCAGCCCGCAGGTCATCGAGGGCGAAGTAGCCGCCGGCGCCGAGCCGCGACTCCAGCCCTGTCACCTCGTAACTGCGCGTCTCGCAGGGTAGCCCGAGCCGGTGCGCGTCCGGGAACTGCGTCTCTGGGAGCTCCGCGGTGAATGCGGACTCGACGTACGCGATGTGCAGCTCGGCCTGCACGTCGGCGGCGAGCTGCCGCGCCGCCACCGGCAGAGTGACATCGAGGGCAGTGCTGAGTCGCGGATACCCGATCGCGACGGACTCCAGCACGCGGCCGAACTCGTCGATCCGGAGATTCACCGTGTGCGCGACGCGCGGGTCGGGCCGCGGCGGCGAGGCGCGCAGGTCGAGCTCGTAGTGGTACGTGAGCGCCTCGCTCTCGGTGACGAGAAACACCGCGTGGCGATTGAAGGCCTGCGGTTGGAGGCGGTCGATGTGGCAGTTGCGGCAGCTGGCCGAGAACAGCTTCACGCGCTGTTCGGCCCCGGCGCGCAGCGCATCGACGTCGAGCTCGTAGATCTCCTGCCGCAACGGCAGTCCCTTGCAGGCCCGCAGCGCCTGGCGCCATTCGTCGGTCGTCAGGTCGGCGTCGGCGAAATCCGGATCCGGCAGCGAGCTCTCCTCGAAGCCGCCCGGCCCGCCGGCGGCACCGGGGCGCGAAGCCGCGAACCACACCGGGAAGAACTCGTCTCGGAACGGCAGCAGCCCGGGCGCCGCCTCGCTGAACGCGCCCGTATGGAACCAGGTGATGGTCTTGACGGGCGGCTGAAACAGCCGCTGGTCAGCGGTGACGTAGGGGCTCGCGGCGTTGCCCGCGGCGAAGGTCCCGTAGTCTTCCACGTCGGTCTGCTCGACGCGCCCGAAGCCGCGGAACTCGCGCTCGATGCCGTCGAAGTAGCCGTGGTGGTAGCTGTAGCGGGTGGTGAACGTGGTGCCGCGCCACTTGTCCGAGACGCTCACGCGCTCGACGACGTGCACCGGGAACGGCAGCCGCGTGGTCCACGGCGTGCCGTTCAGCTTGTCCTGGAGATAGAAGCGCGTCGACGGCGCGTACTCCACCTCGGTCGTCGCGCCCAGGTTGTTGCGCGCCTTTACCAGAAGGTGCGGCTTGTGTCCGCCCATGAGGTCGATGTAGCGCATGACCCGGCCCGCGTCGCCCGGCAGCGGCGACGACCATACGAGGCACGCGGTGCCGATTCCGAGCAGGTCGAGCACGCTCACGTCGCCCACGTTGTCGATGCGCGGAAACGTCGCGAGTGTCTGCGGCTGGCTCCACCCGTTGCCCGACTGGTTGAAGTACAGGCGCGGACCGTCGCCGTGCAGGTAAATGATGTCCGTCGTCCCGGTTCCGTCGATGTCGGCGAGGCGCACCCGGCGCTGATCGAACTGATCGGGCGCGTCGAACCACGGCGCGCCGTCCATCGTCACCTTCGGCCCGAAGCTTCCGTAGCCGAGGTTCGGCCAGTAGCAGATCTCGCCGTTGCGGATGCGCGCGAGGTCGGTGAGCCCGTCGCCGGACATGTCCGCGAGGTAGATGGACTGGGTGCCGTCGGCGAACACCAACGCAGGGCCGCGTTCTTCGTCGCGTGGCCTGGACAGCCGCCGCACGGGGCCGAAGCCCTCCTCGCCGAGAGACGGGTGCCAGGCCAGTGCGTCGTCCTCGGTGATGAGGACGTCAGCGTGGCCGTCGCCGTCGAGGTCGACCAGGCGCAGGTTCGGATCGTGCAGGTCTCGGTTGAGCCGCGCGGGGAACGCACGGAAACTCTTCCACCCCGCGCCTTCCTCGTGCTCGTAGAACCCGCGGACCGGCGCATCGAGCAGGACGAGATCGGGCTGGCCGTCGCCCGCGAGGTCCATGAATTGTGCCCCGCCCGGGGCGAGCGCGGCGTTCGGCCGGGCCGCGATCAGCTCGAGTGGCGCGAGCGCCGCCTCCGTCCGCACGCTGCCGTCGGTCTGCGCGACGACATTGGCGGGGCTGAGGTTGCGCTTGTAGAACCAGCCTTCCGCCTGTTCGGTGAGGACGCCTGTGATCCCCTCGCCGTCGAGATCGACCCATTGATATGCGGCGCCATCGAGACCGTACGGCACATTGCGCAGGCTCTCGCCGGTCAGCTCCAGCACCGTTTCGTCGACGTCCGGGCGCGTGTATTCGAATTGGAGGGGCGGCAACGCACGCTTGCGATAAGGTTGTCCGCCCGGCGCTCCATCGCGCTCGTACCCGAAATTGGTGACTGCACGCAGAAATGAGTAGACGGGATTGCGTGCGTTCGCGGGATCTTCCTCATACGAGTAGGTGAAGTCGGTCGAGCGCACGAGGTAGTTCCGGCCCACGTCGGGCGCGTCCTCGAAATGGTGGAACATGAGCACGCGCTGGCATAGCCGGTAGGTGCGTACCTCGAAACCCGAGCGATACGACGAGAACGGATCGTTGCGACGTTTCCAGTCGTTCGTATCACCGTCATCAGGCAACGGATCCTCGGCGTCGTGCTCGCCGTAGTCGAAGACCATCTCGAAATACCAGGCATCATCCGGTGGTGCCGGCCAGGGGCCGCGGCCGAGCGTGGGCAGATACGGCACGTGATTGCCGTAGCGGATAAACTTCAGGTAGCTGTTCGCGGAGCGGCTGCGATTGCGCTCACTGGCGCGCGTGAAATCCACGTCACGGGTATCCTCCGGCAGGTATTCGTATTCGACTACATTGCCTTTGTCGTCGTACGACTCACAGATCAGCCACGAAAAGATGCAGCTATCATCGGCGGGATCGGCGATGCGACTGTCGCCGCGTCTTCCGTACCACGTCGTGACGTTGTCTTGTGAAATAGAGCGCCAGAAGCAATCGCCGGGATCATCAACGTTGGTCCAGCGCTCGATGCGCGCGAACAATCCCTCGATGCGAGGGCGATACCGGCGCACGCGATAGCTCGCACCGCCGACCTGGCGCACGTCCTCGTACACGACGGGCGCGCCGTCGACCTCGACCCAGTTGTCGGGCGGATCGCGCGTCGGATCGCGCCGGAATTCGGGCACCAGGTCTTCGGCGCCGCACAAGATGAACACATCGGACTCGTTGACGTCCTCGTAGCGCGGGAGTCCTTTCTCGGTCTTGCGCGAGATCGCGGGAAGGGACAGCGTCCAGCCGAAACCGAACGGCCCGTTGCCCGCGCCCGAGTCATAACTCAGCGTAAGACCGGGGCCGAAGCCCGCGCGGCCCGCGGAGGCAGCGATCGGCACCGTCATCGAACCGGTACCGGTCACCGGATTCGCGGCGAACTTTTCTCCTAGCCCGCGAATCGCGCCGCCGCCTTTCGGCAGCGAAATCTGCGGCGCGCTCAGCCGAAACGAGTCGGCACGGCGCTGGCCGGCGGCATCCAGATTCTCCGGGGAAGCCACTACTTGCTCCCGAAGAGCACGCGAGTTCGGCGATCAGTCGCGAGGTTCTCGATTCTCGGTGTCATCGGGCTTACCGCCTTCGTCATGGGCATCGAACACTCGAGTGCAGACGCTCGCCCGGGTTCGTGAGTGGCCGGATCGCCTGCAGGGTAATGGCATCGGCGCGGTGCACGCGTCATCTCGACCGCAGAGGTATCGGCCGTCATTGACCAGGCGAGCCGACCGATCTCCAGCCCGCTCCCGGTGGGCGCCGGGACCGCGAAGGACAGGCCGGAGGATTCGTCGGGCTTCGAGGTCACGGTGACGCCCATGCAGCAATGCTTGCAGCCAGCGAGAGCCTGACCCAGAAACTACGCCCCACGTTGTGCGCCATGAGAGGCCCCCACCCGCCAAGCTGTCATAGCAATGTTTTAGTAAAGCTTGACACTTGACTATGTCAAGTGCAATGGCCGGCATTGCGGGCGGCGGTTCTCGCGGCCGCCGATCGTACGCATCCCCGCCAGCCGCACCACGGCGTACCTGACGTATCAAAAGCTCATACGACGCCGTCAAGGCGAACGAGGGCCACGCTGCGATCACCCGGCCGCGCAGAGTCGGCTCGGCCACGGCGACGTTGGCGGGCCGGCGATGCTGCCCGCGACCAGCCACCCCCACGCAAGCACCCCATCTTTGCAGCCAGACCCGGAGTCAGCGAGCAACGTGGTGGATGCAGCGACGATCATCCCGTCCTCCGGCAGCGGCGTCAGAGCGGCGACCGACCCAGGCAATAGCCACGCAGATCGCCCGGATCTGCAGGGTCGCCGGTTCATCCAAGCTCGCGTACCCGGGCGTGCCGAACGGCGGCTACTTGCGCGCCTCACCATGGACAGCAGTCACGCGAAGTAATCACGTTGTCCACTACCGGGCAGCTCGGCACGGCCGCCCCTGGGCAGATTCAGCTGACCGTCGTCATCCGGGATCTTCGTCGTTGCGGGT
>JBKPCL010000222.1:0-10589 GCA_046727335.1 Actinomycetota bacterium
GCTGTGCCGCCTGCGGCTACGAGACGGCGAAGTGGCTCGGTCGCTGTCCCGATTGCGGGGCGTGGGGCTCGCTGGCCCACGAGGCGCAGTCCGGCCGGCGCGACTCGATCGAACCGTTGAGTGTCCCCGTGCCGCTCGTCGAGGTCGACCCGCTCGGAGCGGCCCGGCGACCGACGGGCGTCTCCGAGCTGGATCGCGTCCTCGGGTCGGGTCTCGTCGCTGGTTCCGTCACGCTCATCGGCGGCGAACCCGGCATGGGCAAGAGCACGCTTGTCCTGCAAGCGCTCGGCACCATGGCGGAAGCGGGTGCCCGCTGCTTGCTCGTCAGCGCCGAGGAGTCCACGGCACAAGTGCGGCTGCGGGCCGAGCGGCTGGGCACGCTCGCGCCTGACCTGCTCGTCGTCGCCGAGACGTCGCTGCCGGGGGTGTGCGCGCATGTCGAGGCCATGCGGCCCGACGTGCTCGCCATCGATTCCATCCAGGGCGTGTTCGATCCCGACGCGCCCGGCGCCGCCGGTTCAGTCGCGCAAGTGCGCGACGCCGCGCAACGGATCGTTCGCCTCGCTAAGCAGCTGGGCGTGGCGACCGTGCTGGTCGGTCACGTCACCAAGGACGGAGCACTGGCGGGGCCGCGCGTCCTGGAACATGTCGTCGATTCGGTGCTCTCGTTCGAAGGTGATCGCCATCACGCGCTGCGCATGCTGCGCGCGCTCAAGCACCGGTTCGGCGCGACGGACGAGCTCGGGTTGATGGAGATGACGGAGGCCGGTCTCGCGCCTCTCGCTGATCCCAGCGCGCTGTTCCTCGCCGATCGCAGGCCGGGCGGTTCGGGATCGGTCGTGACCGCGATCATGGAGGGCAACCGGCCGTTGTGCATCGAAGTGCAGGCGCTCGTGGCCGCGACCGGCGCACCGATACCGCGCCGGGTCGCCCAGTCCCTCGAGAACAGCCGGCTCTCAATGCTCGTCGCCGTCTGCCAGCGTCGCGCCCGCCTACCGCTCGGCGACCAGGACGTGTTCGCGAGCGTCGCGGGCGGCGTGCGCGTCGCGGAGCCGGGCGCGGACCTCGCGATCGCCCTGGCGATCGCGAGCGCACGGTGCGACGTTCCGGTCGACCCGGAGACGGTCGTCGTCGGCGAGCTCGGGTTGGGTGGAGAAGTCCGTCTCGTCCCCCTGACGCCGCGGCGCCTAGGCGAAGCCATGCGCCTCGGGTTCCAACGGGCCGTCGTGCCGATGTCCACGCCAGATGTCCCCGGAATGACGCTGCAGCGGGTCGCCGACCTCGGCGAAGCGCTCGAGGCCGCTCTGGTCGCCGACGTCCGGGTCTGACCGCCCGCGTCGAGCGCCTTCTCGACCGGGTCACGGCTCCTTCACAGGGCGGACCAAGGCCGCTCACGGCTTGGTACCCTCGTATTCAGTTTCCGACCTGGATCCGACCTGGAGGACCCGTTGGCGCCACGCCGATCGGAAGCTCTTCTCGGCGCCCTGCGCCTCGTCGCGCCGGGCACGCCGCTCCGAGAGGGGATCGACCGCATCCTGCAAGCCAAGATGGGGGCGCTCATCGTCGTGGGCGATGGGCCCGAAGTCCTCAACATCTGCTCGGGGGGCTTCCTCCTCGACGCCGAGTTCACGCCGCAGCGACTGTCGGAGCTCGCCAAGATGGACGGCGCGATCATCCTCGCGTCCGATGGTTCGCGGGTGGCGCGTGCCAACGTCCATCTCGTGCCCGACCCGGACATTCCGACCAACGAGACCGGAACCCGGCACCGCACCGCCGAACGTGTGGCCCGGCAGATCGCGGTCCCGGTGATCACCGTGTCCGAGGAGATGAGCGTCGTCTCGGTCCATTACCAGGGCAACAAGCAAACCCTCGACGTGATCCCACGCGTGCTCGCGCGTGCCGACCAAGCGCTGCAGATCCTCGGTCGCTACAAGGCGCGCCTCGACGGTGTCACCGGCGCGCTGTCCGCGCTCGAGGTCGAAGACCTCGTGACGGTGCGCGACGTCGTGACGGTGCTGCAGCGGGCCGAGATGGTGCGGCGCATCGCCGAAGAGATCGAGGGCTATGTCGTCGAGCTCGGCAACGACGGCCGGCTCGTCGAACTGCAGCTCGAGGAGCTGACCGGCGGTGTCGATCAGGACCGCCGCCTCGTGTGCAAGGACTACTTCGTCGAGTCTTCCGACTGGGTGCTCGAGCAGGTCACGAGCAGACTCGCGAAGCTGTCCGACGAGGAACTGCTCGATCTGCGGGAAGTTGCGAGCCTGCTCCACCTCGCGCCGGAGATGGACCTCGATTCGTCGCTGCAACCGCGCGGCTATCGCTTGCTGAGCAAGATTCCTCGGCTGCCGGAAGCGATCGCCGAGCACGTCGTCGAGCGCTTCGGTCAACTGCCGAAGATCATGCGCGCGAGCATCTCGGACCTCGTCGAAGTGGAAGGCGTCGGCGAGGCGCGCGCCCGCGCGATCAAGGACGGCTTGTCGCGCGTCGCCGAGACTTCAATCCTCGACCGCTACGCATAGCTCGACCGTTTCGGCTTGCAGGACTCGGCGTTCGATCGTTTCGAGACGGAACGGCTCACGCTGCGCGCGTTGACGCTCGACGATGTCGACCTACTCGTCGCGCTGGACGCCCTTTCGTCGGCTGGTTCGCGCTGCGCCCTTCGAACGACGACGGAGACGAGCGTGAGCTGGGCTACCGACTGCGGCGCGAGGCGTGGAGGAAGGGGCTGGCGACCGAGGGCTCGCAGGCGCTGATCACGCATGCGTTCACGCATCTCGGCGCGAGTCGCGTGTGGGCGCAAACGATGACCGTCAACCTTGGCTCGCGTCGCGTGATGGAACACTGCGGCTTGCGTTACGTGCGTACGTTTTTCCTCGAGTGGACGGATCCGATCGACGGGAGCGAGCACGGCGACGTCGAGTACGAGTTGTTGCAAGCCGATTGGGAGGCCGCGTGGAACTCGGAGGCTGGTGGTCGGCACACGACACCGGGATCACCATCCGCCTCCGGGTGACGCCGGGCGCGCGCCGGTCAGAAGTCGTCGACGTTTCCGGCGATCGTCTACGCGTGCGCATCGCGGCACCGGCCGTCGAAGGCAAGGCAAACGCCGAGCTGCAGCGATTTCTCGCGCGACTCTTCGGCGTTCGACGGTCGGCCGTCTCCGTCGTGAGCGGGACGAGGTCACGCGACAAGACGATCTCGATCGCGGGCGTCGCCTCGCCTCCGAACCCGTTGCGCACGATCCCGGATCGGTGAGCGAATACATTTCGCGCCCATGGGAGCGTTGCGCGAGGGTCCTGTCTACGAGGTCACGGTCGAGTCCCGGACGCTGCACGTCGATGGGATCGACGTCCCGGCGGTGCACGCCCGGCCGGATGGTGTTCCCCGTGCCGGTGTCGTTCTGCACCCCGACATGGGTGGCCTACGTCCTTTGTTCGAAGACATGGCGCGGCGGCTCGCGACCTACGGGCTCGCGGTGTGCGCAATCGAGCAGTTCGCCGGACTGCCGGCGGAGGATGTGGCGACCGTCGAACAACGCATGGCACATGTGAAGGATCTCGACGACGGACAACAACTGGAGGTGATGTCGGCCGCGGCTGATCTCCTCGTCGTCCAGGACGACGTCGCGCGGGTCGGCATCATCGGCTTCTGCATGGGCGGTCACTACGTGTTCAAAGCCGCCGCGAGCGATCGCTTCGACGCCGCCGTTCCGTTCTACGGAATGCTGCGCACGCCGGACGGATGGGGCGGCCCCGGTCACCGCATCGAGCCGCTCGAGGTCGCGGCGCAGATGTGCCCGACACTCGCGATCTTCGGCTCGGTGGACCCATGGACGCCCGCAGCGGACATCGAGGCGCTTCGAGAGGCGTGGAAGGACCGCGACGATTGCGAGATCGTCGTCGTCGAAGGCGCGGACCACGGATTCGTGCACGATCCCGATCGTCCGGTGCATCGCGCCGACGACGCCGCCGCGTGCTGGCAGCGCGCGCTCGCCTGGATCCTGCCGTCGACTTAAGCCGAGGATCAGCGGCGCAGCCTCTCAGATGATCGTGCGCGCCGAGAGCTCGGCGCGATCGAGGATGCGGTAGTGGCTGCGGCCTGACGTCTCGAGCCAACCGAGCTTCACGAACATCGCGATGGCCTTGTTCACGCGCTCGCGCGACGCGCCGACCATCCCAGCGAGCTCCTCCTGCGTGAGCGGGATCTGGAACTCGTCATCGTTCCCCGCGAGCTCGAGCAACCGCTTCGCGGTGCGTCCGGTGACGTCGAGGAACATCGCGTCGGAGAGCGCCTCGTCGGTCGCGCGCAAGCGCTGGGCGAGAATCTGTACGACGGTCCACAACACCTCGGGACGGGTGTTGATCAATTCGCGAACGTCGGCGAACTCGACGCACACGACGTGCACGCTCGTGAGTGCTCGGGCGCTCGCGGTCCGCAGACCACCGTCGAAGAGCGACATCTCCCCGAACAGCGCGCCCGGGCCGAGCACGGAGATCACCGATTCTCGCCCGTCCGACGCGCGCGCGACGATCGCGACGCGCCCGGAGAGCACGACGAACAGGTTGTTCGCCGGGTCGCCCTTCTCGAAGATGACGTCGCCGCGGCGATAGCGCGCTTCCGTCATTCGACCCTCGAGTTGCTGGAGCAACTCGGGCGGAAAGGTCGCGAAGTGGTCGGTCATGCCGAGCACCGTGGTGCCCTCGTCTCGTCGTCGTGTTCGCCCGTCGGAGGCTACCGGAGGCGGGGCGCGCCGGCCGGGACGCACCAGATGCGCACTTCCGCACGACTTGCCCACAGCCGCGTCTCATCAAGCGGCCGCGGCGGTTGCCGAAATTCATGGGGGAGTGCGTTGGGAGGGTCATGTTCGTCGAAGGCGTCCGCATGTTCGTCGTGGTGCTGTGCACCGCGGCGGCATTCTGGGCATCCCGCAGCCTGGGCACCACGTCCCAGGGCCTGGTCGGGATGCTCGGATGCCTCTTCGGCTACGTCAGCGGCGGCCTCTTCGGCCGTGTACTCGACCGGGCCCTCGGCGCCGTCGAGAAGCGCGTCGAGCCCCGCTCGCCGGCCCGATTCCTCGCGGGATCGCTCGGCGCCATCGCCGGCGCCGGGCTCGCACTCGTGCTCGTGCTGCCGCTGGCGTTGTTGCTGCCCGCGGAACTCGCGGTCTCACTCGCCGGCCTGATCGCGTGGATCATCGGATGGCTCGGCTATCGCATCTTCGCCCGGCAGAGCGTCGCCGTCCTCGAGCTGCTCGGCTTGTCGACGCGTCCGCTCGTGCGCGCCCAGCCGTTCGACGCGCGTGACGGCTTGCTCGTCGACACGTCGGTCGTGATGGACGGTCAGCTGCTGCCGCTCGCTCGCGCCGGTGTACTCGGCGCCGATCTGATGGTGGCGCGGTTCGTGCTCGACGAGGTGCAGGGCTTCGCCGACTCCACGGAGGACTCGCGTCGCCGCCGCGCCAACCGCGGTCTCGAAGCGTTGCAAGTGTTGCAGCGCGAGGGCCGTGTGCGCGTGTACGTGCTCGAAGACGAAGTGCCCGAACATGACGCCGTCGACGCGAAGCTCATTGCCCTCGCTCGCCGGCTCGAGTTGCGGTTGCTGACGAACGACGGACCGCTCGCGCGCAACGCCGAACTTCAGGGAGTGCCGACGTGCAACCTGCGGCGGCTCGCGCAAGAGCTCGCCCCCGCGGTCGTACCCGGCGACTTTGTGCGCGTCGCGCTGACGCGAGAGGGCAGGGAGCCGGGTCAGGGTGTCGGACATCTCGAAGACGGCTCGATGGTCGTCGTCAACGAGGGGAGCGAGCTCGTCGGCGGACCCGAAGTGATGCTGCAGATCACATCCGTCGTGCCGACCAGCGCGGGGCGCCTCCTGTTCGCGCGGCCCGAGCGCGAGTCGTTCTGAGCGCAGCCTTTGGCAGCGGCCCGGACCGAGCCAGCTTCCTCACGGCCCGGTGCCGCATACTGTCCGGCATGCGGACCTGGGCCATCGTTGTCGGCGCGGGCGGCGGTGAGCGCTTCGGCGCGCCCAAGCAGTTCTTGCGGCTCGCGGGGATCAGCGTCCTGGACCGAGCTGTTGGCGTCGCCCGCGAGGCGTGCGACGGAGTCGTCGCCGTGTTGCCCTCGGGATCGGATTGGATCGCGCCCCCCGGAGTACGGACGGCGACCGGCGGCGCCAGTCGCTCCGACTCCGTGCGAGCCGGTCTCGCGTGCGTTCCCGACGACGCCGAGGTCGTCGTGGTGCACGACGCGGCCCGCCCGCTCGCCTCGCGCCAGCTGTTCGCGACCGTGGTCCGCGCGATCGCCGATGGCGCCGACGCGGCCGTGCCCGCGCTACCGATCGTCGATACCGTCAAACGCGTGCGCGACCACGCCGTCATCGAGACGGTCCCGCGCGACGGACTAGTGACGGTGCAAACGCCGCAAGCCTTCCGTGCTCGGGTGCTGCGCGACGCGCATCGCCACGAGGACACCACCACCGATGACGCGGCGTTGGTCGAAGCTGGTGGCGGCCGGGTCGTGGTGGTCGACGGCGAACGGCGGAACCTGAAGCTCACGCTCGCTGACGACCTCGAGCTCGCGCAAGCGCTCCTCGACGCAGGAACGCGGCTGTGAGAAGCCGGGTCGGGCTCGGGTTCGACGTCCATCGCTTCGGATCCGAGCCGCCGCTCGTGCTCGGAGGAGTAGAGATCGCCGAAGCCGCCCGACTCGAGGGACACTCCGACGGCGACGCCGTCGCGCACGCCGTCGCCGACGCCATCCTCGGGCCGACCGGTCTGCCCGATCTCGGCACCCTCTTTCCCGCCGACGACGAGCGGTATCGCGACGCGAACTCCATCGCGTTGCTCACCGACGTGACGCAGCGCGTCTCGACCGCGGGTTGGTGGATCGACAACGTCGACATCGTCGTCGCGGCCGAAACACCGAAGCTCGCACCGCACATCGACGCGATGGTCGCCAACGTCGGCGGCGCGCTCGTTCGGGCCCGCGAACCTATGGGGCACGGCATCGGTATCGCGATTCGGCCGAAGCGCGGGGAAGGGCTCGGCGCGATCGGTCGCTCCGAAGGAATTGCCGTGTGGGCGGTCGCGCTGCTGACGCGCGGCTGATCGCGCCCGACCGGCGACCGGCAAACCCGCTCGGCGCGACGAGCGTTGCTGGCTAGCCTCAATTCGTGCTTCGCATCTATGACACCGCTCGGCGGGAGCCGGTCGAGTTCGTCCCGCGCAACGAGGGAGCGGTGTCGATGTACGTCTGCGGGCCGACGCCGTACGACTTTCCGCATCTCGGCCACGGTCGCTACGCGGTCGTGTTCGACATGATCCGCCGGTACCTGGAATGGCGTGGATACCGAGTCACCTTCGTGAGCAACGTCACCGACGTCGAGGACCGGATCATCGAGCGGGCTGCACAGATCGGCTCGACCGAATTGGCGCTCGCGCTCCGGTTCGAAGCGGAGCATCTGCGCGAGCTCGATCGGCTCAACGTCCGCCGCCCTGACGAGATGCCACACGCGACAGAGTTCATCAGCGAGATGCAATCGTTGGTTGCCGAGCTCATCGCGCGCGGGCGCGCGTATGTCATCGAAGGACAAGGCGTCTACTTCCAAGTCGACACGTTCCCGCCTTACGGCAAGCTCTCGCATCGCACCATTGACGAATTGCTCGAGAGCGCGGGCGCGCGCGTCGAAGTGGACGAGAGAAAACGCAGCCCGGTCGACTTCGCGCTCTGGAAGGCGGCGAAGCCCGGCGAACCGCAGTGGGAGTCGCCGTGGGGGCCGGGCCGGCCGGGGTGGCACATCGAATGCTCGGCGATGTCGTTGCAGATCCTGGGAGAAGGGTTCGACATCCATGGCGGCGGCGACGATCTCGTGTTCCCGCATCACGAGAACGAGATCGCGCAGGCCGAAGGTGCCGGTCACGACTTCGCGCGCTATTGGATCCACTCCGGGCTCGTGAACGTCGACGGCGAGAAGATGTCGAAGAGCCTCGGGAACTTCGTGACCCTGGGGGAGCTCCTCGACCGGCACGACCCTCGCGCGTTCCGGCTGCTCATCTTGCAGACGCACTACCGGCGGCAGATGGAGGTCGGCACCAAGGAGCTGGCCGACGCCGAGAAGGCGGCGGAGCGGATCGACAGCCTGATACGACGCGCGCAGCTCGAGGGAGTCACCGGCGGTGTGCCCGACGAGCAGCTGCGCGAGCGTTTCCGTGTCGCGATGGACGACGATTTCGACACTCCGGCCGCGGTCGCGCTCGTCTTCGAAGTCGTGCGTGACGCCAACATCGCCTTGGACGACGGCCGGCTCGACGACGGGGCCCGGTTGGTCGCCACCGCCGCCGAGCTGTGGCAGGTGCTCGGGCTCTGGTGGCGAGACGACGAGCCCGAAGCCGATGCCGACATCGAACGGCTCGTCCGAGCACGTGACGACGCGCGGGAACGTCACGACTGGGCCGCCGCCGATGCCGTGCGCGAACAGCTGCGCGAACGTGGTGTCGTGCTCGAAGACACGCCACACGGCACCGTGTGGCGTCGGGCGTGACGGCAAAGGGCTCGCGCTCTCGTACGCGCGACCGCGCGCACGCCGAGCCGCGGGACGCGTCTCCGGGCGGCGATCAGGTGGAAGGGCGGCGCGCGGTGTTGGAGCTGTTGCGCGCCGGCCGGCGTGCGGTTCGCACCGTGTACGTCGCGCGCGATGCCACGCAGGATGCGAGCATCGAGGAGATCGCAACGCGCGCAGGCAGCGCACTACGGCTCGTCCCGGCGGACAAGATGGCAACCATTGCTCGCACAAACGCGCCCCAAGGCGTGGTCGCGCTCGCGAAGCCCGTGCGCGCAGCCGACTTCGACCAGCTCCTCGATGCGGACGACGCGTTCTTGGTCGCGCTCGACGGCGTCACGGACCCGCAGAACCTCGGTGCGATCCTGCGCACCGCCGAGACGGCCGGCGCGACCGGCGTCGTGCTTCCGCGGCACCGTTCCGCGCGCATTACTCCCAGCGTCACGAAGGCGGCCGCGGGAGCGATCGAGTACGTCCCCATCGCGTGGGTCGCCGGGATACCGAGTGCGCTCGATCGCGCGGGAAGGTCGGGCTGCTGGACCGTCGGCCTCGACGAACACGGGCGATCGTCGCTGTTCGAGCTCGATCTTGCCGGGCAACGCATCATGCTCGTGGTCGGCGCAGAAGGACGAGGACTCGCGCGCCTCACGCGCGATCGGTGTGATGTGCTCGTTCGGATACCGATGCGCGGACACCTCGCGTCGATGAACGTCGCGGCTGCTGCTGCGCTCGCCTGTCATGAAGTTGCCCGGCGGCGCGACCAGTAGCATCGCCGCGGCTTTCGCCGGGTTAGCTCAGTTGGCAGAGCAGCTGACTTGTAATCAGCAGGTCGTCGGTTCGAATCCGACACCCGGCTCCGCGCGGAGGTGCGCGATTCGGAAATGCTTGTAATCGGCGCGCGCAGCGGCCAGGATCGCGCGCTGATGGGACTCACGGCGCGCGACCGCGGCATCATCGACTTCGAGCGCGAATGGTGTCTCCTCTCCGGTCGCAAGACCTCGGAGATCCGTGTCCGTTTCGGCATGTCGACGAGCAGCTACTACCGCGCGTTGCGCCGTCTGCTCGAACGTCCTGATGCGCTTTCCTACGATCCGCTCACGATCAAACGGCTCCGCCGACGCCGTGAGCAGGCTCGTCGCGACCGGATCGAGGGGCGGCGCGCCGATCCGAGCCGCCGGTGAGCGCCCCGACGGGCGGCACCGGGCAGAATGGCCGCATGAGCCGGCAACAAGGCGGGGGACCCAGTGGCGACGTCGTGCGCGGCGCCGGTTTTGCGGCGGCCAAAGGCGCCTTGTTGATCGGGCTCGCGGTCGTCATCGGCATCTTCCTGCTCCAGCGCATCGACACCGGTGCTAACGGCTCCGCCGCCGGAGGCTCCGCACCAAAGACGACGACCACCGCGAAGTCGACACAGACGACGACCGGTCGATCAACGACCACGACGACACGCCTCCCCGCCAAGACGCCCGCGCAGCTGCATGTACTCGTGCTGAACGGCGGCGCGCCGGCCGGCGAGGCCACGCGGCAGTCGAACGCGCTGAAGCAAAAGGGCTACACGAACCAGGACCCGCCCAACACGTGGACGAGCAAAAGCCAGACCGGCAACACCGCGCTGTGCAAACCCGGGCTCGATCGCGAGGCGCAAGCGCTCGCGCTTGCCGTGGGCAGCGGCACGACCGTGCAGCCGTTCCCGACGCCTGCGCCGCCGTTCAGCGAGAACGTCGACTGCGTGGTCGTCGTCGGCGCGTGACCTAAGCCGAGAGCGGGCTTAGTTGTCGGGCTGAAGCAGGCGGTCGCGGAGCGGGCCGGTCGCGAGGTCGATCGCGGTCCACGCCATCGCAAGCGCGCCTTCGACGACGGCCCGGTCGGCCGATGCGTTGACGCACGCCATCGCGAACTCGGGCTGGTGGTTCACCGCGCCGGCGCTCTCGATGCCGATGCAGGGATGAATGGTCGGCATGCGCCGCGAGATGTTGCCCATGTCGGTGGAGAAGGTCATCTCGCCACCGGACGTCATCGACCGCCCGAGC
>JBKPCL010000223.1:0-4354 GCA_046727335.1 Actinomycetota bacterium
GGCACGGCAGTGGCCGGAGGATTCGGAGGAGAGCGCGCTCATCCTGACCGGCGTCGCGCGCTTCCTCGCCGCCCACACGCCGACTCGACGCGAGCTCCCGACCGTCGTCCGGATCGCGTCTCGCCTCCGCCGTGGTGAAGCGCTCTACGAGGAGACGCAGGCGTAGCCGAGCGGAGGGGAGGCGGAGCCGGAGTCGACCAATAAGGAGTGCCGCGGTTGAGTGATCAGCCGCCGCCGAGGTCGACGTCGTAGGCCTCGTAGACGAGGTCGGCACCCCGTTGGCGGTGCCGGGCGAGCCCACACAACGTCGCCGTCAGCTCACTGCGGATCTGTTCGCACCACATGTCGGGATCGGCGTCGACTGGAACCTCGGTGAGTGCCTTCTCGACCCGCGCGATCACCCCGAGGATCTCGTTGTGCTCGCGACGTAACCGAGCCGCCGGTGTCGCGAGACGCGGCGACTCCGCGACGAGCTCGTCGAGGAACGCGCCGGGCGCTTCGGTCTCGACGATGTGTCGCGTCCAGACCTCGTGCAACACGTACAGCGATTCGGCGACGCCTGCGGCCCATTCGTCGATTCGATTCGGCGCCGGGGCGGCGAGGCTGATCTCGAGTGCGCTCATGGCCGCTTTGAGGCCGGCGCGTCGGAGGCGGACGTCTTCGAGCTCGTGTGGTGTCTCGGCCGCCAGCGCGCTCGTGCCCACGCGGCCAAGGTCGAAGCGGCGGAACCGCGCCATCGAGGACCTCCCGTCCCCAACGTGCCGTCGGCACGTACTGCGGACGGTACTTCCTTTCCTGCGTTTGGGACAGGGGTTCTTCACAGTCCTGGAACCTCGATTCGCGGCAACACCTTCGCCGCGAACAATTCGAGGCTCGCCCACCCGAGTTCAGGCGGCATCCCGCCGCACAACGGGTTGAACACCAGTCCCGCCATCGGTGACAGCTCGGCGACACGCGCGACCACGTCGTCTGGTGTCGCGACCAGGTACTGCGGAGAACGCTTCAAGTCGTCGACGGTCTTGGCGTCGACCTTTGGTGCCGAGGTCTGGCCCGGCGTTTGAATGGATGCGTACGTCTGGGCCTCGTAGAGCACGTACGACCCGATCTCGGCCCATGCCTTGTCGGGATCCTCGGTGACGTGGACGAACGTCGGGCCTTCCGGCATGACGACGAAGCCGCCGTCGAACCCGATGCGCTTCGCCTCGTCGTAATACGCCGCCGCGACCTTCGGGTCAGCGTTCATCGGGAACATCGGCAGCCGCAACCGCGCGGCTCGGCGCGCCGCTGCCGGAACGCCGCCGCCGATCAGCAACAGCTGGCGAGGATCGGTCGCCGGCTTCGGTGTGACGTGGATCGAACGGCCCCGCCAGTCGAACGGCTCGCCGCGCAGCGCGTCGAGCACGACGCCGACGTATTCCTCGAGCATCCGGCCGCGGTCGGCGTGTTCGATCCCGCACATCTCGAATTCCTCGACGCGATACCCCGCGCCGAACACGATCCAGAGGCGGCTGGGTGCCGCGTTGTCGAGCACGGCGATTTGCTCGGCGATGCGAACCGGATCATGCAGCGGCAGCAGCGACGCGCTCACGGTCACGCGTGACCGGTGCGTGCGACCGAGGACGACGCCTGCCATCGTGAGCGGGGCGGGTAGCCACCCGTCCTCGAACCCGTGATGCTCGGAGAGCACCAGCGTCGTGAACGAGTGCTGGTCGGCCCACCCGAACTGCTCGAGCGCGGCCGCGTAAATCTCGGGTATCGACGTCGGTGCCCAGGCGGGCGCCCGGAAGTCTTGTCGCATCGCGAGCAGCGGCATTCGTCTCCTTTCAGGAAAGCGGGACGCGGGTCAAGTGCGGCCCGACCTCGGCGCCGAACGCGGCGATCTGATCGCGCAGCTCCGCGGCCGATCGGGATGCGAACCGAACTTGTAGATGCGAGACGCCGAGCGCACCGAGCTCGTTGAACGACTCGACGATGCGATCGGGCGCGCCGTGCACGGTGTACTTCGGCAGGTCCGTGTCCGCATCACCGACGTACACGTACTCGGTGATGTACCCGATCTCGGGCACGGCTGCCGGACGCACGCGGTCGCGCTCGCGAAGGATGTAGGCGATGTCGTCGGCCATGCGAGTGCGGGGTGTCCCCTGCGGAATCCAGCCGTCGCCGCGGGCGGCGACGCGCCGGAGGGCGGGCCGGCCGGAACCGCCGATCCAGATGGGCGGGCGCGGCTGTTGGACGGGCCGCGGCGCTTGCCCGACGTCGGCGTACTTCCAGCGCGGGCCGTCGTGGTTCGCCCACTCGTCGAGGAACGCCGCAGTGATCGCGTCGATCGCTTCGTCGGTGATCGCGCCCCGGTCGTGAAACGGTACACCGAGGGCGTCGAACTCGCCTTCGACGTGACCCGCGCCCACACCGAGGATCACACGCCCGCCTGAGAGTGTGTCGAGCGTCGCGAACGCCTTCGCCGTCTGCAGCGGATGTTGATACGCGGCGACGTACACATTGGTCATCAGACGCGTGCGCGTCGTGCGAGCCGCGAGATACGCGAGCGTCGGCACTGGATCGAACCACGTCGTCGACATCATCTCGGCCGGTTCACGTGGGATCGCAACGTGGTGGCACACCGCGACGTACAGGAACCCGGCTGCGTCACATGCGCTCGCGACGCTCACGAGGTCGTCGACGGTCGCGCCTTCGCGTTCCCATGGCATCGACGTGCGCACCGACAGCGCCTGGACCGGCAACTGGATGCCGTAGGCGAGAGTGCCGTCAGGAACGATGGAAACGGTTGCGGTGGGGGCAGCCACGGGTCGTCAGCTCGGCCACACGACTGACTGCAAGTCGCTGTACGCGTGCAGGCCGAAGACGCCGCCGTCGCGGCCGACCCCGCTGTACTTGACCCCGCCGAACGGCGCGTGGTGGTTGCGCTGCGTCGTGTTGATGCCGACGTTCCCAGTCCGCAGCCGCTTGCTGACCCGAAACGCCCGGCCGGTGTCGCTGCTGAAGACGTAGTCGTAGAGACCGAAGTCGGTCCCGTTGGCGATCGCGACCCCTTCGTCTTCGTCGTCGAAGGGGACAACGACGATGACCGGTCCGAAGATCTCTTCTTGCACCACCTTCATCCCGGAGCGGCACCCGGCAACCAGCGTCGGCGCGACGTAGAAGCCGGTGTCCGGCTTCTCGGGACGGCTGCCGCCGGCGACGATCTCGCCGCCCTCGGTGCGGCCCGCGTCGACATAGCTCTCGACGCGCGCGCGGTGCGCAGCAGTGATCACCGGCCCGACGACCGTGTCGGGCTCGTACGGATCGCCGACCTTCAAGACCTGCGCCATCTTCGCGAGGCCGGCGACGACCTGGTCGTAGATCTTCCGTTGCACGATGGCGCGCGTCGGCGCGGTGCAGATCTGGCCCGAATGGAACGTCCACACGGAGCCGATCATCGTGATCGCGTTCTTGACATCGGCATCGTCGAACACCAGTGCGGCGCCCTTGCCGCCGAGCTCGAGGAGCATGCGTTTCATCGTGCGCCCGCCGACCTCACCGATGCGCGTGCCGACCGCCGTCGAACCGGTGAACGACACCATGTCGATGTCGTTCGATGCAACGAGCGCTTCACCGGTCGCCGATGTGGAACCGGTCACGACGTTGACGACACCGGGCGGAAACCCCGCCTCGTGCATCATGCGGACGAGCTCGATGACGGCGAGTGGATTCTGTGATGCCGGCCGCACGACGACGGTGTTGCCCATCGCGAGCGCAGGGCCGAGCTTGCCGGCCATGTTCACGATTGGGAAGTTGTACGGGGTGATGCACGCGACCGCGCCGACCGGCTGCCGGCGCGCGATTGCTCCCATCAGACCGCCCGGCGCGAGCGCAGTGGCCGGCATCTCCTGCGGCGGCAGAGGAATGACGTTCGACTCCAACGCAAGGCGCGCGTACGTCTCGAACCGGGTCCAGGCCTGCGGCACTTGCATCTGCTTGCCGACGGTGGCGGTGCAACCCGTTTCGGCGATGACGAGCGGGAGGATCTCCTTGAAGTTCGCCTTGAGCGCGTCGACGGTCTTCTGCAGGAGCTCGGCGCGCGCTTCCGGCGCGGTGTGCGACCACCCGGGAAACGCATCCTGCGCGGCGCGCGCCGCGTCGTCGGCCTGTGCAGCCGACGCTTCCGGCGCGACACCAACGACTTCTTCGGTCGCCGGATTGATGACGTCGTAACCGCCGTCGGCGCCGTCGACCCACTCGCCGCCGATGAGCACTCGTGCGGTTCTGGCCTCGGTCATGAGGAAAGTGTAACGCGTTCTATTTTCGAGTCCACTGTGCTAGTTATGGCGCATCAATGCGGCTCGGGATCGTGATC
>JBKPCL010000224.1:0-12702 GCA_046727335.1 Actinomycetota bacterium
CTGCCGGAACCGGCCGACCTCCGGATGGTCGGCTTCCACGAACGCGCCTCGTGCCGTGAACTGCGGGTCGGTGACGACCTCCGGGATGGTCAGGACGGGCGCGACGCACGTGTCGGCGGGCATCAAGAGTGCTGCCCATTCATCGCGCGTCTTCGTCTTGAACGCGGCGCGCAGATCGGCGCGCACCTCGTCCTGCACCGCGTCATCAGTTTGGTGCTCGGTCCAGCGTTCGCAGTCGAGCATTCGGCACAAGTTCGCCCAGAACCGCGGCTCGATCGCCGCGACCGAGAGCCAGCCTCCGTCGGCGGCCTCGTACGTGTCGTAGCAGGCGTACCGGCCGGTCAGGAGTCCTCGACGCGGTCCTTGCTCCGCGCCCGTCGCGAGGTAGTCGTCGATCGCGAGTGACATCAACGCAAGCACGCCCTCGGCCGCCGATACATCGAGGTAGGCGCCTTCTCCTGATGAACTTCGTCGTACGAGCGCGGCGAGGATGGCGATGACGGCCTGCATCCCACCACCCGCGCTATCGGCGACCGTGGCCCCGGGTACCGGTGCCCCACCATCGGCGCGCGCATGTGTCGTCGCGAGGAACCCACTCAGCGCCAGATAGTTGAGGTCATGGCCGGCGTAGCTCGCGTACGGACCGTCTTGGCCGTAGCCGCTCGTCGAGCAGTAGACGACGCGCGGATTGCGCGCGGCAACCGTCTCGTATCCGAGTCCAAGTGTGTCCATAACTCCCGGACGAAAGCTTTCGATGAGCACGTCGGCGCGCACCGCCAGACGAAGGAACGCCTCACGTCCCGCGTCGGCCTTGAGGTCGACGAGCAGGCGCCGCATTCCTCGATGGCCGCCATACGAATGGAACGGAGGCACGATCTGCACGCCTCCGCGCTTCGGTACTGGACCGATCTTCACCACATCGGCGCCGTAGTCAGCCAGCCAACGCGACGCGCGTGCAGCGGGACCAACAGATGCCAGATCGAGCACGGTGATCCCGTCCAGCATGGGCATCGGTCCTCGCAACTCAGAAGTTCTTCGGGAGGCCGAGTGCGCGACGGGCGATGATGTTCTTCTGGATCTCCGACGCGCCGCCGCCGATCGTGTCGATGACGGTGTAGCGATACGTCGACTCCGCCCGTCCGCGCATTGGCGCCTCGTCGGTGCGCACCCGTAGCTGCGCGCCCGGACCGCCGATGTCCATCGACGCATTCGCCAACCGCCGTGAGAACTCCGTCGCGTAGAGCTTGTACACGGACGCTTCGACCGTGGGCGGCGGAGCACCGTGCTTTTCCGACTTCACCGAGGCGTCGACGACGCGCAACCCGAGCACCCGTGCGACCTCCGCCTGCGTCACGAGTTGCGCGATTCGTTGCCGCACCACCGGGTCGTTCTTCAACGGTTCGCCGTCGACCGTCGTCTCACGGATGTAGTCGCACAACACGTCGAGACGCTGCCGCATCGGCGAGAACGTGAACATCGTGAAGCGTTCGAGGTCGAGCGCGGACGAGATGTACTGGAAGCCATGGTTGAGCTCGCCGACCACGTAGACGTCGGGCACGAAAACGTCGTCGAAGAAGACGTCGTTCGTGCGCTCGTCACCCATCGTCCAGATGCCGTTGATCGTGATGCCGGGCTGGTCGAGCGGCACGAGGAACAATGTGATGCCGGCGTGCTTGGGTGCTTCGGGGTCGGTGCGGGCGCCGACCCAGTACCACTCGGCGAAGTGGGCTGATGTCGTCCACGTCTTCTGGCCGTTCAGCACCCAGCCCGACACACCGTCGCGTTCGGCGCGAGTTGCCTTGAGTTTCATCGACGCCGCGTCGGAGCCGGCGTCGGGCTCGCTGTAGCCGACCGCGAACTCGATCTCGGCGTTGAGGATCTTCGGGAGGAACTCGGCCTTCAGGTCGTCGCTGCCGACGCGGATCACCGTCTTGCCGATGATGCCCACGCCCTTGCCGATCTGCGGGCCGCCCCGCTCGGCGAGCGCCTCGTTGAGGAGATATTCGTAGACGCCTTCGCCGTCTTGGCCGCCGTACTCCTTGGGCCATGTGAGTCCGAGCCAGCCCCGATCGGCGAGCTTCTTCATGAAGGCCCGGCGCTTCGGCGTGTCGACGATCTGCGCCATGTTCTCGCGCGTGACGTCGAACACCTCGGGATCATCGTTGGCGTCCAGAAACTCTTGGACCGCAGCCGCGAACTCGCGCTCGTTGGCCGAAAACTCGAAGTCCAACGCTGCTCCCCGACTGGTCGACGCCGAATCTGACGACTCGTCAGATTACTTTGCTTGTCGCTCTTGGCGCCTGCGGCGCCGGGCCGCTAGACCCCGCTCGCTGCTCGGCGGGATACCCGCCTCGCGACGCTCGCTCAGGGCCTCGAAATCACACCAGCGGCGCGCAGCGAATCGAGTTCCTCGTCGGAGCAGCCCAACTCCGCCCGTAACACCTCGTCGGTGTGTTCACCGACCCAGGGAACGCGCGTCTCGGGACCTTCCGCAACGCGCGACATCTTGATCGGGTTTCCCGGTACGAGCACCGGTGCTTCGACACCGTCGGGCCGCGCCACCTCGACGAGCATGTGACGCGCGTGGAGATGCGGATCGGCAACGACTTCGGCGGCTTCATGGACCGGACCCGCTGCGATGCCCGCGTCCGAAAGCGCCGCGGCCGCCTCGCGTTTGGTCATGCCGGCGGCCCACGTCTCGATCGCAGGACGAATGACGTCGTCGAGGTGAATGTCCCAGCCCGTGCGCTCGGCGAAGCGAGCGTCGGTCTTCCATTCCGCGCGGTCGAGCAGATCGGCGAGACGCTCGAACTGATGCTCACGGACCATCTGCATGACGAACCAGCCGTCCTTCGCCTTGAACGAGGCGATCACATGAGGTGCAGGCGCGGGGTGACGCTCCCAACCCAATGAGAAGAAGTTCGGAACGATGTCGGTCATGGCGACGGTCGCGTCGTACATCGCAAGGTCGACGCGCTGCCCAAGACCCGTCGCGTCGCGGTGTCGCAGCGCGGCGAGAATGCCGATGACGGAAAACAGCGCGGTCGAGATGTCGCCGAGCGCGCCGACAGGATTGGGGCGCGGCCGCTCGTCGGGACGGCGCATGAAGTCGTAGATCCCGGACATCGCCTCGACGATCGAGGCGTAGGCCGGCCATTCGCCGTACGCGGATACTTCGGCACCGAACCCGGACACCGACGCGTAGATCACTCCCGGATGCACCGCGGACACCGCGTCGTAGCCGAGCCCCAACCGATCGAGGGTGCCCGCCTTGAAGTTCTCGGCCACGACGTCGAAATGGGGAGCCAGCCGCAGGATCAGCTCGCGTCCTTGTGGCGTCCGAATATCCACGCCGATGCTGCGCTTGCCGAGATTGCTCCGGAGGAACGTCGCTCCGACGGTGCGACCCTGCGGATCCCGCATCGAGGGTGACGAGCCACGACCCGACTCACCGCTGACCGGATGCTCGACCTTGACGACGTCGGCGCCGAGCCGCGCCAACAGCTGCGTCGCGAACGGCATCGCCGCCATCTGTTCGAGCGCGAGGACTCGGACATCGTCGAGCGGCTTGCCGTACAGTTGCGCGCCCTCGTTCGCGATCTCGCCGACTCGCACAGGAAGCCTCCGTCACTCGAGCCGCTGTTCGACGGCAGTGTACGGAGGCGGCCGTTACGACCTTCGGGTCGTGCAGGCGTGCAGTCGCACTGTCGTGCCGTCTGTGGTCGAGCGAATTTGCACGAGATCACACATCTGATGGGCCAGCCATATCCCGTACCCGCCCCGCTCGTGCTCGGTCGGCCGCAACCGACCGATGAGGGGATCGGTGATGTGACCGTGGTCGCGGATCTCGCACAAGAAGCAGTCGCCGTCACCCCACACCGAGACGGCACCGTGGCGGCCGCCGTACGCGACGCTGTTGGTTGCGATCTCGGAGGCAGCCAGGACCAACTCGGCCGCGCGGTCCGAGTCGAGACCGAACGCGCGAGCGTGGGCGAACACGAACTCGCGGAGGTCGTGGAGCTCCGTCACGTCGAACGCGAACGTGTCGACGTTGTCGGGAGGTGGCGGCAGCGGTTGCTCGAAACCCGCGGCGTCATCGATTCGGAAGGTGTTGCTCGCGCGGTGCTCGTCCTGGTCGAACACATACGGATGGTTGGCGAGCGCGTGTTCGATCACGTCAACGGGGAGGACCGAGGTGTCGTACGGGCACAGCAGCCAGAAGGGGGTCGTGCCGTCGAAGGCGAGATTCAGCAGTGACTCATGAGCGTTGCATTCGACGAGCGCGGCGGGGCTGCGTGCGGATGAGACTGGCTCGCCGATACCTCGAAGACGCGTGCCCGTCGTGCCCTGTTCGGAGACGAAGTCGCGCCAGGCCTGGATGATGAGCGCCGGGTTGTGGCCGACTTCCGTCATGTCGGCGAAGCAGACTCGATGCGCGTCACCGTCGAGAACCGCACGCAGCCGATCAATCTTCTGCGCGTCGACGACCGTCAACACGGCTTCACCAGCCGCGATCCCGTCCCGGATGAAGTCGGTCGTTCGCGCGAGGAAGTCGTCGTCACCCTGATAGAGCATCGCTTCGTGCCGGTACGCCGGTTCGGAACGGCGGAAGCGGGAATCGGCAATCACGACGGGGGCTCGACCTTTCACAACGACTCGCAACACGGCCACGGTCAGGCCTTCAGGTCGCTCTACCCACGCATCCCATCGGCGCACACAGTCACAGCGGCGCGCCGGGGTCGTCGGCTAGGAATGCAGTGTGCACGAAATGGACGAGCCCGAGGGCGCCGAGCACGCCGCGGCGGCCGCACGTCGTCGGGCTCGGCTACGCGCGGCGTCGGCCGGCCGCCGGCTCGTCATCGTCGCGGTCATAGGACTGCTCGCCGGCGCGGTCGCCGCCACGATCGCGCCATGGCAACTCGCGGTACTCGTGGGATGGATCGTCTCCGGCGTCACGCTCATGCTCTGGGTATGGGTGAGCGTCGCCCACTGCAACGCGGAGCAGACCCGACAACTCGCTATGCGCGAGGACGACAGCCGCGTCGCAGCGGATCTCCTGCTGGTCGGCGCGAGCGTTGCGAGCCTGATCGGTACGGCGCTCGACCTCGTCAAGACGAGTGAGGCGAATGGCGCGGGCAAGGCGATGTTGGCGGCCGGCGGAGTGCTCACGGTCGCGGTGTCATGGGGTGTGGTGCACACGGTCTACGCGCTGCGGTACGCGCGCGAGTTCTATGCGCCTCCGATCGGAGGCATCGACTTCAAGGCTCGCGGTGAGCATCCCGACTACCACGATTTCGCGTACGTCGCGTTCACCATCGGCATGACCTTCCAGGTGTCGGACACCGACGTCCAGTCGCGGACGATCCGACGCACGGTGCTCCGTCATGCGCTGCTGGCGTACCTCTTCGGCGCGGTAATCCTCGCGGTCACCATCAATATCGTCGCCAGTCTGCTGCAGGTCGCGTAGCAGACGCGGTCGCGACGACTCAACCGAGTTGGCCGCGCACCTCACCGGCTGGGAACATCGTCGTGTGGACGTTGACGTAGTAGCCGGCCGGGTCTTGTCGGATCGCTTTGATCAACGCCGCATCAGCGTGCACGCAGCCGTTGAGGCCGTTCACCGGCTCCATGAAGTCGACAACGATCGGTCCGTTGGTGCCGGCGGCGCCTTGGTGGATGTGCGCGAGGATCACCGGCGTCGTCAAGTTGCTGACGGTGATGTCCCAACAGACCTCGCCCTGGCCCTGGTTCAACGTGACGAGTGCCGTGCCGGAACCGTTGGACGCCGTCGGCGGCACCTGGTTCCCAGGTAACAGGGTCGCATTCAGCGGTCGCCCGCCGTGCGACGCCTCGGTCGCGAGTGTCGCGCCGGCGACCCCCACGGCCCCCACGACTCCGACGGCGACGAGCGCCACGATTGCAAGCAGTCGAGATCGCATACCAGTGACCTCCCCCTCATCCCGGTCGCAACCGTGTCTACGTCCCCCGTCGAGAGGCGGTTCAACCCGGGCCGCTCTCCGCACCGAGCCGCCTTCTGGTGCGGCACGCGCTTGAGAACGGGCCCGTCACGGCCGATCATCCAGATATGAACGCCGGCAGCTTGGCCCGCCGTCTCGGCGATTGGCTCGGCATCGAACCCGACGTCGACGACGGTGTCGAGGTTGTACGGCCACAGAGAGCGGCCGCCGATCAACGACCCGACGCTGCTCGCAGCGCTGCATACGAAGCCGAGCTGGTCAAGCTGCGCGAAGCCATCCAAGAGCTTCAGGGTGGCCTCGCAACCTGACGCTGGCGACAACCGCCGGGCTCACAACGCGTAGAGGCGGCTCGCGTTCTCGCTGAGGATCTTCCGCTGCGCGCTCGTGCTCAAGTCCTGCATGTTCTCCGCCGCGGTCTTCAGGGGCTCGGGGTAGAGACACGTCGGATGCGGGAAGTCGGTCTCGAACATGATGTTGTCCTCACCGACTGCTCGCACGACCGATGCGAGGTCGCGGCGTTCGAACCACGTCGTCGCGTAGATCTGGCGCTTGAAGTACTCCGACGGCAGCAATGACAGCTCGGCTTTCTGGCGTGGCGCGTTCTCCGACATCTCGTAGTCGAGCGCCTCGAGGATGAACGGCACCCAGCCGATGCCGCTTTCGACCGACACGATCTTCAGCCCGGGATACCGCTCGAGCATGCCAGAGCAGATGATGTTGACGACGACGCGCGCATTCCCGATGAACAGCAAGGTGCCGCCGATCGCGAGCTTGATGTCGTCGTCGTGTGAGTCCCACGGATAGGTGCCGAAGTAGTTCATCGTCGTGAGGCTCGCGCCGATGTGGAAATGCACTGGCAGGCCGAGCGAGCTGCATGCCTCCCACAGCGGATCCCACGCACGGTTCGCGAGATCGGGCGCGCCGACATCCTGCGGATCCGAGGTGATGTTGACGCCGCGCAAACCCAGCGTCTTCGCACGTTCGGCTTCGCGCACCGATGCCCCGACATCCCACGCCGGCAGGAGCGCCATCGGGAGCAACCGGTTGCCCGAGTCGGCTTGGAGCTCGGCGTTCGCGTCGTTGAAGATCTGGAGGCAGAGTGTGCGCAGCTCGATGTCTTGGATCACGTCGGCGAGGTTCTGACCGCCGAGACCGACGACACCGGGATAGATGATCTGCGCGAACACGCCGAGCTCGTCCATGAGCTCGAGCCGAGCGACCGGGTCGTAGGCCGCCGCGTGGGCGCGGTCGATCTCCCACTCGTACAAGCCTTCGAACGTACGCCCCTTCATGCCGTCCTTGTCGATGACGCCACCGGCGCCGGCGCGACCGAGCACCGCGCCGTCGTCGACGACCCACGTCGCGGCGCCGTCGACCCGCTCGACGCGCGGCACCCGGTCCTTCCACTTCGCGGGCGCGCGCGTGGTCCAGAGATCGTGTCGTTCGGTGAGGTGGGTATCGGTGTCGATCACCCTGATCTCGTCGAGCGGGGCAGTCATCGAGGAGCCTTTCGTTGACCTACTCGTTCTGAGGAAACCCGAGGTTGACGCCGCCGTGGCTCGGATCGAGCCATCGGCTGGTCACCACTTTGGCACGGGTGAAGAAGTGCACGCCCTCGACGCCATGCGCGTGGGTGTCGCCGAAGAGCGAGCTCTTCCAACCACCGAAGGAGTAATACGCCACGGGCACCGGAATGGGGACGTTGATGCCGACCATCCCCACCTCGACTTCGTTCTGGAACCGCCGGGCCGCACCGCCGTCGTTCGTGAAGATCGCGCTGCCGTTGCCGAATCGATTGGCGTTCACGAGCGCGAGCGCGTCGTCATAGGTGTCGACGCGCAACACCGAGAGCACCGGCCCGAAGATTTCGTCGGTGTAGAGGCTCATCTCCGGCGTGACATGGTCGAACAAGGTCGGCCCCAGCCAGAAGCCGCCCGGATCGCCCGCGATCGCATGCTTGCGTCCGTCGACCACGAGCGAGGCGCCCGCGCTCGCGCCGGCATCGAGATAGCCCGTGACCTTGTCGCGATGCTGGGCCGTGATGAGTGGGCCCATGTCGGCGCCGTCGCGACCGTCACCGACCTTCAGGTCTCCGATCCGATTCGCGATCTTGACGACGAGTGGGTCGGCGATCGCGCCGACTGCAACGACCGCGGAGATGGCCATGCAACGTTCTCCGGCAGAGCCGAAGCCGGCGTTGACCGCGGCGTCGGCTGCGAGGTCGAGGTCCGCGTCCGGGAGCACCACCATGTGGTTCTTCGCGCTCCCCAATGCTTGGACGCGCTTGCCGAATCGCGTCGCCGTCTCGTACACATGGCGCGCGACGGCCGATGAGCCGACGAACGAGACGGCCTTCACATCGGGGTGCGCGAGCAGCGCGTCGACCGCGACCTTGTCGCCGTGCACGACGTTGAACACGCCCTCCGGTAGCCCGGCCTCGGCCCACAGCTCGCCGAGCCAATTGGAGGCTGACGGATCCTTCTCGCTGGGCTTGACGATGACCGCGTTCCCCGCGGCGATCGCGATCGGGAAGAACCAGCACGGCACCATCGCCGGGAAGTTGAACGGACTGATGATGGCGACGACGCCGAGCGGCTGGCGCAGCGACGCGACATCGATGCCCGACGACACGCCCTGCGAGAAGCTCCCCTTGAGCAGGTGCGCAATACCGCAGGCGAACTCGACGACGTCGAGCCCTCGCGCGACCTCCCCGAATGCATCGCTGAGGACCTTGCCGTGTTCGGCCGTGATCACGGCGGCGAGGTCATCGGCGCGCCGATGCAGGAGCTCGCGGAACGCGAACAAGACCTTCGTCCGCTCCGTCAGCGAGGTCGCCCGCCAAGCTTCGAAGGCCGCCCCCGCGGCGCGGACCGCGCGGTCGACATCCGTCTCGGACGCGAACGCGACCTGCTTGGACACCTGCCCGGCCGCCGGGTCATAGACGTCGCCGTAGCGGTCGGACGTCCCGTCGAACGGTTTGCCGTCGACCCAGTGCGGTACGAGGGGGACGGCGCGCTCGGAAGCCACGTCGCGAGTCTCATCGCGGCGCGCTCGCACGACAAGCGGACGGGCGGTTTGTAGGGTCCAGGGCCGGTCGACACGGGAGCGCCGCATGCCAACCGCCGACATCGACGGCACGAGGATCGCGTACGAGATCATCGGCGATGGTCCGGCGTGGGTGCTCACACCCGGCGGCCGGTTCAGCAAGGACACTCCCGGCATTCGCGAGCTCGCCGAGACATTGGCGGCGCAGGGCCAGCGCGTGCTCATTTGGGACCGGCCGAACACCGGGGCGTCCGACGTGCGCTTCACCGGCTCCTCGGAGTCGGAAATGCAGGCCGACAAGCTCGCCGGACTTCTGCATGCGCTCGACCTCGGTCCCACGATCATCGTCGGCGGATCAGGCGGATCGCGGGTGTCGCTGCTCACGGCCGCTCGGCATCCGGACGTCGCGGCGAAGCTCGCCATGCTGTGGATCTCGGGCGGCGTCTACGGGCTCATGCTCCTCGCCGTGCACTACTGCGGCGAGTCCATCCGCGCCGCGTGGACCGGCGGGATGGAAGCCGTTGTCGAGCTGCCGGACTGGGCGGAGGTGCTCGAACGCAACCCGCGCAACCGAGAGCTCATCCTCGCGCTGGATCCTCGGCAATTCATCGCGACGCTCGAGCAGTGGATGCTCGTCTACTGCCCGGATCCGAAGGCAACCGTGCCCGGACTCTCGGATGACATGTGCGCGCGACTCACGGTTCCGACGCTGATCTTTCGCAGCGGTGCGAGTGATCCGCACCACACGCGCGCGACGTCGGAACGACTGCACGAGCTGATTCCCGGGTCGCGGCTCGTCGAGCCGCCGTGGGACGACCGCGAATGGATCGAGCGCGGCGAGGCGGCGCAGGCGGGAACGGGGCATCTCTTCGAACGATGGCCGCTCCTCGCGCCGCAACTGCTCGAGTTCGCGTCAGGCGGATGAACGTTCAGGTCGCGATGCCCAGGATCGGAGCGCGAAGCGGCAGTGTGGCGGCAGAACCGAGGAACGGTGCCCCAAGCGCGAAGACGCCACCGTCGAACGCCCCCAGCAACTCCTGGCAACCAGCCGCGGACCGCATGGCGATGCCGATGATGGGCGCGTTCAGGTCGAAATCCAGCGTTGCATTCGCCGGGCACCCCGAGGCTTCGGCGGCGAAGGCGATCCGTGTGCCATCCAAGGTGACGATCACGATGCCGCGGGTGGTCCCGGGGATCGGCGCGATGCCGGAGTAGTCGTCGACGGGTGCTTGCAGCGCTGGCGGAGCGCCCGGTGCAAGTGCGTCACCCAACGCGAATACTTCTCCTGTCTCGGTCAACAACCAGTAACCCTTGCCGTCGCCCGTTGTCGAGATCCCGACGACGGGCGCCAGGATGTGCTGGCCGACCAGGGATCCGAAGAAGCCTGCATCTCCGAACGCGAACAAGCCGCCATCGGCGCCAACGAGCCAGTAACCGCCACCGTCCGGCGTCGCCGCTATGCCGACGACGTCATCGTTCAATGGGATGCCGCCCATCGAGCCGAAGAAGCGCGCATCGCCGTACGCGAACACGCCGCCATCGGCAGCGACCAGCCAATACCCGTCCCCGCTCGGCGTCGATGCGATGCCCACGATCGGTGCCAGCAGCGGCAAATTCGCTGCCGAGCCGTGGAACGCGCGACCGAACGCGAACACGCCTCCGTCAGCCGCCGCGAGAACGTATCCCGGCGCTGACTGCGCAGCCGCAGCCGATGGAGCCGACACGCCAACGCCGACCAATGCGACAACGACGACGAGGACCGCGAACCACGTCCTGCCCTTGAGCTTGACGCCCATACTGCACCCCACTTCGGTTCGGCTCTCAGGCTCCTACGAGACCTTTCCTAGCGTTCGACGCGCGTGCGCGCAATGGGCGGTCGGCGGCTCCGCTCGCCGGTGATGAACGGACATTGTCACTTCACGGGCTGTCCTACCGCGAGAAGGTTTCCCTCACTGTCGTAGAACCATGCTGCACGTTCACCGATCGCGCCAGAGGACGGGTAGTTGCCTTCGATGGAGGCGATGCCGTCGAATGTTTGGAGACCGGGCTCGTCGTAGTCCTCGATCGCTACGCCTCGAGCGCGCAGGAAGCTGACGGTCCGGTCGAGGTCGTCGACTTCGAAGGCGATCTGTGTGTGCGTTCCGGACGGTCTTCCCGCCGATTCGAACACCACGAAAGCAGCGTCGCCCACCCGGTAGCGGAGGCCGCCGGGCCGCTCCTCGTCGGGTTGGAGACCGAGCCTGTCGGCGTAGAAACGGCGCGCGCGGTCGAGGTTCTGAGCGGGCAGGCGCGGTGCGACGTGCCGCACATCGAGAGCAGCTTCAGCCGGCTGCGACGTACGCGCGGTTGCGGCACCTCGACGCGCCAGCGGATCGGTGCGGTTGATCACCCGGAACCTGAGGTGCGTCGCGGTCTCGGATTCGACGACCTCGGTTTGTTCGAGATCGATCGGTCGATCGAGATTGTCGAAGAGCCTCGTGCCCGCGCCGAGGATCACGGGTGCGACGTGAAGATGGACGCTGTCCACAAGCCCGGCGTTGAGCGCCTGCTGGATCACTGTGGCCCCTCCCATGATGTGGACCTTCTTCGCGCCCGCAATGGCGCGCGCCTCGGTGATCGCGTGCTCGATGCCGTCGGTGATGAAGGTGAACCGCGTGTCGCCCTTCACGATGGGTTCATGGGATCGATGCGTGAGGACGAACACCGGCATCCGGTAGAAGCCGTCCTCCCCCCATCCCTGCGTGAGGTCGTACACCTTCCCGCTCGTAATGACGGCGCCGGACGTGGCAAACAGGGCATCGTCGAGCAGCCGGGTCGCGTCCTTGTCAGTTTGGAACCAGGCATGGAGGACGTCGCCTCCTTCGCCCAGACCCGGGTACTCCTCGAGATTCGGTCCAGTGATGAAGCCGTCCAGCGACATCGAGATGTCGACTTCCACGATGTTCATCGCCGCTCCTCCTTTGCGTCACGCACGCTCTTGAGACGGCACGAACCGGCTTGACTCATCGCGGCGACCCATGTCGACACGCGCTTCGTGCGCCGTCGCTGCGCTCACGGTGGCTTGAGCGCGATCTGCGTCGTTGGCAACCTGTCCGCCGAACCGTGCCGGAGGGGATCCCGTGGCGAAGAAGCACAAGCACCACACCGACAACGACTCCGAGACGTCATCGTCCGCGACCGACAAGGGGATCGCGGGACCGCCCGAGAAGATGAAGGAGAAGGAATATCAGCGGGAGCTGCGGCGACTTCATGGCCAGCTCGTCCAGATGCAGGAATGGGTCAAGACATCCGGCGCGAAGATCTGCGTCGTGTTCGAAGGCCGAGACACCGCAGGCAAGGGCGGCACGATCAAGGCAATCACCGAACGAGTCAGTCCCCGAGTGTTTCGCGTCGTCGCGTTGCCCGCGCCCAACGAGCGCGAGCGGTCGCAGATGTACGCGCAGCGCTACGTCGGGCACTTTCCGTCGGCCGGCGAGGTCGTGATCTTCGATCGCAGTTGGTACAACCGCGCAGGAGTCGAGCGCGTCATGGGGTTCTGCACCGAGGAGGAGGCCAAGCGATTTCTGGACGGCGTGGCCCCGTTCGAGAAATCGATGGTCGACTCGGGGATCATCGTGGTGAAGTACTGGCTCGAGGTCAGCGCCGATGAGCAGACACGTCGACTCGAGAGCAGGATCAA
>JBKPCL010000225.1:0-10062 GCA_046727335.1 Actinomycetota bacterium
TGGTGGAGATGACTCACGACGGCACGGGTGACGTCACTGGTTGCGTAGCCGAGGCGCTCGAGCCCGGCGGTCAAAGTCTCGTCCTGGGCGATGTGGAACCGCGCGAGACGCCGGTAGATGACGCCGTTCGCGCCGTCGGGAAAGTACGACGGGTCCGTGACCGAGGCTCGGTCCTGCCCGGTGTCGAAGAGCACCACGCCGTCGGAGTGCTCGATGACATAGACGTTGATGGGACGCGCTTCCAGCCAGCGTCGCGAGGTCAGAATCCACCAATACATCGGTGACCGGCCTCGGTAGGCATGTTGCGGGTGGATGTCGACGGTCCCGGTGCTGAAGCGCGAGACGCGCCTGATGCGAGTGGCCATGGAGGCCTCCTTCGATCTTGCGTATCTGATACGCTATCCCTAGCGTACGTAATACGCAAGAGGGGGGAAAGCAGGAGACGATGCCGACGAGGGGACGGGATGCCGCCAAGCGCTCGAAACGGGTTCCGCGCAACACGCTCTCGCGCGCGCGCATCGTCGACGGCGCACTGGCCCTCATCGATGCCGACGGCGTCGACGCGGTCACCATGCCCGGACTCGCCAAACACCTCGGCGTCGGGACCATGTCTCTCTACCGTCATGTCGATGACAAGGACGATCTCATCAACGCAGTCGCTGAACGCGTAGTCGGCGACGTACAAGTCCCCGATGGGAAAGACGATGACTGGGAAGGCCGGGTCGTCGGCTACCTCCGAGCGCTCAGAGACGCCGCGCTCGCTCACCCCGCGCTCGCGCACATCCTCGCCGAGCGGGGCCTGACCGTCGCACCGATCTTCGACCAGGTCGAACAAGCACACAGCATTCTCCGCCGCGCGGGCTTCTCCGACATGGACGCGGTGCGGATCTTCTATTCGCTGTTTGTCTACGTGTTCGGGTTCGTGATCTGGGAACTCCCGCGCGTCCACCAGCAGCCTGCGAGCGTCTACACCGACGCGTGGAACAACGCGATCGATCAGCTCGACGCCAACTCGTACCCAACCATGCACGCGCTACGTGCGGAACTCACAACCGCCGCTTCGACCGAGCAGTTCGAGTTCGGGCTCGATCGACTTGTCCGATCGCTACGCCCGCACTGAGGTCGTCAGCGCGGCGCCAACGATCCGCGAGTGTTGCTCGCCGACGAACCGACGGGATCGCTCGAGGAGAGGCACGCCGAGAATCCCTGCGTCCGAGATCCCGACCGCGTTGAACGAGATGTCGACGCGGCCTGCCGTATCGATCACATACTCGAGATGCCTGTCGATCGCTTCCTCGTCGAGAGCGTCGACCTCCGCCGCCTCGGCGGATCCGCCGGCGGACGTGACGTCCTTGGCGACAACTTCGACCGATGCCAGGTTGCGCGCGGTGAGGAAAAGATTGGCCCCCTCAGACGCAAAGGCGCGCGCGCGGCGCTGCCGATCGCGCCTCCGGCTCCATAGATCACCGCAACCTTGTCCTTCAGCATCATCTCTGGTTCCCTCCTGTGTTCGAGCGTCGATGATGCAGACACCGCGCCGTCGTGAAAGTGGGCGCGCGTTGAGCTCTTGGTCCGACTCGGCGAGGTGGCGTCACTGCCGGCCATCGGACGTTGCTTCCTTTCCCCGCGACAAGGCGAGCGCGAGACTCCAGACGGCGTAAGCCCGTGGAGGGAGGTGCGGGATGGGACGCGAGGACGACCCCGGCTACGACCGGGTCACCGATCTGACTCGCAAGTTCGAACTGGAGGACGAGCAAGTCTTTTCCGGTGCGGGGCGCGGTCCGACCCCTGAGGAGAAGGAAGCGGCTGAACGCCACGCCGCAGTGACCGAGACGATCCGTCATGCCTACATGGAGATGGTGGACCGAGGCGCGCACCAGCGCGGCGAGGGACGGATCGACCGCTGAGCAATTGAGATCCGAGGCCCGAAGGCGAGCGCAGACGCACCACGCGGTCGACCGTGCGGCCCGCGTGGTGCGTCAAGTGGTGTCCGATCAGGCGAGGTCGAAGCGATCGAGGTTCATGACTTTGTCCCACACAGAGACGAAGTCACGCACGAACTTCTCCTTCGAGTCGTCACATGCGTAGACCTCCGCGATGGCGCGGAGCTGGGAGTTGGAACCGAAGACGAGGTCGACGGCGGTGGCGGTCCACTTGGTCTCACCCGACGCCCGGTCGCGTCCTTCGTACACGTTTTCGGACGAGGCGGACGCTTTCCACTCCGTGCTCATGTCGAGCAGGTTCACGAAGAAGTCGTTGGTCAACGTCTCGGGCCGGTCGGTGAAGACGCCGTGCGGGGCCTGCTGGAAGTTGGCGTTCAGGGCTCGCATGCCGCCGATGAGGACCGTCATCTCGGGAGCGGACAGGTTCAACCTGAACGCCCGCTCCACCAGCAGTGTCTCCGGCGACAACTTCTCTCCGGCGCGGAGATAGTTGCGGAACCCGTCGAACGTCGGTTCGAGCACGGCGAACGACTCCACGTCGGTCTGCTCCTGCGAGGCGTCGGTGCGCCCCGGCGCGAACGGGACCGTGACGTCGTAGCCGGCGTCCTTCGCCGCTTGCTCGACGGCCGCGCATCCGCTCAGGACGATCAGATCGGCAAGCGAGACCCTCTTTCCGCCGGATTGTGTGCTGTTGAAGTCCTGCTGGATCGCTTCGAGGGTCTGCAGCACCTTCGCCAATTCGGTCGGGTCGTTGACCTCCCAGTCCCGTTGTGGCGCCAGCCGAATCCGTGCCCCATTCGCCCCACCCCGCTTGTCGGTGCCGCGGAAGCTTGCCGCCGCCGCCCACGCAGTGGAGACCAACTGGGAAATGGACAGTCCCGATGCGAGGATCTTGCTCTTGAGGGCAGCGATGTCCTGCGCCCCGATCAGTTCATGATCGACCGCAGGGACGGGGTCTTGCCACAGCTGCGGCTCCGGAACCCACGGACCGAGGTAGCGCGAGACGGGTCCCATGTCGCGGTGCAACAGCTTGTACCACGCCCTGGCGAACGCGTCCTCGAGCTGATCCGGGTTCTCGTGGAAGCGCTTCGCGATCGGCGCGTAGGTCGGATCCAGCTTCAGGGCAAGGTCCGTCGTCAGCATCATGGGGGCGTGCCGCTTCGACGGATCGTGAGCGTCCGGCACGGTGTTCTGCGCCTCGGGATTCTTGGGAGTCCACTGCTTCGCGCCGGCGGGGCTCGTCGTCAGCTCGTAGTCGTAGTTGAACAGGTTGTCCAAATACCCGTTGTCCCACTTCGTCGGCTCATTGGTCCACGCGCCCTCGAGCCCGCTGGTGAGCGTGTCGGCGCCCTTCCCACTGCCGAAGGTGTTCCTCCAACCCAAACCTTGCTCCTCGAGGGGTGCACCTTCGGGTTCGGCGCCGACGTACTCGTCACTGACGGCACCATGGGCCTTGCCGACCGTGTGACCGCCGACGATGAGCGCAACCGTCTCCTCGTCGTTCATCGCCATACGGCGGAAGGTCTCTCGAATGTCGATGGCGGCGGCCAGCGGATCCGGGTTGCCGTTCGGGCCCTCCGGATTCACGTAGATCAGGCCCATCTGCACGGCGCCGAAAGGATGGGCGAGCTCCCGGTCGCCGCTGTAGCGCTCGTCTCCGAGCCACGTGTCCTCCGAGCCCCAGAAGATCTCGTCGGGCTCCCAGATGTCCGGTCGCCCGAAGCCGAAGCCGAACGTCTTGAAGCCCATCGATTCATAGGCCACGTTGCCGGCGAAGATGATCAGATCGGCCATCGAGATCTTGCGCCCGTACTTCTGCTTGACCGGCCAGAGCAACCGGCGCGCCTTGTCGAGGCTCGCGTTGTCAGGCCAGCTGTTGAGCGGGGCAAAGCGCTGAGCGCCTTCGCCGCCACCGCCCCGGCCGTCGGCGATGCGGTACGTGCCTGCGGCGTGCCACGTCATCCGGATGAAGAGCGGTCCGTAATGGCCGTAGTCGGCCGGCCACCATTCCTGTGACGTCGTCATCACCTCGCGGACATCCTGCTTGAGCGCCTCGACATCGAGAGTCTTGAACTCTTCTGTGTAGTCGAAGTCCGCGCCCATGGGATTGGAGACCGGCGAGTGCGCGTGGAGCACGTCTAGGTCCAGCTGATTCGGCCACCAGTCCTGATTCGTCCTGGGTCGACTCTCCATGGGAGTCGGCGAGGGGATTGCTGGGCTCTCACTTTCGCTGCGCGGGTCAGACACGTCGGTCCTCCTCTTCGATGAATCCTTCTGAGGGCTTGGGGCCGCCGAACGAGGCTGAAGTTGCCGCGACACACTCGGGGCATCGACCCCAGTAGACGACCTCGGCTTCGTCGATCTCGTAGCCCGAGTCGTCGGCCGCGGTCAGGCACGGGGTCGAGCCGACTGCACAGTCGACATCGACCATCCGATTGCAGGTTCGGCAGATGAGGTGGTGATGGTTGTCACCAACCCGGTTCTCGTAGCGCGCCGACGACCCAGCGGGCTGGATGCGCCGGAAGACGCCCTTGTCGGTGAGGGCAGCAAGGGTGTCGTACACCGCCTGACGTGAGATCGCACCGATCTCAGCCCGCACGACCGTGTAGATGTCGTCCGCGGTGCTGTGCGGCCGGTCGGATACCGCCCGCAGAACAGCCAGACGTTGGGCCGTGACTTGCAACCCGTGTTGGCGGAGCAGCGCATCGTTGTCCACGGATGTCTCCCTGGATACGCGCGGATCGTAAGCCCATGCTGGAGCAAGTCAAGATCCGGCTCGATCCCAGTTCCCGATGAGATCGTCATCCGGTCAAGTCGCACCCTTCCGCGCTCGCAAGAGTGGTGGGTGGTCGGTGATGTCGGGTCGAGGAGGGCCGGATGGGCAACGATGTGGTCATCGGTGACGACGGCAAGCCGCGGTGCTCCTGGGTCAGAGCCCGGGACACCGCGTTGCGCCGGTACCACGATGAGGTCTGGGGTACGCGCACGCACGACGAGGCGGCCATGTTCGAGGCGCTCACATTGGGCGTGTTCGAGGTCGGGCTCAGTTGGTCGATCGTTTTCGGCAAGCGGGACGCGTTCCGGAAGGCATTTCGCGGCTTCGACGTCGCCAAGGTCGCGGCGATGACCGACCGGGACGTCGACCGGCTGGTGGAGGACACTTCGATCATCCGTAACCGAGCCAAGATCCGGGCCACGATCGACAACGCACGCGCGATGAGATCCGCGTCACCGAGCCTCGCCGCGCTCGCCAGGTCCTACGAGAGCACCCGCAAGCGTGCACCGCGGTCCGTCAGGGACCTGCCGACGTCGACGCCGCAGGCCGAAGCGTTCGCCAAGCAGTTGAAGTCTCAGGGGTACCGCTTCGTCGGCCCAACAAGTGTCTATGCGTTCATGCAGAACGTCGGCGTGGTCAACGACCACATCCACGGGTGCTTCCGAGCGACCGACTACCGGAAACACCCAACAAAGACCGGTGGCCGTTGACGTCGCCGACTTCGCCAGCGGACGTGCTCCTCACATTGGGCCGGGCGGAAGTACGACCGCTCGCGCCTCGGGAGGAACGGCGGTGCCAAGGCGCGCCTCCCACCACTCCAAGGGCACGAGCCGCAGCGCGAGTTCGAGTGTGGCCCGGTCGAGCCTTTCCGCCAGCTGCGTGATCACGACGACCCGGTCGGCGAGCTGCTCACCCGCGATTCCGCCTTCCATCTGCACGGCAGGGCTGCTGCGGGCCCGGCGCTGTCGACGTTGGTCATCCGGAGGATCGGAGTTGTCGAGCAGGGTCTCCAACCAGCTGATGTCGCTCGCGAGTTCGACGTGACGATCGACGATCTCGGCGTAGACGTCGGCGTTCAGCATCACCGCCGCCCATCGCCCGAGCACCTGGTCGGTGTGAGCGGCGAGCAGAGCGATCTCCTCGTGCAACTCATGCAGGCGCGCATCGTCGGCGACGACCTCGCGGAGAGCAGCAGTCAGCCGCGGCGTATCCCGGACGAGGCGGCCATTGGCCTCGACGGACTCCGGTCGAGCGTCGTCCAGGGCCCAGCAAGCCCGCGTGTTCGAGTACGCCCGTCCAGATCAGGCGGGCGTTGCGCACGAGTTCCAACATGACGTACTGGGCGAGGACGCTCCACCGTTCACGTCTCCTCCGTTCCAGCACCGCGTCGATGACCGCGACCGAAAGCACAACGACGACCACACTCGCGGCAAGGCTGGTCAGCAGCGCGTGACGGACCCAGAACGTTCGTTCCAGGACGTCCGAGACGATTGCCCCGGCCACCGTCAAGAGAGCGATGAGGGCGATCACCCGCGTGCGACGCAGGTACGCGCCGACGGACTCCGCGCGTCGCGGCCCGACGTGGCGTCTCATCTCATCGCCAGCGTATTCGAGGATCGCGATGTGACCGCTATCACCGAAAGCAGTGGGGAGGACCGCTGGCGGGAAACAACCTCGTGCGCATACCTTCAGCTTGATAATGAGGGAACGGCAGCCCCGCTCGAAGTCAGATGGTGCGACGCGCGCGGCATGGCTGAAGAGCGCGCGCACGCGCCTTCGCAAAGCTGATCCGGTTCTCGCCCGGATCATCGACCACGATCCGACCTTCGATCCGCGGGCATGGATCGACGAGCTCCCACCGATGGACATCTACGGAGCCGCGCTGTTTCAGATCACGGGCCAACAGCTCTCGGTTGCCGCGACGCGCCGCACGATTGCGCGAATCGAGGCGTTGTTCGACGGCCATCTCCCGTCGCCGGCCGAGCTGCTCGCCGTCGAGCCCAGCCAGCTGCGCGCCGCCGGTCTGTCGTGGCGGAAAATCGACACGCTGCGCGACCTCGCCGAGCGGCTGTCGGATGGCCGGCTCAACGAGAATGCGCTGGCTGCATTGCCCGACGACGAGTTCATCTCCGCGCTCACCGCGATACCCGGGATCGGTCCGTGGACAGCACAAGGCGTACTCCTCGTCGCGTTGCGGCGTGAGGACGTCGTCCTGCCCGGCGACCTTGCACTGCGAAAGGCCATCCGTCACGCATACGACCTCGACCGGATTCCGAGCGAGCAAGAAGTCCTCGCCATTGCTGAGAAGTGGCGGCCGTTCCGCAGCCTGGCAACGAGCTATCTCTTCGCAAGCGCGTTCGACAGAGACAAGGCGGAAGCGTCACAAATGCACGGCCCGAACGATGAGTGACGAGCACGGTGAGTCGATGTTCGACTACGACTCGCGGCCCGTTACGCCGCAAGTCGTGCTGGTCGGTCGCCGCGCGTCCTCACTCGGTTACGAACTTCGTGACTTCCTCAGCCGCAACGGTGTGCCGTACGACTGGGTCGAAGTCGACGATGAGGATCGCGTCCGACAGCTGTTCGACGGCGGCGATATTGATCCGAACGGACTTCCGATATGTGTGCTGCCCGACGGCCGCCGGCTCGCAGGGGCGACAGTAGAAGAAGTCGCGAGCGGACTCGGCATGGTGGCCGCGCCGCTCTTGGCGGAATACGACGTCACGATCGTCGGCGCCGGTCCCGCGGGGCTTGCGGCGGCGGTGTACGCCGCGTCCGAGGGCTTGCGCACGGTCGTGATCGAAGCGGTCGCGCCCGGAGGACAAGCGGGCACAACGTCGATGATCGAGAACTATCTCGGCTTTCCGCAGGGCGTCAGCGGGAGCGAGTTGGCGACGCGTGCCACCGCGCAGGCGCGTCGCTTCGGCGCCGAACTGCTGTTGGCTCGGTCGCTCGTCGACATCGTGCGCGACGACGACGGATATGTTGCTCGGCTCTCGGATGGGACGGAGGTTCGCACCCGATCCGTCCTCGCCGCGAGCGGCGTCAACTGGCGTCGCCTCGACGTCGAGGGCCTCGACGAGCTTCTCGGCGCGGGCGTCTACTACGGCGCGGGACCGAGCGAAGCAGTGTCGTGCCGCGGGTGCCGCGTGGCTGTTGTCGGCGGTGGAAACTCCGCCGGCCAAGCCGTTGTGCGGTTCTCGCGATACGCATCACGCGTCACGCTTCTGGTCCGAGGCGCCACGCTCGGCGCCTCGATGTCGCAATATCTCGTCTCGAAAGTGAGCGAGCTCCCCAACGTCGACGTGCGCACCCACACCGACGTTGTCGGACTGGAAGCCGACACGCGACTCCGCGCAGTCGTGCTCTCGTCGCACGACGAGACAGGGCTCACGCGCCTGCCCCTGGAGTCGCTGTTTGTCTGCATCGGAGGGGTACCGCGCACACGCGGGCTGGCGACGGCGGGGCTCGCGACCGACGACGCCGGATACATCCTCACGGGCGTCGACGCCACGGCGTCGCCAGGCGCGCTCGACAAGTGGCCTCTCTCGCGTTCACCGCTGCTGCTCGAGACGAACCACCCGGGATTCTTTGCGGCGGGCGACGTGCGCAGCGGATCGATCAAGCGTTGTTCCGCCGCGATCGGCGAGGGATCAATGGCAGTCGCGTTGGTACACCGGCGCCTCGCGGAACTGGGCGCCGAGTGACGAAGGACGCTGTAAACCGCGGGCCGACCGCAGACGCCGTCGCGGAGTTCGCAGGCTTGGCATCCGACAAGCAAATCGATGAGACAGCTTCAGGACTCGAACGCAACGGGATCACCAGCCTGGTCGTCGACTCCGGCGAACAAGCCAGGGACGCTGTGCGCTCCATCCTCCCGATCGGAGCGGAGGTGTTCAACAACACGTCGCGCACGCTCGAAGTGATCGGCATCGCCGAGGACATCGAACGCTCGGGTCTGTACCAGCCCCTTCGCCCGCGCCTCTACCAGATGGACCGCGAGATGCAGGGCCGCGAGATGCGCCAACTCGCCGCCGCGCCGGATTTCGTGGTCGGAAGCGTGCACGCGGTCACCGAGGAAGGGTCGGTCTTGATCGCGTCCGCAAGTGGGAGCCAACTTGGCCCGCTTGTGTCGGGGGCCGGCCACGTGATTCTCGTCATCGGGGGACAGAAGATCGTCGCGGATGCGGAGACCGGACTGCGACGTATCTACGAGTACTGCTTTCCATTAGAGGACCGGCGCGCGCGCGAGGCCTACCGTGTGCCAAGTGGCGTGAACAACATCCTGATCATCAACCGCGCCATCGCGCCAAGACGAATCAGCGCGGTCCTGGTGAAGCAGTCGCTCGGGTTCTAGCCAACCAGGACCAAGCTTGACTGGCTGGCACCAGGCAAGGCGTTCTGCGCGCTCGGAGGGACTCGAACCCCAACCTTCTGATCCGTAGTCAGGTGATCAGGCGTCCACTACGTGTTGGGTCGTCCATGACGCACGTCAGAGTGCTGTCGACGGCGACTCTACCGTCCATGGCGTCTGTTGCGTCCAGTGGTTCCATGCCGCGGACTTGCGCGGACTTGCAATACGGGCTCGTCACCACGTCTCGGGCAGCGCGATCTCGAAGGTTTGCGCGACGTGCCGTACAGCTTCGCGATGTTGTGGGTCCGCGGGATCCAGCGGCACGTTCGTGATGTCTGTGCGCGTGGTGCCCCAGATCGCCCAGCATGGCTCATCAGCGAGACGCGACGTGTAAGCGATTCCCAGCGCACTCGGTATCCAGTCTCGAACCGCGACGCCAATCGCTTGGCTCACGGGCCGACCAAGCCGCAGGCCTCCGAGGCGCACGAAGCTGATGTCGAGCCGGCCGGCCGGATCCAGTTCCTCACCAGCCGCGCGCACGAGAGGATGCTTGTCGAGCTGAACGAGAACGTCCGGTTCTTCGATATCGACGAAGATGCCCGTGTCGAGCACGCGCACTGTTCGGACTTGCTGACGGTCGAGCCAATCGGAGATCGGGGTTACATCGTCGGCAGACCAATCGACCACGATCGTCCTCTGACAAGACCCGCCTGATCCCTCTGGTTGACGCATGCCGATATCGGTATATGATGGGCGCCATGGCACGAGCGGCGACGACGTCGGACGTCTTCAACGCGATCGCCGAGGCGCAGCGCCGGGAGATCCTGGTGCTGCTGCGGGCGGGTGAACGGCCGGTGACCGAGTTGGCCCAGGAGTTGGGGATGACCCAGCCGGGGGCGTCCAAACACCTGCGGGTGCTCCGGGAGGTCGGGCTGGTGCGGGACCGCAAGGCAGGCAAGCAGCGCCTGTACGGCCTTGACGCCCGCGGG
>JBKPCL010000226.1:0-3008 GCA_046727335.1 Actinomycetota bacterium
CACCATCTCCCCGGGATAGCCGCCGAGGTTGTGCGTCAGCGCGAGGTTGCGCTTGCCGTACGTCGAGATTCGGCGCTCCTCGGGCGCTTCGCCACGCAATTGCAGCCACGCCTCGAACATCATGCGGAGGCCTGACGCGCCGACCGGGTGCCCGAAGCTCTTCAGTCCACCGTCGGGATTGACGGGCAGGTCACCGCTGAGGTCGAAGGTGCCGTCGAGCACTTCCTTCCACGCCGTGCCCCGCTCCGCGAACTGGAGGTCTTCGTAGATGAGGAGCTCGGCGGGCGTGAAGCAGTCGTGGACCTCGGCCATCGCCAGCTTTTCGCGCGGATTCGTGACGCCGGCCTGCGCGTACGCGTCGCGGCCGGTCGCGACGATCTCGGGAAACGTCGTGTAGTCGTACGCGGGATCAGCGTTGCCCGAGCAGTTGCCCGCAACCAACGACAGCGCCTTGACGTAGATCGGCGTGTCGGTGTAGCGGCTCGCGTCCTCGGCGCGGACGATGATCGCGGCGGCCGAACCGTCGGCGACGCCCGAGCAGTCGTAGACGCCGAGGCCGCCGGCCATGAGCGGGGCACCGCAGATGGTCTCCATCGACACTTCGCGCTTGAACTGCGCGCGTGTGTTGCGAGCGCCGTTGTAGTGGTTCTTCCACGCGATGCGCGCCAGCACCTCACGCATCTGTTCGTCACCCAGCCCGTACTTCTTGCCGTAACCGGGCGCGCACATTGCGAACATCGCCGCGGCGGTCAGGGTGCGGCCCGTGCCGTCGGTCGGCGTCTTTCCCGCGCCGACCAAGCCTTGATAGCCGCTGTCCTTCACCTTTTCGACGCCGATCGCCATGCCGACGTCGTATGCACCGCTCGCGACGGCGTAGGCCGCATTGCGCAGTGCCTCCGAGCCGGTCGCGCAGAAGTTCTCGACGTGCGTCACCGGCTTGTCGTGCAGCTGCAAGGGACGGGCGAGCGCCATGCCGCTCATTCCCGACATCGCGGTGCCGAGCCAGTACGCGTCGACATCGTCCTTCGTCACGCCCGCGGATGCGAATGCCTCCTGGGCGGCGTCGATGAGGAGGTCGTCGGTTCCTTTGCGCCAGTGCTCGCCGAACGGCGTGCATCCCATGCCGACGATCGCCACGCGATCCCGTATGCCGTGCGATCCCATTGCTCGCTCCAGTTTCGTGTGCTCAGCCCCGAACGGGCCGTGCCTTCCAGAAGTAGTTGTGGATCTCATCCGAGGTGAACAGTCGCCGGAACGTCATCTCGACCCTCCCGCCGATCTGGGCGTCGGCAGGCTCGGAATCAGTGAGCTCGACGGGCAACCGGCCGCCGCCGTCCCAATCGACGACCGCGAACGTGATCGGCGGGCTCGGCGAGTACGCGATGCGGTCGACCGTGACGAGTGCGATCGTGCCCTGCACATCGGACATCGGCGCCGGCTGCATGTCGTCGACCGCGTCGCCGACGCGCGAGATGCGCGCGGGTGGCAAGTGCAGCTCACCCGAGCTGCGATCACGTGATCCGACGAACGCGTACTTCCACGATTCGTTGCGACCGGACACCGATGCCGAGATGCGATCCGGTTCCGGGCGACGCGGAGGCTCGACCGTCACCTCGTTCCGCCACGACAAGAACTTGCCGTAGGTAATTGGTGCGCCGTTGGCGATCTGGGTCGCGACCGCGCGTGCCGGCGTGTACTGCGCGATGGCGTCGGTGGTCCGGAAGAGCAGCACGTCGGCACCATCGGCGAGCACGACGAGCGCGATGACCTGGCCGGGCGACGCCGACTCGAGCGCACTCGCGAGCAGCAAGATGGGATGCGCGGTGCCGGTGTTGCCGACGGTCGCCGACAAGTCGTCGACGGTCGCGTCTCTCGAAGTGCCGAGCCGGGCGGCTGTCCCCCGAATAGCGCGCGCATGCATCCCGGTGACGATCACTCGATCGACTTGCTCAGGCGAGAGTTCTGCGCGCTTCAACGCGTCGTTCCACGCTTGATCGACGAGCGGCGCGTACATGATCTCGCCGAACCGCTCCTCCCACTGGCGCGAGCGAGCGGAGCCGGGCGTGCGCCACCGCTCGAGGAACTCCTCCGTCGCGCTTGCACCACCGACGTACTCGGCGATGACCGGCCCGTCGGCGTCGCCGCCGATGACGACTGCAGCCGCGCCGTCGCCACCTTGGGCCTCGTCGGCACTGGTCGGCAGCCCCGAGCGGAGATCGGATGTGACGACGAGCAGGTTGCCGTTGCCGTCGAGCGCGGCACGCAGCGCACCGGTTCCCGACCGGAGTGCACCACCGAAGTCGAAGGCCGCGACGTTTGAGTCGAGGCGGAGCGCAGCGTGGACCGTCGACGCGTTGTTCTTGTCGAGATACGCGGGCTCTGCGGTCGCGAACCACAAGGCGCTCAGACTGCGGGTCGAGCTCGAGCCGGCCGAGCGCAGTGCGGCCCGAGCTGCCTCAACACCCATCGTCGTCGTGTCTTCGTCGTAGCCGGCCACCGACCGTGTGCCCTTGCCACCACCGGAGCCGAACGTCGCGGCGATCTGTGAACGGTCGAGGCGTCGATAGGGCACGTAACCGCCCACGGAAAGAATTCCTCGCATGACCTGACGGTACACGCGGTCACCCCTCGCCTGTCTCGCCGGCGGCAACGAGTGCAGGGATCATTAGCTCGAGGAACTTCCGGAAGAGGTCGGTTTGACTGGGGTCGAGATAGATCGCCGCAAGGAATCCTTCCGACGCGGCGTCGCTGATCGCCGCGATATCAGCAGCCGGCAATTTCAGCGCGACACCTGCAGCCGCCGCCTCTTCTTCGATGAACCCCGCAACCGCATCGTGTTCGCGTTGCATGTGTTCGGCGTAGCGAGTGCGCACTTCGGGATTACGCAACGCGTAGAGGCGAAGTTCGAGGTGCAGCGTGAACGTCTCCAGGTCGCGCGCGAGCACGTCTCGCCACACCTGGGCAACCGCGGACGGGTCGTAGAGGTTGATCGCCGAGCCCTCGCCGAA
>JBKPCL010000227.1:0-5664 GCA_046727335.1 Actinomycetota bacterium
GGTGTACAAGTCGTCGGCAGCGTCAGATGTGTATAAGAGACAGTCGCCGAGGCGCGCGGGCCCGAGCTCGTGCTGGTAGTCGAGCGCGCGCAGCACCAGGCGCTTGGCGTCGTCGGGAAGGTCGCGGCCGTTCGAATAGGAGCCGTACAGGTATTCGGCTCGCACGCGGGATCCGTCGGGTGCGCGCCACCAGAACGCGGTCTGTTCGACCGCCGCCGGGACACCCCGCCACACGACCGCGTGCTCCATGCCGGCGAGTTGCAGGAGCTGGGGCATCTGCGCAACGTGACCGAACATGTCGGGGAGATAGCCGACGGGCGTGACGCCGCCCAGCTCGATGCCGCGCGCGATCCCGGCCTGCAAGTCGCGCACGATCGTCTCGCCCGAGACCATGAATTCGTCCATGAGGATCATCCATGGGCCGATTGCGAGCCGTCCCGCGGCCGCGAGTCGACGCAAGGCCGGCGTGGCTTCCGGGCGGATCTCGAGGTAGTCGTCGATCACCGCGGTCTGGCCGTCGAGCAGGAAGCGTGCGTACGACAGGTCGCGCTCGAGCATCGGGATGAGCTCGTCAAGGAGATGGACGAGCCGGATTCGGAACGTCTGGAACGGCGAGTACCACTCGCGGTCCCAGTGCGTGTGCGGAACGATGGCAACAGTGATCGGCGTCTCGTCAGGCCCGGGCATGGTCGCCGAGCCTATAAACAGCAAAGGGGACCGGCAGGAGACGAAGGCGCAGCCGACCGGATGGGAGGCGGAGCCGAGAGTCGACCAGTGGAAACCCTTGCCGGTCCCCTTGTGAGCTTGACCCTGGCGGGTCGTCAGAGCGCGTCGTCGCCCGACTCGCCGGTTCGGATCCGGATCAGTCGAGCGACTTCGGTGATCCAGATCTTGCCGTCGCCGATCTTGCCCGTCCGCGCCGCGTCAGCGATGACATCGGCGATCTTCTCGGCGTCGGCCGAATCAGCGACGATCTTGATCTCTACCTTGGGCACATAGTCCACCTTGTACTCCGACCCGCGGTACACCTCGGTGTGTCCGCGCTGGCGGCCGAAGCCTTGGACCTCGGAGATCGTGAGTCCGCTGACTCCGATGTCCTTCAAGGCGCTGGTCACGTCCTCGAGGCGATGCGGCTTGATGATCGCAGTGACGAGATGCATGTCTTGATCCTCCTCGCGGCCGTGCCGGTCAGTCGCCCACACCGATGGGTGGGGACTCGGTGGTCGGCAACGTGACGGTGCTCACCGACTTGCCCGAAGGGATCGGTGAGTAGCCCATGTAGGCATACTCCGGGTGGTAGGCGGGTGCACCGTGCTCGACGATGTCGAGACCTTCGAGCTCGTGCTCCGGCGAAAGCCTCAGCACACCGAGGGCCTTGATCGAATACATGACGACGAGCGCGATTCCGAACGTGAACGTACAGATCACAAGGCTTCCGAAGATCTGGAACTGCAACTGATGGAAGCCGCCGCCGTAGAAGAGTCCCTTGAACGCCGACGATGCGTCAGGTCCGGTCGAGGTCGCGGCGCCGTACTGGCCGGTGGCGAACAGACCGAGGGCCCAGGTTCCCCACATGCCGCAGAGGCCGTGAACGGGCCATGCGCCGATCGGGTCGTCGATGCGGAGGTGTTCCAGAAGATCGACGCCGAGGATGACGACAACGCCCGCAACCGCCCCGATACAGATCGCGCCGAACGGTGAGACCCAATAACAAGGACAGGTGATGGCCACCAGCCCCGCAAGGAATCCGTTGATCGAGATGCCGGTATCCCACTTGTGCGCCCGTGGATACGCAAAGAACATCGCCGCGAGGCCGGCTGCGCACGCCGCGAGCGTCGTGTTCGCCGCGACCCGGCCGATCCCCTCGAAGTCCATCGCCGAGAGCGTCGAGCCCGGGTTGAAGCCGTACCACCCGAACCAGAGGATCACGCCGCCGACCGCGGCGATCGCCATGTCGTGCCCAGGTGGCATGCCGCCGCCATCACGCTTGAACTTGCGGCCGATGCGCGGGCCGAGCGCGATCGCGCCGGCGAGGGCGATGAAGCCACCGATCGAGTGGACCACAGTCGAGCCGGCGAAGTCGTGGAACGGCGTCTTCATCGTCGCCAGCCAACCATCGGGCCCCCACACCCAGTGGCCGAGGATCGGGTAGATGAAGCCGCTCACCGCCACGCTGTAGAGCAGGTCGCCACCGAATGCGGTGCGACCGACCATCGCGCCCGTCGTGATCGTGCTGCACGTGTCCGCGAATGCGAACTGGAACAGGAAGAACGCGAGGAACGCGACGCCCGTTGAGCCGTAGGTGTGCGGCGCGCCGTGCAAGAAGAAGAACTCGTGGCCGATCCAGCCGTTGCCGGTGCCGAACATGAACGCGAAGCCGAACGCCCAGAAGAGCAGGCCGCACAAGCACGTATCGGCGATGCACGAGATCATGACGTTCGACACCTCGCGGGTTCTCGCGAAGCCCGCTTCCAGGAACATGAACCCCGCCTGCATGAAGAAGACGAGGAACGCCGTCACGAGCGTCCACGTCGTATTGACGGGGTTCACGATGTCGCTTGCTTTCACGGCGGGCGTGCTCTGGCCCAACATCGCCGCGCCCGCATTCGTGCTGAAGTACCACGCCAAGCCATACATGGCGACGAGGAGTATCCCCAGCCCGGCCATCTTCCCCGCGAAGTACGCGCCGAAGTATCGGCGCGCCTCGCGATCATGGATACGCATTCGCAATGTGGTGATCATGTTCGGGACGGTAAAGACGCTCTGTTGCGACTTCGCGCGTACGACGTGACGCGATGACGTCGAAATGTGTCGGCGCCGAGTCGGTCTTCTGACTCTTGGCTGACGTCATACAGGCGTCAGGACTCGGCCACCTCGCTCGACTCGCCTGCGATCCAGCGATAACCGATTCCGGGCTCGGTGAGGATCAGTCGTGGGCTCGCGGCGTCGTCGCCCAACTTCTTGCGCAGCTGACCGACGTAGACGCGCAAGTAGTTGCTCTCGGTGCCGTAGCCCGGCCCCCACACCTCGCGCAGGAGGTATTCCTGCGTGAGCAGCTTGCCCGGGTTGCGCACGAGCAACTCGAGCAATGCGAGCTCGGTGCGCGTGAGATGCACAGTCTCTGCGCCGAGCGAGACGCGGTGCCGCACGAGGTCGATGTGGAGCCCGTCGACATCGATGATCGTCGGACCGGCAACGGCATGAGGAACGCGCCGCAACGCCGCGCGCATCCGCGCCATGAGCTCTTCGGTGTCGAACGGCTTGGTCACGTAGTCGTCCGCGCCGGCATCGAGGGCGCGGATCTTCTCCGATTGCTGATGGCGCGCGGTGAGGACGATGACGGGGACGTCGGTGAACGACCGCAGCTCGCGCAGGAGGTCGATGCCGTCGACGTCGGGGAGTCCCAAGTCGAGCACGACGAGATCGGAGCGCCCCTCGGCGGCGACAACGAGCGCGGTTTCTCCCGTCGCCGCTTCCAGTACCTCGAGATCGCGCGTTCGCATCATCGTGCGCAGCGCCCGTCGCAGCGCGGGATCGTCCTCGACGAGCAGAATCGTCGTCACGTCAGTTCCATCGAGCTGATTCGGTGCGGCCATCACCGAGCGGGAAGGTGCACACGAACGTCGCGCCCCCGCCCGGTGTCTCCTCGTACCGCACGTCGCCTTCCTGCGCGGTCACGAGGGCGCGCACGATCGCGAGACCGAGGCCGGTGCCGGTGCGGTCGGGTCGCGTCTCAGCGCTCTGGAATTCTTCGAAGATGCGCTCACGGGCGTCGGGCGGCACGCCGGGGCCGTGATCGACGACGCGGAGCTCGACGCGTCCGTCGACGGGTCGCGCGCCGACGACGATCTCGGAACCCGGCGGCGCGTACCGGAGCGCATTCTCGAGCAGGTTGAGCAAGATCTGATCCGCCATCGTGACGTCGAGCCAGACGTCGGGAAGGTTGTCGGCGAAGTCGAGTCGGACTCGGTGCGCGCGCGCAAGGGGACGCAAGCGCCGAACCGAGTGGCGCACGAGGTCGGCGAGGTCGACGCGTTCGGGATCCACCTCGAGTGCACCGGCGCGAATACGGCTGAGTTCCAGCGTGTTCTGCACGAGCCGTTCGAGTCGTTCGCTCTCGTCGTAGATCGTCTCGACAAGCTCGCGCCGCTCCTCCGGTTCGATGCGTGACCAGGCGGAGAGCAACGCACTCGCGGCCGCCTTCACCGACGTGAGTGGGGTGCGAAGGTTGTGGCTGACGGCTGAGAGAAAGCCGGCGCGCTGGCGACCGACTTCGGCTGCGACTCGCGCCTCGCGCACTTCGTCTTCGAGACGGACGCGATCAACGGCCGTGGCGAGGCCTGCGACGAGCGCGTCGAGCAGGGCGCGGTCGCTCGACGCCAGCGGCGTCTCAGTGGCGGCTTCGAGGTGGACGCCCGGCGCATCGGCGACGACGTTGGGATCGCGCCGGCGCACCCCCGTCGTGGCCGCGTGCGCGCCGGCGCGGAGTGCACACCATTCGAAGCCGAACAGCTCGCGCAGCGCGTCCGCCGCCGCTCGCAGCGCGTCGTCGGGGTCGGTGCCCGCGAGGAATCGGTTCGTGAGGTCGAGGCGGATGCGTGCTTCCTGTTCACGGCGCAGCGCGGCGTGGCGGAGCGCCTCGAGCCGCTCGACGATCAGGCCCACGATCACGGCGCTGACCGCGAACACGATGAGCGCGACCACGTCGTCGCCCCGCTGGATCTTGAGAGAGCCGGTCGGCTCGGTGAAGAACCAGTTGAGTGCGAGAAAGGCGACGACCGCTGCGGCGAGGCCTTCGGCGAGGCCCAGCGCGCTCGTGCCGAGCACGGCGACGAGCAAGAGGAGCGCGGCCGTCGTCAGGTCGACGTCGAGCGCGCGCGTCACTGCCGTCACCGCGGCGACCACGGCGATGGCGATGACGAGACGGAGCGCGTGCGACCGCAGGTTCATCTCGGCGACACGATCGCACGATCGGGACGGTGGCTGCGGCATACGCTGAACACCGTGCGCGTGGTGCTCGGATCCGACGAACGGACGGCGCTCACCGACGCGGTCGCCGCCGATCTCGAGGCGCGCGGTGCCGAGGTGAGGCTCGTCGGGCCGCCCGCCGGCGAGGACCTCCAATGGGCCGACGTCGGCAAGGATGTGGGCGAACGCGTCGCCCGAGGGGACGCCGACAGCGGTGTGCTGTTCTGCTGGACCGGGACCGGCGCGTCCATTGCTGCGAACAAGGTGCGCGGCGTGCGCGCGGCGCTGTGCACGGACGCCGAGACCGCCGCCGGCGCGCGCCGTTGGAACGACGCCAATGTGCTCGTCATGAGCCTGCGGCTCACGAGCCCGCAGCTGGCCCACGAGATGCTCGACGCCTGGTTCGGGACCGCTCCTGATCCCGGTGAAGCGCCCAACATCGGACGGCTGGAGCCGTAACGAATCACGCCGTAGCCTCGGGCTCATGCCGATGTACGCGATGTTGTCGACGCTCGGCCCCGACGGCTGGGAGACGTTGCGCGAGAAGCCGGATCGCATCCTCGCGGTGCGACAGGAGGTCGAGGCGCTCGGCCTTCGTGTGCACGCGCAGTACGCGTTGATGGGTCAGTACGACTTCCTCAACCTCATCGAAGCGCCCGACGAGCAGACGATGGCGAAAGCGGCGATCATGCTCGC
>JBKPCL010000228.1:0-22361 GCA_046727335.1 Actinomycetota bacterium
GCGGTGCACTGCTCGGCGATGTGGGTTCCACGAAAGGCGAGCGCCGCCGACGGGCACGCGTCGTTCGTGGTGGCGTTCGGCGACTTCACGGGATGCGTCGAGGGGCTCAACGAAACACGGGCTGACCGTGGCGTTGCTGGCGGACGACGAAACGATGAGCGACACCGCGATCACGCTTCGTGTGGGAGCGCAACATGGCAGGCGCCGAGTTCGCCGTTGACGCTGACGCGGTTGGCCTCTGCGTCACCAACCACCCTCTGCATTGCCGCGCTCGACCGAGCGACATCCCCGACGACATCGACGGAAACTCTGCCGCCAATGGCAGCTACGCGCGGGTACGGTCGCTCTACTCGAGCCTCGATCGCGCGCCACTGTCGACCGGACTGATGTGGGATGCGCTCGAAGCCGTCCGCGCCGATGGTGGCACCGAGAGCCCCGACGCGCTCCAGCCGCCGGTCCGGACGCTTTGGCACTCCCACTACGACATCGACGAGCGCGAGGTCACCGTCGAGTTCTATCTCGGCGACCACGTTGACGGTTCACCGCGACGAAGCAGCCGACGCTGCTTCCGGCTCGAACACGTCTGAGCATCGCACGGCTGACTAGGTTGACCGCGATGACCGAGCAGGACGCGGGGATTGATCCCACAGTGATCGCCGAGATGCACGAGAGCTTCGGGAACACCCCCATTTACAAGTTGCTCGACCTTCAGCTCAGCCCGGGCGAGCCGGGCACGGCGACCGTCGAAGTCCCGCTCACTGCGAATGCGCTCGGTAGTACCGGCAACCTCCACGGCGGAGTCGTCGCGATCATGTGTGACGTCGCCTGCGCCGCCGCCGCGCACAGCGCGGCCGGCTACGACCCGACGTCAGCCGCGCTCGTCACAGCCGATATTCACGTGCGCTACCTCGGTCTTCCCAAGGGTGCTTCCGTACGCGCAGACGCAAAGGTGGTCAAGGCCGGCCGCCGGTTGATTGTCGTCGAGGCGGAGGTGATGGACGGCGAAGAGCGCGTGATCGCCGTTGCCGACTTCTCTGCGATGGTCGTACCGTTTCGCGGACCGCTCGAGCTCCAGGAGCCCGGCCAGTAGTCGCTCGGCGCGAGCTACTCGCCACATGAAACGGCCCGCCGGGATCCGGCGGGCCGTCGTCATCTCTGAGACCGTCGCGGTCAGGTGCGCCGGCGGCGCCAACGCGGTCCGACGGTGACCGTCAAGAACAGGCCAAGGCCGGCGAGCAACAGCATCGTCACGATGCCACTGGCACCGGTCGGACGGCTGTCGATCAACCGAGCTGCGAGCGACCGAGGGTGGCGCCGCGCGCTGCCATGCAGGTCACCGGACTGGCCTGGGGGTCCCGAGTGGCAGTGGCTCACGTCGCCGAAGCCCCATCCCGGCTTGCACGCCCCAGCCACCGTCGTCGTGCTGGACGGCACGGTAGTCGTCGTCGATGCCGTGGTCGTCGTCGTGGACGGCTGGGTCGTCGACGTCGTGCTCGTCGGCGCCGTGGTCGTGCTGGTCGACGTGGTCGTCGGAGCAGTCGTGCTCGTGCTGCTCGAGGAGGTCGTTGACGGCGTCACCGGAATAGTCATCAGGATGTCGGTCGGGACGTTGCACGTCACCGCCGTGTCGAGAACGCCGTTCAACTGCACCGCGGTTGTCAGCGACACCATGTTGATCGTCACGGACCCGGCGGCCGCGCGGTGGCCTGCACACTGACGTCAGGTGTCGTGAGCGTGGCAGTCAGCGCATCCCCGGGGTTGCCCGCGAAGGGTCCCGGCTGGCCGTACCTGAATTGGTTCACCGCCGGCGACGATGCGCTGTTCGTGATCGACGTCGATACCGGCGAGGAGCCGTGTCTTGAACGAGAGTTCACGTACCCGCCGCGAAGCCGCGAGATGCTCCGCGTAGTCTGCAGTGATGCTTCGACAGATCGCCACCTTCTCGTACCGTCGGCGCCGCTTCGTCGTCGCCGCTTGGGTGTTGGCGCTGATCGGCATCAGCGTGCTCGGCCAGGTCGCCGGCGGAACGCTCTTGAAGACGTTCACGTTGCCGGGCACGGAGTCGCAGCGCGCGTTCGATGTGCTCGGTAAGGAATTCGCTCGCAAAGGCGACACCGGCGACCTCGTGTTCAAGGTTCGCGGCGGCGGCGACGTGCAGTCGACCGATGTCCGCAGCCACATGCAGCCGGTGTTCGAGGAGTTGGCGAGACAGCCGCACGTCGTGTCCGTCACGCCGCCCTACTCGCCCGCGGGTGCGCGCTTCATTGCGAGTGACGGGAAGATCGCGTACGCCGAGATTTTGTTCGACGTGCAAGCCAACGATGTTCCCGTCGATCTCGCGTCGCACATGCGGAGCATCGCCCAACACGCCAACTCGTCGCGAGTGGAGGTGGAACTCGGCGGCTCCATGTTCACCGATCAAACGCAGCCCGCGTCCGAGCTCATCGGCGTGCTCGCGGCTGTCATCATTCTGCTGATCGCGTTCGGCTCTGTGCTCGCCATGGGGCTGCCGATCATGACCGCGCTCTTCGGCATCGGCATCGGCCTCGCGTTTGTCAACCTGCTCGCGCGCGTCCTCGACATTCCGTCGTTCGCGCCGCAGGTGACCGCGATGATCGGAATCGGTGTCGGCATCGACTACGCCTTGTTCATCAGCACCCGCTACCGAGAAGCGCTGCACGAGGGCGCAGAGCCCGAAGCCGCGGTCGTGTACTCGATCGACACCAGCGGAAGGGCGGTGCTCTTCGCAGGCGGGACCGTCGTGATCTCGCTGCTCGGGCTATTTCTGATCGGCGTGTCGTTCATCCGCGGGCTCGCGGTCGGCGCGTCCTTGGCGGTGCTGTTCGTCATGGCGGCGGCCATCACACTGCTGCCTGCGGTGCTCGGCTTCGTCGGTCGAACGATCGACCGGTGGGCGCTTCCCGGCGCGCGCAAGCGCCGCACCGACACCGAGAACAGCTTCTGGGCGCGGTGGAGCCGCATGGTGCAGGAGCGCCCGTGGCCGGTCGCCATCGGTGGTCTGCTCATCCTGTTGCTGCTCGCCGTGCCGTTCCTCTCGTTGCGGCTGGGCGTCGCCGATGCGGGGAACGATCCGAAGTCGTTCACGACGCGCCGGGCGTACGACTTGCTGAGCGAAGGATTCGGGCCCGGATTCAACGGCCCGCTCCTGGTCGCGAGCGAGGTGCCGTCGTCGTCCGCCACGCCCGCGGTGACACGACTCGCGCAGACAATCCGGAGCGATTCCGACGTCGCGCAAGTCAGCCCGCCGATCACGAGCCCGAACGGCAAGGGGGTACTGCTTCAGGTCGTGCCCAAAGGGTCACCGCAGGACGAGAGCACGACGAAGCTCGTCCACCGCTTGCGCGACCACACGATTCCCGACGTCACTGCGGGAAGCGGTCTCGAGTTCCACGTCGGGGGACAGACCGCGGTCGGGGTCGACCTCGCCGACACGCTCGGTCAGCGGCTGCCGTACATGTTCCTTGCGATCCTCCTCCTGAGCTTTACGCTCTTGCTCCTCGTGTTCCGATCGCTGCTCGTGCCGCTCAAGGCCGTGGTCATGAATCTGCTCTCGATCGGCGCGGCGTACGGCGTCATCGTCGCCATTTTCCAATGGGGATGGTTGAAGAGCGCAGTGGCGATCGGCAAGGAAGGCCCGATCGAGGCGTGGGTGCCGATGATGCTGTTCGCGATCGTGTTCGGCTTGTCGATGGACTACGAGGTGTTCCTCTTGAGCCGTATCAAGGAGGAGTACGACGTCAGCCGCGACAACGCCGAGGCCGTCGCGCACGGTCTCGCGAAGACTGCCCGGCTGATCACAGCGGCCGCGGCGATCATGATCTGCGTGTTCGGCAGCTTTGTCTTGTCGGACCTGCGGGTCCTGAAGCTGATCGGCTTCGGCTTGGCGTTCGCAGTCTTCATCGACGCCACCGTCGTTCGCCTCCTGCTCGTGCCGGCGACGATGGAGCTGCTGGGCGACCGCAACTGGTGGTTCCCGAGGTGGCTCGAATGGCTGCCGCGTGTGCACATCGAAGGACAGCCGGTCGTCGTCCCCGAAGGCGTTCGCGAGCCCGAGCCGGTCGCGGGAGACTGATCCGAGAACCGCGCGCGCCGGTGTCGCGGGCGTCATGATTGCTTGGTGAACGACGACGCGCGCGCCGGGGACGATGTCGACCCGCGCTTTCGCTACGCCAACGAGCGCACGTTCCTTGCGTGGATACGTACCGCGCTCGCATTGATCACCGCCGGTCTTGCGGTGACGCAACTGCTGCCGGAGTTCAAGGTCGCGGGGGGTCGGCGGATTCTCGGGCTGCCATTAATCGTGCTCGGCATCTGGGCCTGTGCGGCCGCGTTCCGCGAGTGGGACGGTAACGAGCGGGCGATGCGTGCCGGTGACCCGATCTCGCCGTCGCGTATGCCGATCATCGTCGCTATCGGTGTCGCCGTCGTGGCAGTGTGCGCGTTCGTGCTCGCGGCGATCGGGCACAGATCATGAGTGACCGGCGATGAACGAAGACGCCGGCGCGGAGCGGGAGCGGCGTGACATCGCGAGCGCGGCCGCGCGTGACGCGCTGGCGTGGCAACGCAGTGGCCTCGCCATGGCGGTCATCGGCCTGCTGTTGGTCCGGCGTCTACGCCCGATCGAACGGGATCGGCCCGGCGTGGCCGCCGCGATCTTCGCCCTGGCGACGGTGTGTGTCGTGGTGGGTCTCGTCTATCGGCTCTCGCAGCGAGGCTCGGCCATTCCTCGGCGAGAGCAGGTGCTCGGAATCACGCTGGCGACGATGCTCGCGGGTGTGATCGCACTCGCGATCGTTGTGGTCAACCGGCCGCTTTAGTACGTCAGCCGACCGAGACGAGCACGAGTCCGGTCAGCGCGAGGACGAGGCCGATCTGCTGACTGCTGCTGAGCCTCTCGTTCAGCACTCGCCACGCGAGCAGCGCCGTGACGCCGGGCGCGAGCGCGGCGAGTGCCGCCACGACGACGAGCAACCCCTTGTGGACCGCGAGCAGCACCAAGGCCGTTGCGCCAACGTCGAGGAGACCGGCACCCAACGCGAGCACACGCCCATGCGCGCCCGGGAAGCGCACGTCGGAGGTCAACCCGAGCCAACCCAACGCCAGGACCACGATGATCAGCGCGGTTGCGCGCGAGGCGAAGACGGGCCACATCCCTGCCGTCGCCGACGTCTGCGCGAACAAGACGAGCGACGTCCCGAGCAGCAGGCCGGCGAGGACTGCAAGACCCACACCGCGCGCAGCGAGCGACGCAACCGGTCCCGGCTCGCGAGCGACGAGCGCGCCCGCGCTCACGGCGAGCACCACGCCGGCGAGCACGACACCGGAGGGTCGCTCGCCGTGCAGCAAGCCCCAGCTGATCGGCACGAGTGCACCGACGACGGCAGTCACCGGGGCGACGATCCCCATCGCTCCGGTGGCGAGTCCGCGGTACAAGAGCGCGAGACCGATGATTGTCACCGCGCCGGACGCGGCACCAAACGCGAAGTCGTGCGGTGCGGTGTGCGCCCCTACCGCGAGCGCGAGCACGAGCGCGCCGGCGACCGCGCAGAGCTGAGCGACGAGCAGCACAGCCCAGGTCGATGCGTCCATCGACGCTCGGCCACCCACGAAGTCGGCCGAGCCGAACCCGGCGGCGACGAGGCATCCCAGGAACACCGCCACGGCGAGCGAGGCTACGGAACCGCGAGCGCCAACAGGCGGAGCCTCGGCCGCGGGGTCCTAGCCGTCGGCCGCGCGCGCGAGGTGTTCGCCGACGAAGTCGAGCTGACGCCGATCCGCGATCCCGTGAATGTGATGCACGACGCCCTCTTGGATCGTGAGCACGAGGATTGCGTAGAGCCGGCCTTCCTGGAACGCGAGCACGGCAGGTTGGTTCGGCGCGGGGAGGGAGACGAGCGTCTTGTTCGAGTCCTTCCCGAACAACGCGAGCAAGTTGCCGCTCACGCGCTCGAAGCCGACGAACCGCCGACCGAAGATGTCGACCTCGCCGACGACATCGGGATCGAGCACGGCGGCCAGCGCGTCGATGTTCCCGCCGGCGCACGCGGCGATGAACTGTTCGACGACGCGCTGCTGTTGGCCGGCTGACACGTCGAAGCGCGCCAATCCCGACTCGCTCTGGATGCGTCGGCGCGCGCGACTCGCCAGTTGACGGCACGCGCTCGGCGAGCGGCCGACGACCGATGCGATGTCGTCGAACGACAGTTGGAAGACGTCATGGAGAATGAAGGCCGCGCGCTCCGGCGGTGTCAGACGCTGCAACAGGACGAGCAGCGCGATGCGCACGTTGTCATCGAGCGTGATTCGGTCGAGTGGATCCGTCCCTCGTCGGTCTTGGAACAGGGGAGCGTCGGTGCTCGCATCTGCCGGGGCTTCGCGCCGCACGCGCGCTGAACGCAGATGATCGAGACACAGCCGTCCGACCACGACGACGAGCCAGCCTCGGACGTCATCGATCTCATCCAGTTCCACGCGCAGCAACCGGGTGAACGCCTCCTGCACGACGTCTTCGGCGTCGGCGATGTTGCCCAGCATGCGAAACGCCAGATCGACCACATAGGCGCGGTGCTCGCGCCAGACGTCGTCGAGTTCAGATCGCGGTCCTTGCGAGTTCATGGAGTACCCCTCGGGCCCAAGGCCATCCGTCATGAGGTTGTTCCCCCAAGGACGAAACGCCGCCCGAATTTGTGACAGGGCCGCTGCTTTCCCGCTCTTGGCGGCTACCTCACTGGTCGACTCTCGGCTCCGCCCTCCGGTCGGCTCCGCCTTCGTCTCCTGCCGCCGGGCCGCTCGGGCCACGCTCGCTGCTCGGCGGGATACCCGCCTCGCAAACGCTCACTCTGGCTGTCACATCGCAGCCATGCGTCTCGTCCTCATGCGCACACCGCCTGTCGCAAGGGAGATCAGATGACTGCCACGCCCATCTCAGCCGCCAAGCATCCTCGAGCCGTCGTGGAGGTGCAGGGCTTGCGCAAGACGTTTCCGGGCGGCGTCGAAGCCGTCAAAGGCATTGACTTCGACGTCGGCGAGGGAGAGGTCTTCGGGCTGCTCGGCCCGAACGGTGCCGGCAAATCGACGACCGTAGGAATGCTGACGACGACGATCCGGCCCACCGGCGGGAGCGCGCGCGTCGACGGCTACGACGTCGTCGAAGCGCCGCTGCGCGTACGCGCCACGAGCGCGGTCGTGTTCCAGGAGTCGGTGCTCGACCGCTCGCTCACGGGCCGCCGCAACCTCGACATCCATGCTCGCTTGTGGGGCATCGAGCCGCCGACGGCGCGTTCGCGCATCGACGACGTCGTGCAGGTGTTCGGGCTCACCGACCTCGTCGATCGTCCGGTTGCCGGCTACAGCGGTGGCGAACGGCGCCGGCTCGAGATCGCACGAGCGCTGCTGTCGCAACCGCGCCTGCTCTTCCTCGACGAGCCGACGGTCGGGCTCGACCCGCGCATCCGGTACGAGCTGCTCGATCACATCGCGACGCTGCGCGGCCGGCAGGACATGACCATCTTGTTGACGACGCATTATCTCGACGAGGCGGAACGGCTCTGCGACCGCGTCGCAATCGTCCATGCAGGACGGATCGTCGGCCTCGACTCACCGCGCGCGCTCCTCGCCGGCTTGGGCGGCGAGATCCTCGAGGTTCGTCTTGACGGCGACGCCGGCCGTGCGCTGATCGCGTTGCGTGCTCGCGGCGTCGCGGGCGACGACGCGTTCGCACTCGGTGCGACGCTGACCGTCCCGCTTCGCGAAGCGTCCAGCCGACAAGCACTGGACGCCTTGCAGGAGCTCGGCTTCGCCATGCCCGCGGTGAGCACTCGCGCACCGACGCTCGACGACGTCTACCTGCGGCTGACCGGCAACCGGCTCGCCGCCTGAGAGGAAGGAACTCCGATGACAGCAATCACGACGGTGCCCAGGGCGGCGCGACCGACCGCTCCGCTCGCACTACCGGCAGCGAGTCGATGGCGCACGGCGTTCGCGACGCTCTCCCGGCGCCGCTTCGCGCTCAGCGCGCACACGCCGCGAGAGATTCTCGTACCGCTGCTGACGCCGATCCTGTTCGCCGACGTCATCGCACCGGCGTTGGCCGCGTCGATCGGCTCGTTTGGTGGTCTCGACTATGTCAGCTACGTCGCGATCGGGACTGTGGGGCTGCTCGTCCCGCTCAGCTGTGTGCTCGGCGGCGTAGGCTTGATCGTCGACCGGGAGAGCGGCGCACAGCGCGACCTGCTCGCCGCACCGATACCCCGGAGCCTGATCGTGCTCGGCAACCTGTCGGTCGCCGTCGTCATCAGCTCGCTGCAGGTGCTTGCGCTCATCGGCGCCGCGCGCTTGCGCGGGGCAACGTTCGATACGAGCGCGACCCACGTCCTGCTGTTCCTCGGCGCGACGGCCGCGCTCGCGGTCGCGATGCACGGGGTCGCGGAGATTCTGACCAGCCGGATTGCGTCGCAGGAGGAGTACGTGGGTGCCGCGCCGCCGATTGCGTTGGTGCCGTGGTTCTTCGCGGGCTCGTTCTTCCGGATCAACAGCATGCCGGCAGGATTGACCTTCCTGGCCAAGCTGCTGCCACTCACCCACGCACTGGCGGTCATGCGCTACGCCATGGTGGACCGGAACGCGTCGGGCCTCCGCGACATCTGGGGGATGCAGAACGTCGCGGTCATGGCTGCGCTCAGCATGACGGTGGTCGTGCTGTTCGCGGTCGTCATGCTCGCGATCGCGTTGCGGTCGTTCCAGCGAGCGGCAGTGCACTGACGGCGTCAGCCTCCGAGTGCGGTCAGGAACCTGGCGGCGACGGGCGCGGCGACGCGGCCGCCGACACCACCACCCTCGACGAGGACGGCGAACGCCAGGTCGCCGCGGTACCCGATGAACCAGGCGTGCGTCTTCGGTGGGACCTCGCTGCCGAACTCCGCGGTGCCGGTCTTGCCCGAGACGAGTCCGGGCAGGCCGGCACCGTGTGCCGTCCCGCGCGGATCGGCGACGACCTGACGCATGAAGGATCTCAGTGTCGACACGACGGTGGGGTCGACCGGAAGCGTGGTGCGCTGGGGCAGAGGCGTGTCGCGCACCAGCACGGGAGAGCGCCACACGCCGGCATCGACAGCCGCGGCGACCGTCGCCATCTGGAGCGGACTCGCCGTGACCCGACCTTGTCCGATGGCAGCGGCGACCTTGTCGACGCGACTCGCCGGTGTAGGGAACGCGCCGCCGACGACAGGCAGGGGGAGCTCGAGTGCGGAGTTGAAGCCGAAGGACTGCGCCGCGCTCACAAGCGCACTCGGCGGCAGCGGCTCGGCGAGGCCGAGGAACGCGGTGTTGCAGGAGATGGTGAACGCCCCTGCCAATGTGAGAGCACCCGAGGCTTCGCCTTCGAAGTTCGTGAACGGCTTGCCATCGACGGTGAGCGTCGGGGGACACGGTGCCGGCGTCGACGCAGTGCGACCGGCGCGGAGGAGCGCGGCCGTGGTCACGACCTTGAACGTCGAGCCCGGTGGGTAGCGGCCGTCGAGTGCACGGTCGAAGGCCTGGTCCGTCGGCGTCGACACGACCGCGCGAATCTCGCCGGTCGGCGCGTCGATCGCGACCAGCGCCGCCGGTTGGGTGACGCCGGCGAGCGCGGATTCCGCCGCTTGTTGGGTGCGGAGATCGAGCGTCGTCTGCACCGGCTGCGGGGCGGTTCCGGGATAACGCTTGATCGTTCGTACGACCCTGCCGTTGGCGACGACGTCGACGGTCCCTTCGGGCTTGCCGGCCAATCGTCGTTCGTCGACTGCTTCGAGTCCCGAACGCCCGACCGTGTCGCCGGCCCGGTACGGCGCACCGAGCCGCTGCAGCTGCTCGGCCGTGATCTCGCCGACGCGCCCCAAGACGTGGATCGCGAGACCGACCGACGCCGGAAGCACTTGCTCCGCCTGGCGGAAGTGGATGCCGTTAACGGGACGCAGGATGTGGTCGACGGGACCGAATCGCTCGCGAGTCACCGTGATGATGGGCACGAAATAGAAGGGCCGCACGCCCGGAGCGTGAATCGCATTCGCGACCTCGGCCGGGTCGACGCCAAGCGTCGACGCCAACGCCTGCTGCACGTCGGCGAGATTGGTGATGCCTCCGGGCTCCACGCCGATCGTGACCGCGGGCCGGCGTCCGATCAACGCCGCGTCGTCGCGGCCGAGAATCGCGCCGCGTGGTTGCCAGGTCCGGTGCAACACGAGGTGCTCGCCGTCCCGCAGCCCGGGATACAAGTTCGCGGGAGACCACTGGACGGTCCACGCGTTGTGGGCGTGCACGAGCTGGAAGCTGCCGTCCCAGTCGAAGGGGCCGAACCCGGCCAGTTCGATGTGCGCGTGGTAGCGCGCTGTCGCGCGGTTGCGACCGTCGCGTGCGAGTTCGGTGCGCCGGATGCGGAGCCGGCTTCCTGGCGACGAGGCGGTCAGAGAGGTGGCCACGGTCTGCAGCTCGGCGGGACGCGTACCGATGAGTCGCTGAAGCGCGACCACGTCGCCACGTGACCACGCCGCTAAGAACCCGTCGGCTTGGGCGCGCGGCAGCGCAGGTCGCTCGCGCGCTCGGAGCACCAAGACGATCGCGATGGCAGCCGCAAGCAGAACCACCGCCCCGAGCACCGCCCAGCGTCGTGTGCGCCGGCCCCCGCTCGTCATCCCGGCAGTCTTGCCGAGATCAGTGATCTCCGTTTGCCGCGTTCAGCACGAGCGGCACGATGACGTCCGTCGACGTCAGCAGCAGATGGGCATCGAGAACATCGTCGAGCGTGAACGGTGCACCGATCGGCCGCGGCTCCAACAACTCGGTCGGCGGCGGCCACACCGCGACCACGAAGCCTCGGTCGAGCAGGCGTTCGAGTTGCCCTGGGTCGACCGGAGTCGTGTCCGTCACACTGCAGGTGACGCATCCGTATGCCAACTGGACCTGGCCGTCACTCCATCGCTGGAGCGAACATCGTTCGCCGGGAACCACGACGTCGCCGCACCGCTGGCATGACACCCAGATCTCGTAGCGAACCCGCGGGTCGGCGCTCTCGCGTTCGCCCGGTCCCGACATCGCACACCTCCTGCAGCAGGGCTGCGACCGTAATCGATCGCACCGCGCAGGGGTTGATCCATTCGGGCCATGTGGGGACACGCGAACGGATCCCCGGCGAGATGCCGGGGATCCGAGAAGTTCCGTCGCGTCCGATGCATCGGTCAGTCGAGGCTGCGGACCTTCTCTTTGTCGGACCCAGCCTTGGCGATGCCGCGGCTGAGAATGTAGAGCGCCATCACGCCGGTCCCCAGAGCCCACGCGAGCGACAGGTCGAGGTGGAAGCGGCTCCAGTATCCGGCGACGACGACGGCGACGGACGTGATCAGCGCGAGCCAGAACTCGGTCGTGCCGAATGCTCGACGAGTCTCCGTACTGGTCACGATCATGCGCGGGCGATCGCGATTGTCATCGCGCTCTCGCCGCATGTCGAGGCGCTCGCGTTCAGCGACGTCTCGGTCGTCGACATTGGCCATGGCAAGCTCCTTCGTTGGTCCTCGCCCGGCCCCTTTGAATTACCCGGAAGAACTTCGAAACACGCCTCCACCGGGGTCGGGGCCACCGGGCGAGCCGGGCTCGTGCAGCCATCGGTGCGCGGGATCTTCGTACATGTCGAGTGCACGCCGGGCGCCGACCAGCGCCCACAGGTAATAGAGGCGGTAACCGGGCGCCGCGCACACCGGGTGATAGCCGCGCGGTATGCCGACGACCGCGCCGTGACGGAGAAAGATCGCGCGCTCTTGACCCCCGGTTTCGTAGAGGCCTTGAAAGCCGAAGCCGGCGGGCTTGTCGAATCGGTAGTAGTAGACCTCCTCCAAGGCGGGTTCGCCGTCGCGCCCGTCGTGCTTGTGCGGCGGGAACGACGACCACTCACCCGGCGCATTGAACGTCTCGCCCACGAGCAGTCGCGTTGCCGGTACCGCATCGGCCACAACGTCGTGCACCTGTCGGCGCCAGCCGGGCTGGCCCCGCTCCTGCACAACGACGTCATCGGGCGCGATGAACACTGGTGTTGCCGCGTCGTCAGCGTGCACGTCGCCGCAGGCTGTGACTGCAAGAGCCAGTTCGGTTGGCGCGTCCGCGCTCACCTCGACGCTCGTCTCGGGCGGCAGATACACCGCGGACGCGCGTGCTTCGAACACATCAAGACGCGCCGCGTGCCGGTCACCCCACGACACGCTTCCGGACAGCAGGATCACGCCGGCTTCGTCGGCAGCCGGGGCGCGGAAGGTGGCACGCTCGCCCGCCGCAAGGACGGGCAGTTCCAATCGGATGGACGTACCGCAGTACGCGACGGTCATGAACGCAGGCCGACGGCGTGCGGACTGTCCTTCGGCGGGAGCGGATGACGGAAGAGCGCGGCCGCGTTCTCGTGGCTGATCTTCGCGATCTCGTCGTCGGTGAGTCCGCCGAAGACATCGGCGAAGACTTGCTGGGTGTCCGGCCAGGTCCCGTCGCCATGGGGATAGTCCGACTCGAACGTCATGCGATCGATGCCGATCGTCTCGCGCGTGCACAGCGTCGATGGATCGTCGATCGTCGCCAACCAGAAGTTGCGGTGGAGGACTTCCGCGGGACGGAGCTCACCGGGGAAGTAGCCGCCGTACCCCGAGCGGTCGACGATGTTCTCGAGCCGATCGTGCAGCATCGCCACCCACCCGATGCCTCCTTCGCTCATGATGATCTTCAGGTTGGGATGCTTCACCGCGTAGCCCGACCACAACCACTCCGCGCATGCACTGAGCGAGAGCTGGCCGAAGAGCGTCGCACCCAGTGGCACCATCGGCGCGCCCTTCGGCATGTCGGCGACCCCGGTCGAGCCGACGTGCAGACAGACGACGGTGTCCGTCTCCGCGCATGCGGCGATGATCGGATCCCACCACTTCGAAAAGATCGGCTCCATCCCGATGCGATGCGGCATCTCGGGCAGCGTGATCGCGGTGAATCCGCGCGCGGCATTGCGACGAATCTCCTCCGCACCGAGCTCGGCGTCCGCGAGGTACGTGATCCCCATGGGGACGATGCGATCGGGATGCGACGAGTACCACTCCTCGTAGAACCAGTCGTTCCACGCTCGCGTCACCGCGAGCCCGAGCTCGGGATCGCTGCAACGCGAGAACACCGACCCACAGAAGCCTGTGATCTGCGACGGGAAGTTGACCGACGCCCACACCCCGTTGATGTCCATGTCGCGGACGCGAGCGTCGATCTCGTAGCAGCCGGGCCGCATCTCGTCGAAGCGCGTCGGTTCGACCTTCCAGTCCTCGCGCTTGCGGCCCACGACGGCGTTGAGCCCGACCTGGAAGAACACCTTGCCGTCGAACTGCCAGACCTCGTGGCCTTCCTCGGTTTCGACGACCCGCGGCGCGCGGTTCTGCAGTCGGCTCGGCAGACGACCTTCGAACATCTTCGGCGGCTCGACGAGGTGATCGTCGACCGAGAAGAGCGTGTAGCGGATGGGGCGCGGCTCGGGATCGTCGAGCAACCCATGAGTTTCGCTCTTGCGCCAGTTCAAACGAACAGTGTCCGACGCCACGAGGCCAAGGGTACGCGAGCTCTGACATGCCTGTCAGGCGTCGACGCGTCTCTCCCACGACTCCCGTACCCATTGCTGGAACGCGTGCACGCCCTGTTCGTGCTTGGGGCTCAGCACGCCGACGTCGTACGCACCCGATTCGAGATTGCGTTGGACCGCTTCGCAGATCGTCCGGTCTTCATCGAGGACGGTGCAACCCATCTCGACGACCGCTTCGTTGTGCGCGGTCGCCGCGAGGTCGCGAAAGAAGTAGTCGTAGATCACCTGCGTACGGCGCGGGCCGATCGGCACGAACCGCTCGACGTTCATGCCGTCCGCATAGATGTTCAGCGCGAGGTTGGGGTAGCGCCACAGCCATTTGCCGGAGTTGATCGCGCCGCTGCGCGCGGGCGCCGAGTGCACGCAGTAATGGTCGCCGACGTCGACGCGGTACTCGCGCGCGTTGATCTCGCGATTGAGCCCGGGGTGTACGAGCGGAATGTGATAACCCTCCATGTAATTGTCGCCGTACGCCTTCCAGTTCGCCGCGATGTCGTGCACGAGTCGATGGCTGTAGGTGAACTCCTCGATTGGCTGATCGGCGACCTCGTCGAAGAATGCTCGCCACGTGTCGTGCAGCGAGGGAGCGTCGGCTCCCGCCAAGTTCACGAATACGAGCCCGCGCCACTCGTCGACGGCCACCGGCCAGAGCCCGTGCGCCGACCGATCAAGCTCCTCGTCACCGAAGTCGCGAGCCGCGATTAGTGAGCCGTCGCGGCCGTACGACCACCCGTGATACCGGCACACGAGCGTGGTGCGGTGGCCGGCATCGTCGCCGACGACCGGCCCGGCTCGGTGACGGCAGACATTGTGGAAGCCGCGCAGCGAACCGTCGTCCTGCACGACGATGAGGACGGTCCAGCCCGCGAACGTGTGTGTCGTGTAGTCGCCCGGCTCTCGCAGCTCGGCGCGAAACCCGGCGAGCAGCCATTCACGGCCGAAGATGCTTCGCCGGTCCGCTTCGTACGCGCCGGCGTCGACGTACGCGCTCGCGGGCAGCGTGCGCATCAGACGATCGACGCGAGTGTCGGGCGCCGGTCGTTCGGAGCGATCTCGCGCTCGGTGCCGTTGAGCTCCAACACGGCGTCGAGGTCTGCAACGATGATGCGTACGGTTCCGGGCTCGACGACGAGTCGCATTTGCTCGTCGTAATACGCAAAGGCGGTCGGGTCAACGGTGAACCGAATCGTCCCGACGTCTCCCGGCGCCAGCGAAACTCTTGCGAAGCCGGCCAACTGACGATCCGGTCGCGAGACGCGTGCAACATCGTCGCGCACGTACAACTGCACCACCTCGACGGCCTCCACTACGCCCGTGTTCTCGATGTCAACCTCGATCGGGAAAACGGCGTCGGTGCTCGCCGTGTTCGGCACGCGCAGCGCACGGTACGCGAAGGTCGAATATGACAGCCCGGCGCCGAACGGGAAGAGCGGCGCGACCGGCGAATCGACGTAGTCGCCGTAGATGAGACTGTGGCCACCGCCGGCCCGGTGATCGTGGTGCACGCCGACATGACCGGCGCTCCGCGGCAGGGAGATCGGGAGGCGGCCCGACGGGGAACGGATGCCGAACAGCACGTCGGCGATGGCTGCGCCGCCTTGCTCGCCGGGCAGCCACGCGTAGACGAGCGCGTCCGCATGCTCCGCGATCCAGGGCAGCGCATGCGCACGGCCGGTGACGACGACCACGACGGTCGGCGTACCCGTCGCCACGACCGCCTCGACCAGCATTTCCTGGACGCCCGGCAGCCCGAGGTCGCTGACGTCCCGGAATTCGCCGCTCGTGCAGTTCGGCATCAGACCGGAGCGCCCGCCGACGAAGCAGATTGCGACGTCGGCGCGGCGCGCGACCTCGACGGCCTCGGCGATGCTCTCCGCACGCTCGCTGCGGATCCCGCACCCTTTCGCGTACTGCACGTCGCGGGCGTGACGACGTACACCGGCGAGTGGCGTCACCGACTCGGGGTAGTACGGGCCGACGCTGAACCGGCCGGTCGGTGCGAGCAACTGTCCGTGTTCGTCGCGCGGTTGCACGATCTCGGTATGCGCGGGATACGAATAGTCGCCTTGCAGCAGCCGTTCGTCGTCCGACGCGGGCCCGAGCACCGCGATCCGCGCATCGGTCGACAGTGGTAGCAGTCCGCGCTCGTTGCGGAGCAAGACGAGTGACGCGACGGCGGCTTCGTAGGCGAGTTCACGGTCCTCCGGCCGGCCGTATGCCGCCTCTGCAGCCTCTTCGTCGACGCACGGCGCGTCGAAGAGTCCGAGCTGGGTCTTCAACGCGAGCACGCGCCTCACGGAACGGTCGACGAGTGCTTCATCGACCTCGCCTCGCTCGACCAGATCCTTCAGCGGCGCGCCGTAGCAGTCGAGTTGCGGCAACTCCATGTCGAGCCCCGCTTCGAGCGCACGGCGGCCGGCTTCGCCCTTGGTCCGGGCGACTCGGTGGTGCGAGATCAGTAACTCCGTCGTGGAGTAGTCGGCGACGACCGCGCCCTCGAAGCCGAGCTCGCCGCGTAGAAGGTCGTCGAGCACGGCGCGCGATCCGCCGCACGGGAGGCCGTCGACGGACGCGTAGGAGTTCATGACCGTCGCCAATGAGCTCTCGGCAATTGCGGCTCGAAACGGTTCGGCGACGACTTCGCGGAGCTCGCGGGGGCCGATGTTGACCGGTGCGTGATTGAGGCCGCCTTCGGAGAGTGCATATCCGAGGAAGTGCTTGCCCGTGGCCGCGACGCCGTTGCGCAGATCAGCGCTTTGCACTCCGCGCACGTATGCGACGCCCATGCGCGCCGCGAGGTATGCCGACTCACCGTACGTTTCTTCGACGCGTCCCCAGCGCGCATCGCGGGCGACGTCGAGAACAGGGGCAAGGGTGTGGCGAGCGCCGGTCGCAACCATCTGCTCGCGGATCACGACGCCAATACGTTCGATCAGCGCGGGATCCCACGTCGCGGCGAGGCCGATGGCCTGGGGGAACTGCGTCGCACCGCGGGCGCACAGACCCGCGGTGCTCTCCTCGTGGACGATCGCCGGGATGCCGAGCCGCGTGTGCTCGATCAGATAGCGCTGGATGGCGTTGGTGAACTCTGCTCGTTCGCGGGGTTGCAAGCCCGTCGTCGCGCCGATGCGCGTGATCTCACCGATGCCGTGCGCGAGCAAGCGGCTCGCCCGCTCCTCCGAGAAGGCGTCGTCGGCAACGAGCGCGGTCGACCACACGCAGCCGAGTTGCGCAAGCTTCTCGTCGATCGTCATTCGCGCAAGGAGCGACTCGATCATCCGCGCATGCTGGCACAGCATTCGCGATCGAGTCGCTCCTCGCGCCTGCAGTCGGTCGCGTCGGGGGGCGACGCGACCGGACGGCTTATTGCTGCTTGATCGCCTCGATGTCGATCGTCAGCTTGACTTTCTCTCCGACGAGGACGCCGCCGGTCTCGAGCGCCATGTTCCACTCGAGTCCCCAGTCCTTGCGGTTGACCTCGGTCTCGGCGGTGAAGCCGATGCGCGTGTCCCCAAACGGTGATTGCTGGGTACCGAGATACTCGCCCTCGAGCTCCACCGGCTTAGTCACGTTGCGCACCGTGAGGTCGCCCACGAGCGTGAACTCGCCGTCGCCCTTGTTCTCGACCCGCAACGATCGGAACGAGATCTCCGGGTACTTCTCGGCGTCGAAGAAGTCAGGCGACCGGAGGTGCTCGTCGCGCTTCGGGTCACCGCTCTCCACCGATGCCGCGTCGACCGTCGCCTCGACGGCCGAGGCCTCGGGCTCCGAACCGATGACGATCGCGCCCCCGGTGACGGAGAGCCGCCCACGGACCTTCGAAACCATCAGATGACGGGCGCTGAACGTAACCGAGGAATGGCTCGGGTCGACCGTATACGTGCCCGTCGCCGGCAGGAGACTCGCTTGGGTGGCTGTGCTTGCCATTGTTGCACCTCAATTTTCGGGGACTTGCGGCGGATACTTGCGGGTACAATGATTGCAAGCACAACTATATTCCAGATTGTTGCGGACGCAAGGAAGTTTCGCAGCGGGCGAAAATTAGGATTCCGGACATGGCCGAACCCCGTACCCGCTGGCTGTCGGACCCGGAGATGCGGGCGTGGCGCACGCTCATCGGCACCACGACCGGGCTCCTCGCCACGCTCGACAACGAGCTCCAGGCGGAGCATGGCCTCACGCTGGGCGAGTACGAGGTGCTCGTCTTCCTGTCCGAGGCGCCCGAGCATGCGTTGCGGATGACGGATCTCGCGTCTCGGCTCCACCTCTCACCGAGTGGCATCACGAGGAGGATCGACGGCCTGGTCAAACAGGGCGTCGTCCACCGCCAGCGATGCCCGTCGGACCGGCGCGGGTCGTACGCCGTCCTCACCGACGTCGGCATGAAGCGTCTGCGCGACGCCGCGCCGACGCACGTGCGCGGGGTTCGTGAGCACTTCGTCGACCGATTGAGTGATCGACAGCTCGCCAATCTGGCGTCGGCGTTGTCGGCGGTCGTGGTCGACGACGCCCGCGCGGCCGGCGGCTGCGACGGCGCGGCGTAGGGCGCTAGATGCCGGCGCGGCGGCGCCGGTGCGCGTCGAGCGCGGCGCGAGCGAGGCTCTCGTGGTGGTGGTGCCAGTCCGCGACGTCGTCGACCGCGCAGTAGACCGCCTCGTGTACCTCGTGCGGCTGCGTACGCAGGGTTCCGCCGATCACGGAGCATAGGTAGACGATCGAGACCGTCCCGTGCGGTAAGCCGTCGAAACTCGCGGGCCGGAAGAAGACACCGACGAGCTCGTCCACCGTCGCTTGGAGCCCCACTTCCTCCTCGATCTCCCGCACAACCGTCGCCTCGGGTGATTCGTTGGAGTCCACCCAGCCCGCGATCAGGCCCCAGCGACCGTCATCGACGCGACGGACCAACAAGATCCGATCGTCGTCGTCGAAGATCGCGGCGTCGGCGCCGACGCTCGCGCTCACATAGCCGATGTGCGCGTCGAAGCGGGCGCGGATTTCGTCGGCACCGAGCGATGACCGCTCGGCATATTCCTGCGCGGCGAGCTCGAGCAGGCGTTCATACCGCTCGCGATCGAAAGGATTGGTCGAGTAATGCAGCCCGGTGGACGCGATCGCGCGTACCTCGTCGAGCAACGCCACGATGTCGATCTGTCGACGCTACTGCGCGGCGAGCCAGTCGACGATCACTCGCGCCAGCTCCTCGCCGCGGTCTTCCTGCAGGAAGTGACCGGCGCCCTCGATCGTCGCGTGCGGCTGACCGGCGCAGCCCGGGACCTCGCGCTGGAAGGCGTGATCGCCGCCGCGCGTGATCGGATCCTGGTCCGAGAACGCCGTCAGGAACGGCTTGGTCCACGCGTGCAGGGTCTCCCACGCACGCCGGTTGGCGTCCGACGCGGGATCGTCGGGACGCGTGGGTACCAGTAGGGGGAACTGGCGGGCGCCCGCCTTCGACCGTTCGTCCGGGAACGGCGCGTCGTACGCGGCGATGACGTCGTCCGACAGCACCGAAGTCGTGCCGCCGTTGACGATGCGACCGACGGGAAACTCCGGGGTCTCTTGTGAGAACCGCTGCCACGCGAGAAACGCGTCGCTGGGTGGACGATCGCCGATGGGCAAGAAGGTGTTCGCGGCCACGACACGCGCAAACCGATCAGGATGTTCACCGACGAGGCGCAGTCCGATCAGGCCGCCCCAATCTTGACCGACCAACGTCACGTCGTGGAGATCGAGCCCGTCGAACAGCGCCGAGCGCATCCACTCCACATGCGCCGCGTAGGTGTACGCGCCCCGCTCGGTCGGCTTGTCGGACCGCCCGAATCCGACGAGGTCGGGCGCGACACAGCGCACGCCAGCCGCGACGAACACGGGGATCATCGTGCGATAGAGGTAGCTCCAGGACGGCTCACCGTGCATGAGGAGCGCGACCGGCGCGTCGCCAGGCCCCTCGTCGACGTGATGCACCCGCAATGTCCCGCCCTCGCCGTCGGGGACCTCGACGTAGTGGGGCGCGAACGTGTAACCGGGAAGATCGACGAAACGCTCATCAGGTGTGCGGGCGACGTCCATCGCAGCGCTCCCTCAGCGGTACTCGGCCACGACCTTCTCGCCCAACGCGCCAACTTCGTCGATCCACTCCGCACGCGTTTGCGCCTGTCGCGCTCCGAGCGCGGTCCATGTGACACCCATGGCCTCCATCCGCTCGAGCTCCTCGCGCATGGGGTCGAGGCGGCTGGCGAACGGGGCGAAGCAGACGTCGACCGGCGCCTCGCGTCCGACGACGCGCGCGTATTCGCGCATTGCGTCGAGACGGTGGCCGAGGTCGTCCACGTTGGAGAGCGGCGGCGTCCGGACCCGCATCGAAACCGTCGCCGGGTTCGGGAACGGCACCCAACCCTCGGCTCGCTCGACGGCTCGGCGCATCGCTGCCGTGCTGTTGCCACCGATCCAGATGGGCGGGCACGGCTGCTGCACCGGTCGAGGCCACATGGTCGTGCCCCGAGCATGGAAATGCCGGCCGTCGACCGCGACATCGTCCTCGCTCCAGACTCGGCGCATCACGTCGATCGCCTCGTCGGTGAGCTCGTTGCGCTCCTCGAAGTCGACGCCGAGCGCCGCGAACTCGGGTTTGAGGTAACCGGCGGCGACACCGAGGATGACCCTCCCGCCCGACAAGCGATCGAGGCTGAGCACCGACTTCGCCGTGAGGAGCGGGTTGCGATAGGGCAGCACGAGGATGTGCGTCTGCACGCGCAGGCGACCCGTCGCTGCCGCCGCGAACGACAGCGCGACGAACGGATCGAGCGCGTGATGACCGCCGGTCGCGAGCCACTTCGAGTCGGGCGCCGGATGGTCGGTGACGAAGCAGGCGTCGAATCCCACCTCCTCGGCCGCCCTCGCGCACTCCATCACCGCATCGCCGTTGACGAACTCGTCGGGAGCGGCAACGTGATCGGTCGGCAACCCGACAGAGAAGCGCATCGGCACGGTGTGCGAGGCTAGCGGCATGGACCGAGTGCGCATCGGAGTCGTCGGCGTCGGCAACATCGCGACGCTGAACGTGCCGGGTTACCTCAGGCACGAACAGTGCGACGTCGTTGCGCTGTGCGATCCCCGGCCCGAGGTGCTCGAGCGCCGCGGACTCGAGTGGAACGTCGGCCGGCTGTACGCGTCGGTCGACGAACTCCTGGCCGACGACCAAGTCGACGCGGTCGAGATCTTGAGCCCGACGCCACTTCACGCCGAGCACGTGATTGCCGCCGCGCGAGCCGGGAAGCACATCTCCGTCCAGAAGCCGATCGCCAACTCGGTCGCCGACGCTCGCGCCATGGTGAATGAGGCGGCCGATGCGGCCGTCGTCTTCCGAGTCACCGAGAACTGCTGTCACTATCCGCCGCTCGCCAAGGCGCGCGAACTCATTCGTGCGGGTGCGATCGGAGAGCCGTCCGTCGTACGGATCAAGACAGTCGTGGGACGGACCGAGTCGGCGTTCCAGGCGAGCCTCGACCCCGCGGGTTACATCTGGCGGTTCAATGCCGAGAGCCCAGGCGGTCACTTGTTCGACGACGTGATGCACAAGTACGCGATGGCCTTGTGGCTCGTCGACGCTGACGTTCGAAGCGTGCAGGCAATCGTCCGCGCGGGACCGCTCTTCTTCGAGGCACCGACGGTCGCGATCTGGGAGTACGCGCGCGACGACCTGCTCGGCATGATGGAAGTCTCGTACGCGCCCGACATGTTCATCAGGAGCAACTACTACGGGGCCGACGAGTTCTTCGAGATCCAGGGCTCACGCGGTTTCATCTGGGTGACTCGCCTGTGCGGCAACCTGCACGTCGATCTGCCGGCGCTCGTCCTCTACGAGGAGGACGGCCGGCGCAGCACGTTCTCGGATCTCGACGCGTCGTACGACGGGTCCTTCGTCAGAGCGGCCCGCCATTTCGTCGATGCGCTGCTCACCTGCACCGAACCGGAGCTCCGACCCGAGACCGCGATCAAAGCGCTGCAACTCTGCTTTGCCGTCTACCAGGCGTCGAACGAGCGCCGGCCGATCGATCCCTCCGTCATCGATGATGTCGTGCGGCCGCGAAATTGGCCGCCCGCCGAGGCGAAGCTGCGCGCCGACGTCGAAGCGATGTTCCGGCGGGAGGCCGCCCGGGCCGAGCGGCTGGGCGCAGCGCACGACGAGTGACCTCTAAATTGAGGTCATCGCAACAACGGACTTCCGCCGCCGTCGTGGCCTCCTGATCGCTCTGGGAGCGAACGCGTCGTTCCTCGTGGTCGAGTTGATCGGCGGATTCGTCTTCGGCTCCTTGGCACTCCTCGCCGACGCTGCACACATGGTGTCGGATGTGGTCGCGCTCGCGCTGGCGCTGGGCGCACTGTCACTCGCGCAGCGTCCGCCGACCGCGCGCCACACGTACGGCTTCGGGCGCTCGGAGGTCATCGCCGCGCAGGTGAACGGTCTCCTGCTCTTGGGGGGAGCCGGCGCGGTGGTCATCGAGGCGTTGCGACGGTTCGGCAATCCCCACACGATCGATGCCACGGGCGTGCTCATCGTCGGCGTGCTCGGCCTCATTGTGAATCTCGGGAGCGCGGCGGCCGTCGGGCCGGACGCCGGCGGCAACCTCAATATGCGCGCCGCGCTCTGGCACCTCTTCTCGGACGCGCTCGGGTCGGCTGCGGTCATCGTTGCTGCGCTGGGCGCGCTCGTGTTCGGCAT
>JBKPCL010000229.1:0-6343 GCA_046727335.1 Actinomycetota bacterium
GCGTCGCATACGCGGCGAGGCCGTTCTGCGTCGTCGCGTACGACGAGCCGGGACGTCCGCTGGGCTGGTTCCCCCCGACCGCTTGATCGAGACCGCGCGCCAACAGGTTGAGGACGATCACTCCGCCCACGATCACACCGATGATCGTCCAGACCCGTCGCGCGTTCATCGGCGAGACGCAGGCGGAGCCGACCGAAGGGGAGGCGGAGCCGCAGTCGACCAGTGAACGTGCCGCGCCTCGTCGAGCACTCGGGGCCAGTCGCGTCGTGCCGCCGCCGCGTCGACCGGCACCGCGTCCTGCCCGCCGTACGCGATGCGCTCGAACGTCCGGGCGAGTTCGTCGAACGTCGCCGAGCCGAGGACGCGCTGCACTTCGCCGGTCGTGACCGACGTGCGATAGCGGATCGCGCCGCGTTGTCCGAGACGAAGCAGTCCGGCGCGAAAGCGCAGCCGAACTGCGCGATCCAGATAGCCGTTGCGTTCCGCTTCGTCGGCGGCGCGCTCGAGGGCTGCCGGATCGTCGTCGGGTTCGCCCATGAGTCGGGCGGGCACCGCGGTGGAGGCGGCGCTGCGCCGCCGCCGAACGGCGCGGACGATCGCCACGATCGCGAGCGCAACCGCAACGGCGGCAAGCGCGAACCACAACACGCGCGGAATCGCGTCGAACGCTCGCGCGATCGCGTGCCCGATCGGACGCAGACGATCGCCCAACCAGCGCAGCGGTCCGCGCAGCGGACGGGGAGCAGGGTCGGTCCGGAAACGCCGGTCGCCGAGGATGCCGCGCGCCCGCCGCCGCGCCTCGGTCGGGTCGACCGTCGCGGCGACGCGACTCGCGGGAAGTACGACGCGCGCGTCGATCACCGGGCGATCGGAGTGGGCGCACCCGCAGCGCGGGCGTGTCGCGCGTCGACCCGCTGCATCAGCAACTGCACGTCGAAGCCCTCGGCTCGAATTCTCAGATCGAAGTAGAGCGCGACCGTCGACGTCGCCAAGAAGGGTGTCGTGAGCATCGCGGCAACCGCGCTCGCCAGGCCGCTGACCAACACGACCGCGGTCACGCTGCTCGACCTCAGCACGAGGAGGATCAGCAACCCCAAACCGGACTGGACAACCAACATCAGCAGCTGGGACAGGATGACCACCCCGAGTACATGACCGGCGTGCGGCTTGGTCAGCTCGTACGAGCGGCCAAGGGCGCGCGACGCGGAGACGTGCTCGAGGATCAAGACGGGGATCGCCACCGCGAAAATCGTCAGCGGCACCAAGACGCCGACACCGCACGCCAAGAACCCGAGGAAGTAGGAGCCCGCGACGAGCAGGGTCACGCCGATCACGCTGAGGATTCGGCTGCCCAGAACGTCAAGCGGCTTGGTCTGGTCCGTTGCGCCGACGTAGGCATCCCCGATCATGCGGGCGGTCGCGGCGACGACGAAGACGCGGGCCAACAGTGACAACAAGAGCACCACGATGTTCGCGGCCGTCCCGACCGCCGCACTGCCCGCGTCGTAGACGGGCGTCGGCGAACCCGAGGCCGAGACGTCGTACCGGTCGGGCTGGGCCGACAGGGTCACGAGCGTCGCGAGCACCTGCAACGGCAGGATCACGACAGCGGTCGTCAGCACGAGCTGCTTGAACCGAGCCCGATACAGCGCGACTCCGACGTCGAGGATCTCGCCGATCCCGCGCGGTCGTAGCTCCGGCACCACGCTCGAACCCTAACCGCCATCCGGTCGCGTCAGTGTGAACGCGCGCGGCGTGAAGTTTCTCGCGTGCTACAGCGTCTTGACGATGGCGGCGTCGCCTTGACCGCCACCTCCGCACAGCGCCGCCGCGCCGATGCCGCCACCACGACGACGGAGCTCGTTCACGATCGTGAGCACGACGCGCGTTCCCGACATACCGACCGGGTGACCGAGCGCGATCGCGCCGCCGTTCACGTTGACGATCTCGTCCGCGATGCCGAGGTCGCGCATCGACGCCAGCCCGACTGCCGCGAACGCCTCGTTCAACTCGAAGAGGTCGACGTCGGAGACCGTCATGTCGAGTCCTTCGAGCGCGCGCTTGATCGCGCGTGACGGCTGCGTGAGGAGTGACGGGTCCGGACCGGCGACCATGCCGTAGCTGATGAGCTCGGCGAGCGGTGTGACGCCGAGGTCGTCCGCTTTCGCCTTGCTCGTCATGATGACGGCTGCGGCGCCGTCGGAGATCTGCGACGCGTTCCCCGCGGTGATCGTCCCGTCCTTCGAGAAGGCGGGCTTCAGGCCCGCGAGCGCCTCCGTCGTCGTGCCCGGCCGGACGCCTTCGTCGGTGTCGATGACGACCGGGTCGCCCCTGCGCTGGGGAATCGAGACCGGCGTGATTTCGTCGGTGAAGCGGCCTTCCTTCTGGGCGGCGGCGGCGCGCTCGTGGCTTTTCGCCGCGAGCTCGTCCTGGCTCTCGCGGCTGATGCCGCCGACCTTGCCGACGTACTTCTCCGTGCCCGCGCCCATGTGCACCGCGTCGAACGCACACCACAGGCCGTCGTTGATCATGGAGTCGACCAGCTCGCCGTTGCCCATGCGGTAGCCGCTGCGCGCGCCCGGGAGGAGATACGGCGCCTGCGTCATCGACTCCATGCCTCCGGCGACGACAACTTCGGCGTCGCCGTTTTGGATCATCTGGTCGGCGAGGTAGATCGAGTTGATGCCGGAGAGGCACACCTTGTTGACCGTCATCGCGGGGACGGTCATCGGGATGCCGGCCTTCGCCGCGGCCTGACGCGCCGTGATCTGACCCTGCCCCGCCTGGAGCACGTGCCCCATGAGGACGTAGTCGACCTGCTCGGCATCGACGCCGGCGCGCTCGAGCGCGGCCTTGATCGCGATGCCGCCGAGTTCCATCGCGTTCATACCGGCGAACGCGCCCGACAACTTTCCGATCGGAGTCCGCGCAGAACCAACGATCACCGAGCCGGACATAGGGGCCTCCTCACTGTTCACCCGCCTCCGTCAGTGTATGTACGGGTGGTTCTTCCCCGCTACCGGCCGGTAGCTTCCGAGCGTTCCCGACCGATCGAGCAACTGAGGAGCTGCGATGTCGGAGATCGACGCCATCCGTTCCGCGATCCTCGAAGGCGCGAGCGGCGAGGAAGTCGGCGCGCTTCCGTTGCCCGAGGAAGTTCGCGGCGCGCTCGTGAAAGCGGACGAGCAAGAGATGTTCGCGGGGCTGCCGTCGGAGGAGAAGGATCCGCGCAAGTCGACGCACGTTGAGCCGTTCCCGCTGCCGCAGCTCGCGCCCGACGAGGCGTACGTCGCGGTGATGGCGTCGGCCATCAACTTCAACACGGTGTGGACGTCGATCTTCGAACCGCTGCCGACGTTCGGCTTCTTGCAGCGACTCGGCAAGGAAAGCGTGTGGGGCAAGCGGCACGACCAGCCCTTCCACGTGATGGGATCGGACGCGGCCGGTGTCGTGCTGCGCACCGGGTCCGCCGTGCGCAACTGGAGACCGGGTGACGTCGTGACGGTGCACTGCTTGCACGTCGACGATCAGGATCCGTCGGCGCACGACGACTCGATGATGGCGACCAACCAGCGCATTTGGGGCTTCGAGACGAACTTCGGCGGTCTGGCGGAGATCGCGGTGGTCAAGGCCAACCAGCTGATGCCGAAGCCGGCGCACCTCACCTGGGAAGAGGCGGCCTGCAACGCGCTCTGCAACAGCACGAGTTATCGCATGATCGTGAGCCCGAACGGCTCACAAATGACGCAAGGTCAGGCGGTGCTGGTGTGGGGTGCCACCGGCGGCATTGGCGCCTACGCCGTCCAGTACGTGCTGAACGGCGGGGGCACGCCGGTCGGTGTCGTCTCTTCGGAGAAGCGCGCCGAGCTGCTGCACGAGATGGGATGTGAGTACGCGATCGACCGCCGGGCCGAGAACTACAAGTTCTGGAAGACCGATACCGAGCAGGACCCGAGCGAATGGCTGCGACTCGGCAAGAAGATCCGCGGGTTCATCGGCCGGGACGTCGACATCGTGTTCGAGCATCCCGGCCGGCAGACGATGGGCGCGTCGGTGTTCGTCGCCAAGCGCGGCGGCATGATCATCACCTGCGCGGCGACGTCCGGATACAAGATCGAATACGACAACCGATATCTCTGGATGAACCTGAAGACATTGAAGGGTTGTCACTTCGCGAACTATCGCGAAGCGTGGGAAGCGAACCGGTTGGTGTGCGAAGCCAAGATCCACCCCAACCTGTCGAAGGTGTATCGGCTCGACGAAACCGGTGAAGCCGCGAATCAGGTCCATCACAACCTCGTCGAAGGCAAGGTCGGCGTGCTGTGTCTCGCGCCGCAAGAAGGACTCGGCGTCACCGACAACGCGACGCGCGAGCAACACATCGACCGCATCACGCTCTTCCGCCGTCACGTGTGAGGTCATGATGCTGTTCACGGAGATCGACCATGTCGCGATCGCGGTCAACGACCTGGAAGCCGCGATTGACTACTACCGGTCGACGTACGGCTGTGCCGTCGACCACCGGGAGGTCGTCGAGAAGGACGGTGTGGAGGAGGCGCTCCTCAAGGTCGCTGACTCGTACATCCAGCTCTTGACGCCTACACGCGACGACTCCACCGTCGCGAAGTACCTCGCCACCAAGGGTGAGGGCATCCACCACGTCGGCTACCGCGTCGCTGATTGCGCCGAGGCGCTGGCGGCCGTGAAGGCGCATGGGTATCGGGTGATCGACGAGGAGCCTCGCCCCGGCAGCCGGGGGACGACCGTCGCGTTCATCCACCCCAAGACGGCGTTCGGCACGCTGATCGAGCTCGTGCAGGAATAGACGCCAACGCGGCAGAGTTGGAGGGCGCCATGCCTGTGCCCCTGCCCACCGAAGACATCGACCTGAGGCGACCGGACGCGGCCGAGACCCGCACCATCGCGGGCGGCGTCGTAGGCGCGGTCGAGACGGCCGAGGGACTGTCCGGCCTTCAGCGCATGATGATCGAGGCGCTCATCGAGTCCATGACCGGGTTCGTCGTTCCGGCCCGCGCGGTGCCGCGACTCGGACCCGAGGAGTTCGCCCGGGCGCTCGCGCATCGCGACGAGATGTTCCGGTCTCGCATGGTGCAGTTCATGTTGCTCTGCGCGCTCGTGCTCAATCCGCTTCCCGAGGAAGTGGCGGATCGCATTGACGCGTACGCGCGTGAGCTGTGCGTCAGCAACGACATGCTGCGGGTCGCCCATCGATTCGCCCACGGAAGCTACGGTCTGGCGCTCATCGACTTCCAGCGCAGCGGCTACATGGAGACGTGGGACCCGAGCCGCAGCGCCGCCCTGCATACGTCTTCCGAACTGCACGACGCATGGCAGGAATGGGTGCAGGACGAGGTGCTCGCCCAACGCTGGGAAGCGTTGCGCGAGCTACCGGACGGCACGCTCGGCCGTGCGGTCGTGAAGTTCTACGACGCGCGCGGCTTCGTGTTTCCGGGGCGGCTGGGCAGTGCGCCACCGCTCCTCGCACAGCACGATTGGGTGCACGTGCTCGCGGAGTACGGATCGACCGTCGAATCCGAGATCGAGGTCTTCGCGTTCATCTCGCGCGCGAACGACGACCCACACGCGTTCTCGTTGCTTGCGCAGATCGTGAGCCTCTTCGAAACCGGTTACACCGCAACGGGGATGGGCCTCTTCCACTACGACCGCGGTCACCTCTCGCACGAAGGGATGGCGATCCGTCTCGCCGACGCGATGCGTAGGGGCGCGCTCTCTGCGGCCGCTAACCAAAGCATCGACTTCCTGGCCGTCGACTGGTTCGCCCACGCCGACCGGCCGCTCGTGGAAGTACGAGAACAGCTAGGGATCGTCGCGAAGGATTCGCGCGCGACCGACTCGGGTTCGGTGACGCCGTGGGAACGCGGCGGCATCTCGCCATATCAGTACAAGACTGCGCGTGAGGCCGCCGAGAAGGCGGGCCGTGAGTACGACCCGTACGGCGCGACGCCTGGCTGACACCGCCCTGACCCGTCGGGCGACCGGCGAGCAACCGGGAACCCCGAAGTAGCCTTGCGGCATGGCCGACGACACGACCGGCGGTGCCATCACGCCCGCACATCCCCTCACCGAACGCCTCGAGCAGCTCGCCAAGCTGAAGGAAGAGGCGCTGCATGCCGGCAGCGAGGCGGCCGTCCAGCGTCAACACGAGCGCGGCAAGCTCACAGCGCGCGAGCGCATCGATCTCTTGGTTGATCCCGGATCGTTCGTCGAGCTCGACATGCTGGCGCGCCATCGCGCCCACGGGTTCGGCATCGAGAACAACCGTCCTCTCACCGACGGCGTGGTGACCGGATGGGGGACGGTC
>JBKPCL010000230.1:0-5242 GCA_046727335.1 Actinomycetota bacterium
TAGAACTTGCCTTCGACGCCTTCGGAGTCGGCGTCTTCGGCGCTGTACCAGCCCCCTTCGGGGTCGGCGAGATCGCGCAGGACGTAACCGACGACGTCCTCGGCCGTACGCCGATACCGCTCATTGCCGGTGACTTGCAACCCGTGCACGTACGCGCGCAGCAAGAGCGCGTTGTCGTAGAGCATCTTCTCGAAGTGAGGCACGAGCCAGTACTCGTCCGTCGAGTAGCGGGCGAAGCCGCCGCCGAGTTGGTCGTGGATCCCGCCGGCCGCCATCGCGTCGAGCGTCGTCGTGATCATGTCGAGCGTCTCGTCGGATCCGTTGCGGACATACGCGCGGCACAGGAAGTCGATCGTCGTCGCCTGCGGGAACTTCGGCGCGTGTCCGAAGCCGCCCCATCGCGGTTCGTACTGCGCGGACACGCTCTCGTATGCGGCGCGCAGCAAGTCGGGGGAGAGATCCTCGACGGCCGCCCCGCCGAGCACTTGTTCATCGATGGCCTGCGTCAGCTGGTCGGCCTGTGCGCTGACCTCGTCGCGGCGCTCGCGCCACGCCTCGGCCACTGCGGCACACACTCGCCGGAACGACGGCATGCCGTGGCGTTCGTCGTCGGGAAAGTAGGTCCCGGCATAGAAGGGACGACCGTCGGGTGTGCACCAGACGCTCATCGGCCATCCGCCCCGACCGGTCAGCGCCTGCACCGCCTGCATGTAGACGGAGTCGACGTCGGGCCGTTCCTCGCGATCCACCTTGACGTTCACGAACAAGTCGTTCATGAGCTTGGCGGTCGCGTCGTCCTCGAACGACTCGTGCGCCATGACGTGGCACCAGTGGCACGACGAGTAGCCGACCGACAGGAAGATCGGCCTGTCGTCGGCGCGCGCCCGACTGAACGCCTCCTCGCCCCAGGGCAGCCAGTCGACGGGATTGCCGGCGTGCTGACGAAGGTACGGGCTGGTTTCTTCGGCGAGGCGGTTGGCCACCCGACGAACCTACTGCGCACCCGCTTCCACGCCGTCCCCTGCGGCCGATCGGTGCACTTCCGTGGTGGCCGCGGCGCGCGCCCACCGATAGTCGGGCTTGCCGGACGGGGAGCGCTCGATTGCTTCGACGACGACGACCTCGCGTGGCACCTTGTATCCGGCCAGGTGAGTGCGCGAGTGCGCTTGGAGCGCATCGAGGGACGGCGCGGCCTTGGCTCGTGGCTGTATGACGGCGACAACCCGCTCGCCCCAGCGATCGTCGGGAACGCCCACGACGACGGCATCGAACACGTCGTCGTGCGCTTTCAGGACCGCCTCGACTTCCTCGGGATAGACCTTCTCGCCGCCGGTGTTGATCGACACCGATCCGCGTCCGAGCAATGTGATCGTGCCGTCCGCGTCGACGACCGCGTGGTCGCCGGGCACGGACCAGCGGACGCCGTCGACGACCGGAAACGTCTCGGCCGTCTTCACGGGGTCCTTGTAGTAGCCGAGCGGGATAGAACCGCGCCGCGCGAGCCGGCCGACGACGCCGGGCGCGACGGGTCGAAGTTCGTCGTCGAGGACCTGCGTGTCCTGGCCGACGATGAACCGCGGCGCCGACGGGATGTCGCCGCCGGCGACGACGACCGACTGGCCTTGTCCGCCGGTCTCAGACGCGCCGTAGCCGTCGACGACGAGCACGCCGGGCAACCGCTCGACGAGCGCGCGCTTCAGCGAGGGCGAGAGGATTGCGCCGCCCGACAGCAAGACGCGCAGCGACGGGACTTCGAAGTCTTGGGGTAGCGCGTCGAGCAGCGGACGTGCGAACGCGTCGCCGACGATGACGAGGAAGTTGACGTCTTCGCGGGCAACGAGCTGCCACAACGCGCCCGGGTCGAGTCGATGCTCGGTCGGGATGATCACCGTCCCGCCGGTGAACAGCGCGCCGAACGCCATCCAGTGCGCGGTGCCGTGCATGAAGGGACACGCCGGAACGCACCTTGTCCGCGCGACGCGGCACCGATCCGCGATCTGTTCGGGCGACGTGATGGCCGGACCACCGCCACCTGCACCTCCCATTGCTCCGAAGAACAGATCTTCGTGGCGCCACATGACGCCTTTGGGCATGCCGGTCGTGCCTCCGGTGTAGAGCACGTAGAGATCATCCGCGGATCGCACGCCGAAGTCGCGCTCCCGTGACGCGTCCGCAAGCGCGTCCTCGTACGCGATGGCGTCGATGGCCGTCGCGGCCGCGGCTTCGACGTCATTGACGACAACGATGGTCTCGAGCATGGGGAGTTGGTCGCGTATCGCTGCGAGCTTCGGCGCGAACTCGCGGTGGAAGAGGACGGCCTTGGCGTCGGCGTCCGTGAGGAGATAGCGCAGCTCGTCCTCGACGTAGCGGTAATTGACGTTGACCGGCACCGCGCGAAGCTTGAACGCGGCCAGCATCCCTTCGAGGTACTCGGCGCCGTTGTAGAGGTAGAGCGCGACGTGGTCGCCGCGGCCGATACCGCGACTCGCGAGCGCGTGCGCGAGACGAGTCGCGCGCTCGTCAGCCTGCGCATACGTGAATCGGCGAGCGCCGTGCACGAGGGCTTCGTGATCCGGGACCGTGTCGACGACGCGCTCCCACAGATCGGCGAGGTTGAACTCCACGTGCGCGCCCCTCCCCACTACCTGCCGGCCTTCGGGTCGCCGGAAGGTAGCGAGGCGCGGACCGTGCCGTCGAACGACCGCCGTCAACGTGCGTCAGTTGACGACACGTCGTGTGCACAAGTGACGCAAGTTCCGTGGTGGGGTCAGACGCCGAGGCGGCGGAGGGCGTCGGCGACCGGCTTCCACGCGCGTCCGGCGAAGGCACTGAGGGGCCCAAGGGCGCCGGTGTCGAAGCAGCCGTCGGCCTCGTGCCACAGCTGGGCTTCTACTGGGGCCAGCGCGGTGCGTACCTCTGCGAGCGACTCCGGTCGTTGCTCGACACGCCTTCGCAGCTGCTCGAAACGATCCCACTGCGCAGGATCCGCCAGCTCGGGCGCGCTCGCGCCGGCAAAGACGGGGACGTAGACGCCGACGCACGGGCTGCCGAGGCACGCCCAGGCCCGGGGAGGAACCGTGCCGTCGCCGAGGGCGGCGATGAGGGAAGCCGTCGTCACCTGATGTTCACCCACGTGCATGCACACGGTGACGCCGCGCCCGTCGTCACCCGGATCGTGCGGCGGTGGATCGATGCGATCGGGCGCGTCGCCGACTGCGCCCCACGATCCACGGCCGTGATCGCGCAAGACGCCGGCAATCCCCGCGGGGCTCGGCGCGGCCGAGCTCGCCACCGCGGTACGCGTTGCCGACAACCGATGATCGGCGATTGCAGTCGGTACGCGCGCGTCGCGCCACGAGTCGAACGACACGCCGGGCGCGACGTCGAGCGAGGCTCGCGTCCACTCGGTGCCGATGCTGATGCGATTCGAGATCGAGGTGCCCTGCGCTACGGGACGCGCCGCCCATGTGCGTGCGCTCGTCTCCACGACCCACCCGCCGTCGGGCGCCGCGATGAGGAACGACGAGAAGTAGGGGCGGTCGCGATCAGGCTCTCCGGAGCCGCCTTGACCATGGGTCTCCAGCAGCTCGGTCAGGACCGTGAGCGCCTGGTCTGCGGACTTGGATCGTTCGACGGTCAGCCGGACGAGATCCATCCCGAGCAGTCCTGCCGGCTGGGCGCGTGTGTCGTCGACGGTCCACACCTTCTCGTTGCCGACCGCGACGCCGTACTCGTTGACGCCGTGCTCGAGCCCCCACAACCACGTGGGCCGCGACCCGAGCAGCGCGTGCGCGCCGGCGTCGTCGATCGAGAGGTATTGCGTGCGCAGCGTGCCGCCCGCTGTTCGCCGGTCGTGCCACTCGACGACTTGGCGCTCGTGCACCGGCCGGTCCGAGTTCTTGGCGAAGATCATGCCGGCGCCGGACTGGACACACAGCGTGTCGCACATCTCAGGCGACAAGCTCCCGCGCGAACGCCTGCGGTGACAATGGCGCGCCCGTCGCCTCCTCGATCAGCCGGTCCCACCGCAGCGAGGCGCCGGGCGCGAACACCCGTCTCGCCAAGAACGTGCCGGCATCGGCGTGGTCGACGAGACGGCCGGCGGTCGCGCCGAGTTGTGAGGCGATGAGCTCTCCGAACAAATAGTTGTGGTAGTAGACGGGCGCGACCGCGATGTGGATCTTCGCGGCCCAATCGGGAGCGCGGCGGCCGTCGGGCCTGCGCACGAGCTGGTAGCGCTCGACGAGGTCCCACCAGCGGCGATCGTGATCCGCTGCCGGATCGGCGTACAGGCCTCGCTCGAAGTGCGTCATCACGAGGACCCAACGGGCGAATACCAACAACGCAGCTTGGCGCTGCGCGGCGAGCCGCGGCGCGATCTCCTCGACCGTGGCGGCAGATGCGCCCGCCACTTGCTCGAGCCAGACCGGCTCGTGGACGAGACGGCCGCACAGCATGGCGACCCCTTCGGTCACGCAGAGATGCATGCTGCGCAAGAGCCAGGGGAGCGTCGACTCGAATCCGTCGAAGTACACGGCGTGACCGAACTCGTGGAGCATCGTCTGCGCCCAGTACTCACCAGGAACGTTGTTCGAGAGCACGCGGACGTCGCCCGCACGATCGATGTCGACGCAGAACGCGTGCTGCACCTTGCCGCCGCGTGGGAGAAGATCGCTCCGGCCCATCGCCGCACCGACGTCGAAGCCCATGCCTGCGAACGTCCGCGCGGTCAGGTCGTTCACGTCCGCGGCCAAGAGCAGCGGATCGAGATCGACGCCGAGCGCGCGCGGCGCCTCCTGGAAGAACGGATCCTCGTAATGCCACGGTCGGAGCTGCGCCGTGTCGGTTCCGAATCGCTGGGCAAGACGGTCGTCGAGCGCGCCCTTCATCGCCGCGAACGGTGCCGCGGTGAGGCGGTCGACCTCATCGAGCGTCGAGAAGAGGCGAGCTTCGTCGAAGTCGGTCGTTGCCAGCGCGAACGCGAAATGGTCGCGGGCACCGAGCGCTCGCGCTGCCTCGTTGCGGAGTTCCACGAGCCGCCGAATGTTGTCGGCGACCTCGGCGCCGACGCTCTTCGACGCTTCCCAGGCCTCGTGCCGCTGGAGCACGTCGTCGCTGTCGTGCAGCACGGCACGGATCGCGTTGTCGTCGACCGGCTCGCCTGACATCTGCCCTCGATGGGAAGCGAACCGCGATTCGATGTCGGCCTGCAGCGCCACGATCGCCCGCCGCAGGTCGGCCG
>JBKPCL010000231.1:0-15242 GCA_046727335.1 Actinomycetota bacterium
CTCCCAATGTTGCCGCCGGGATCGGCTCCGACCACCGATCGCGTCGCGACGTTCCTGCTCGGTGTCGGGCTGTTCCTCCTGCTCCGCAAGCCGGTCACCGCGTTCGCCCGGCGAGCACTCGGATGACACTCGTCGCGACCAGCTCTGACACCGCTTCGAACGTCGGTGCCGCACCGGTTGCTGCGTCGACGCCGGTGCGTCGTCCAGAGAATTGGCGCCGGAGAGTCGTACGAGTTTCGGTGGTGGCGCTGCTCATCCTCGTTGGCGCGTTCGCGCTGTTCGACATCTTCGAAGGTCCGGTCGCTCGTTCGTGGTACCAGAGCCGGCAGCGTCAGCTGGCGTCAAATCTCAACGCTGCGCATCGGCACATCCGGCGCGGAGACGCCATCGGAATTCTCCAGATTCCTCGCTTGGGCGTGAACGTCGTCGTGGCGCAGGGTGACGATCCGCAGCAACTACGCAGCGGACCCGGCCACCGCATCGGCACACCGATGCCCGGCGGGAAAGGCAACGTCGTCATCGTGGGTCACCGTTCGGGTTGGGGTGGTCCTTTCTCCGCGTTCGGCCGTCTCCGCAAGGGCGACTTGCTCGCGCTGACAAAGGGTTCCCTGCAGACGCCGACGGTGTACACGGTGACGTCGGTGTCACGCGTCGCCGGATCGGACCCGAGCCCGTTCGGGGCTTCCACCGATCACCGGCTGACGCTCGTAACGGGAGACGGCGGCCGGCTCTCGACGAAGCGACTTGTCGTGTCGGCGGTGTCCGCCCAGGCAAAGAGTCGCCCGGCGTCAGTCGGACTTCCGCGCGCGTCGACCCCGGCTGGTTCGTTGGTGCTCAACTCCTCGCTGCTGCTCGCGCTCGTCGGCGGCCTCGGCGTGCTCATCGCCTTTGTGTCGCTGCGTCGGCGAACGCGCCTCGTCGCGCTCGTCGTGGTACTCGCGCCGTTCGCTGCGCTCGCATTGCTGGGGCTGCTCCTCGAGGTCGACCTGCTCTTCCCAGCGCTTCGCTGAGCAAACTCCGAAAGGAATCCCGTGTCGCGACGAATGTTCGTGCTCTGCGCGCTCGTCCTGTTCGCCATTTCGCTGTCGCCCGCGACGAAATCGTCGGCGATGGCAACGGCGAAGGTCACCGAACCGTCATCGAGTCCATATGCGGTGCCGGCTGATGACGCGCACCAGCCACTGCCGTTCACCATCGTCGCGACGGGGTTCCGGCCGGGGTCGCTCGTCTACGCCGAGCAGTGCGACGGCGTCTCCCCGACGAGCGCCAACTGGAGCCCGACTCTGAACTGCGACAACGGGTCGGCGCCGGCACCCGCGGTCGTGGATTCGCATGGCGCTGTCACCTTCGAGGCAAACGACCGCAATCACGCGTTCCATCCGTTTGTGGGAGCGAGCCCTCAGCAGGTCTTCAACTGCGTCGCCCCTGGTGCATCGGCCCCGAAGAACACGCTGCACACGTTCACGAACTGCAAGGTTCGGGTTTCGTCCAGCAATGTGGCGGTGACGCCCGACCAGACCTTCCTTGCGATGACGCTCCCGTCCGGCCAGGCGTCGAGCAGCTCTTCATCGTCGTCGTCGCACACCGGGCTGATCGTTGGGCTCGTGGTCGCGGTCGTCGTCGTCGTCGCCGGCGCGTGGTTCGTGACCACGCGGCGGCGACACGCTGCGCCTACTCGCCGAAGGTGAACGTCAGGCCCGTCGCGGTTCCGCCGAGACCGCTCGTGCCGTCGCCGACAAGCACGGTGTCGCGTTGGGTCTCCGGCCGGGAAGATCGCCTTTCCGCCCGCGTCCGCGATGGCAGGTGCGGGCGCCGACCCTGCGTCGCAGTTGATGGTCGGGTCCCAGCCGGCAGTCGTCGGAGGAGTTCCGTCGCATTGCTCGACGAAGACCTGCGAGCCCGCCGTGAATCCGGTAGCCGCGATCGTGAACGGAGTCGGGTGACCGAGCGAGTCGGACGGCACCTTGAACGGATTGGTCGACGGGATGGTCACGGTCGACGCGAAGGCGGCAGTCGGAACGAGGACTGCCACCACCACAGCGACGAACGCGGCAAGCCGCACGGATTTGCGCACTGGTTGCCCCTCCAGACTTTGGCGATGAGTTCTTTGCTTTGGCGGGGCGATTAACGCACGGGTCTCTCGGCCGCCTCAAGGCGGGCGCGAAGAGTTACCGAGGCCTTCCGCTCGTCGTTCACCGGTGCCTGCAATTGGCCCGACGTTGGCAACCGGCCTCGGGGTCAGACATGCCGCCCCATCGCGTCACGACGTGAGCGACGAGCTCGCGCGAGCACCACGCCGATCACGATCAACGCGCAACCGAACATGATCAGCGCGAGGATCATTGCGCCCGTGAAGGCAAGGCGGCCGTTCGAACCGTGGCCGGAAGAGTTCGAGGCGGCGGCGTTCGCAGGGTCGTCCGAGCCTGCTTGCGGGGAACCACTTCCGGAGGCAGCACCGACGTGTGCGGAGGCCTGCGCTTGGTTGCCCTGTGGCGCCGCTGCTCCCCCTGTGTGTGTGGCACCGCCACCGGTCGCGCCGACGGCTGGCGCCGCGTCACTGAGCCGAAGATCGAGGAACGCCTGATCGTCCGTGACCGACGCATTGTTCGACGACACGCGCAGGCGGCACGTTCGGTAACTCGCGAGGCCGTTGTGCGGGTCGGCGTCACGCGGTGCGAGGCAGTTGAAGATGGCTTGTGGACTCGAGCCACGGAACGGATGAAAGGCGTGGTTCCGGTCGTTCGCCTTGAACGTCGCGATGCGGTTGTGGGCGACGACCGCAGGCACGGGCGCGGTGCCAATGTCGCAGTGCAGCGTTGGTGACCAATCGACCTGTGTCAGTGGCGCGCCGTCACACTCTTCGACGTACGCGAGTGAACCCGCCTTCATCCCGGATGCCACCACCGTGAAGGGCTGCGGCCGGCCGGCACCGTCGACGGCGACGATGTAAGTGCCACCGCTCGGCTGTCCGATCGTCGTCGCGAACACGGGAACCGCCGCGCTGAGGACGACCAGCATCACGGTCGCGATCGCAACCGCTGTGATCTTCGTGCGCACTCACGCTCCTGGACTTCTCCGGTCTCAATGATTGGCGTCGCGCTGGACGCGGCGACGGGCGGCGCGCCTCCTGTTCTCCGAACGTTTGATTGCTCGTTACGCGATCCCATCGGACGCGCGGCGGGCTTCGGCGACCGGCGGTTGGCCGAGCGGTGAACGCCGTCCCAAAGGTCGTGGAACACATTTATCGGGATCTGGCAGCCACAGGGTCGGACCGCTTTGATCGTGCCGCGGCCATCTGCGAGCGGCGGCCTCAGCCGTCTACTGCATCTCGATGCCATTGCATGGTTCACATTGAGCGGAGGCGATCAGTGAGGAAACTCTGCAAGCTGGCGGTTGCGGCAATTGTCGCTCTCGCCGTCGGACCTGTGCTCGCGGCCGCGCCCGCGGGCGCCACACCGCCGACCGGCTACGGGTTCGACGACATCCAGCACGTCATCGTCGGTGGTGGGTCCGACACGACGTTCAAGGTCATGAACAACATCCAGGCGATCTACAACGTCTCGTCACTGAGCGGCTGCGAGCGCGTGACCGCAGTCGGCCCCACGTTGGGGAACTGTGTTCCGAAAGCGACCGAGATCAGCAACCTCGGCAACTGGCAGCACGACACGACGGTTGAGGCCGGCCCGGTCGGTTCCAGCGCCGGCATCGCGTCGCTCAACGGCAACCCGAGCAACGTCCAGTATCCCGGCACGGTGAACCCGGCGCCCGCCGGCTACCCGTGTGTGCTCAGCACGACGAACCCGGAGATCGACTACGGCCGCTCATCCCGCGGTCCGCGGACGAGCGGTGGCAACGCGACCTGCGGGAACGAGCTGACCGCTGACACCTTCTGGGGCTACGCGCAAGACGGTGTCGAGGTCGTGACGTTCAACAACCGGGGCAGCTACGTGCAGGCCCAAGGTGGCAACGCCATCGCGCCGATCGACCTGTACAAGATCTGGCACTGTGACTACACGAACTGGAGCGACGTTCCGGGCCTCAACATCGCGCCTGGATCGCCGAACGACGGCCCGCTGGAGCCGTGGGGCATGAACTCCAGCTCAGGTACCTTCGCAACGTTCCGCGACTTCCTGCGGACGGCGAGTGGCGACGCCAACTTCGACCCGGACGCCGGGGTGTGCGTGCGCCACCTCAGTGACACGACGTTCCCGTTCGAGAACGACCTGAAGTTGATCATCAACGACCCCGCGTCGCTGAGCACGGTGGCGACGTCGCCGGACAATCCCGAGAACTGGTTGTTCTGGGGCAGCTTCGGCGTGTTCTCGGCGTTCCCGTACACGTCGTCGGTGAACCGTGGTGGCACGCCGTACCAGGGCATCGCCGTGCCTGTGAACGGCATCCTGCCGAGCACGAGCTTCATCCTGAGCCAGACGTATCCGATCGGGCGCACGCTGTACCACGTCACGCGCAAGCCCGACGCGGACTGCGTGAAGACCGGCACGAGCTGCGACTTCCTGGGACACCCCGGACCGGCACTCCCCGGTGGGGGCACCGATCTGAACGTCACTGGCGGGACGACCGGTACGAGCGGTGCGGTGCGTGAGCTCACGCGCTTCATGTGCCGGAACGTCGCGACCGGCCCGACCCTCCAGCAAGGCAAAGATCCGCTGACCGGCGTGTCCTTCCTGAACGCGATCCAGGGTGCGATCGCGGCGAGTGGATTCACGCTGCCGCCGAGTGCCATTCGCACGCCCGGCAGCCGCTGCCAGGTCATTTCGTAACCCGCTGACGCTTCCGAATCCCTGAGGGGTGGCCGTCGATCCCGGCGGCCACCCCTTCTTTCTCGCCTCGGCAGCGGTCAGGTGAACGGCACCGCAACGGTTCGCGAACACGCGCGACGTGCTTCGACTCCCGGCGCCGCGACGTGCATGAATCTGTCCGACGCCGCAGACGCGGTTGGTTCGACGCGCGATGGAGGACGCATTGCCCAGGGTTCGTGGTCGGATGATGAGACGGGTACCGAAGTTCGCGCGGGTCGTGGTGATCGCCGCCGCTGCGATCGCGATCACGGGCGGCGGTGCCTGGGCGGCAACGATGATCACCCAACCCTCCGGCACTCCGTTCGTCGTGCCCGGAGACGCCGGCGGAAACCCGCAGCCGTTCACCATCGTGGCAACGGGCTACAACCCCGGCTCACTCGTGTACGTCGAACAATGCGATGGCGTCGATCCGACAACAGTTGGCTGGTCGCCGACCACCGACTGCGACAACGGGTCCGCGCCCGCGCCCGTGATCGCCGATGTCACTGGTGCCGCGACCTTCAGCGCCGCGGACTTCAACCACGCGTTCCATCCGTTCAAGAACGACGGTCCGTCCGGCCAGTTCAACTGCTTGTCCCCGCACGACCCTTCGCCGAACAACGGCCTACTCGACTTCCGCAACTGTCGAATTCGGGTGTCGTCCAACAACGCCGCGACGACGACCGACCAAGCGTTCCTGCTGATTCAGTTGCCGGACACGCCGACCGGAACGACGACGACGGCACCGAGCTCGTCGACGACTGCGTCGAGCACTTCGACGTCGTCCAGCACCACGTCCACGTCCACGCCGGCTTCGACGTCGACGACAACACCGAGCTCGTCGACGACGCAACCGTCGACGACCACGACGCAGCCCGCGACGACGACATCGTCTTCGACCTCGACAACGCAACCGGTCACGACGACCACGCGCGCGACGACAACGACGACGACGCAACCCGTGACGACCACCACGCACGCGACGACTACGACGACGCACCCGGCGACCACGACCACCCAAGCTCCAACGACGACGACCACGCACGCGACGACGAGCAGCTCGTCGAGTACGTCGACCACGGTGCGATTCGGAACGACGTCGACGACTTCGGCCACGGTGACGACGCTCGGCGATCAGACGCCGACGACGTCCTCCAGCGCCGCAACCGGCGACCCGAGCTCGAGCGTCACGCTCGCCGCGGGTTCGACAACCGGCACCTTGCCGCGCACCGGGAGCTCGTCGACACTCGTCTTCGTCGCGATCGCGCTGGCGCTGATCGGCGCCGGCCTCGCCCTCGCGTTCAAGCGTCGCCCCGCCACCGGCTGATCGTCCGACGGCGCCAATCACGGGTCGAGAAGAGCCGTGGCGCCCGCACTTTGGCGGACGGGGAGGCGCGGCGGGCGCCACGGTTCGATCTCGGTTACGAGGCTTGGCTGACGGTCCCGAGCGTCACGGTGACGGTCTTGCGCGTAGTCCCGCGCAACAACACGATCCTGATGCGATCACCGGCGTGATGGCCCCGCACCGCTCGCAGCACTTCATCCGAACGGGAGACCGAATCGCCGTCGGCCTCGACGATCACGTCTCCCTTCTTGATCCCCGCCTTCGCAGCTCCTGATCCGGGAGTGACCTCGTCGACGTAGGCGCCCGAGGCGGTACTCAGACTGTGCGCCTTGGCGATGCTCGGCGTGACGGTTTGCGTCTTCACTCCGAGGAACGCGATGCGCGGTTGGCGACCGACCCGCAAATCTCCGATGATCGGCTTGGCGGACGAGATCGCGATCGCGAAACCGACGTTGTTCGACGAGCCGGGGTTCGCGATCGCGGTGTTGATGCCGATGACACGACCCTGCGAGTCGAGCAGCGGACCACCCGAGTTGCCCGGGTTGATCGCCGCGTCAGTTTGGATCGCGTTGAGCAGCGTTTCCGTCTCGCTGACGTCGACAGTTCGATCGAGTCCGGAAACGATTCCGCTCGTCACTGTCGGCCCGCTTCCATCGGAGAGGCCGAGGGCGTTCCCGATCGCGACGACCGCGTCACCGACTTGGAGGTCATCGGAATTCCCGAGCGTGACGGTTGGGAGATCAGTACGGTCGACCTTGACGACCGCGAGATCGACGGTGGTGTCCTGACCAAGGACGCGACCGCGCACTTGATCGCCGTCGTTGAGCGTGACCTGAACTTCGCGCTGCGAGTCGACAACGTGCGCGTTGGTCACGATGACGCCGTCGGACCCGATGATGAAGCCCGTCCCGGTGCCGGCCTGGACGCCGTTGCTGACGACGATCCGGACGACCGCCGGCTGCACTTTGTCGACGATCGCACGGATGTCGCCCGGCTTCGTGATGACGGTCGACGCACGCGCCGGTTGGTTGTCACTCGAGCGGATGATCGTCGTGGTGCTGCCGTGATGACCGTCGACCGCGGCGACGACACCGCCAGCGACGCCGCCGCCGATCAAGGCCCCGATCAGCCCGGCGAGGACGGCAGTGCGAGCGGTCGACGGCGCGCGGCGTTGGCGGGTTCGAGTCGGGGGCGCGCTCGGCCAGGGCGCCGGTGCCGGCTCGGGCGTGGGTTCCAGCGCGTCGTTGAAGTCGCCGCCGTCCATCAACGTCCTCCAAGCGGACTCCGCCTGGCGCCGGAGACCGAAACGTTGCAACGCTCGTTGAAGTCAATAGGTTTCCGCATAGGGCTGTGAGTTTGCTGAAGGGGCTCACGGGGCACGCACCAACGTGATCTACTGCGTTTGCACTGAGGGAGCCCGCTCCCCGTACGCTCCGCAGAAGCGAGCTGCAACGGAAGGGAGGTGAACGTGGAGGAGACCCCCGACGAGTACGCGTGGATGCTCCACGGTGCCTGCCGCGGCGCGAGCCCCACTGACTTCTTCCCCTCCGACGGTCTCGGCGTCGAGGCCGCCCAGCGGATCTGTGCAACGTGCCCGGTCCGCCTCGAATGCCTCGAGTACGCGCTCGAGCACCGCATCGAGCACGGCGTATGGGGCGGCGCATCCGAACGGGAGCGGCGCCGCATTCTGCGCCGGCGACGCGATCTCACACCGGCACCGCCCGCCTGAGCCGACTGGAGCCCACACAGCGAGCCGTTTGGGCGCGCTACTTCTTGTCTTTGTGCTCGTCGCGCTCGTCGGCGTTTTCGTCGAGGCCCTTCTTGAACTCTCGCTGTGCCTGCCCGAGCCCGCGAGCGAGCTTCGGGAGTTGTGAGCCTCCGAAGATGACGAGCACCACGATCAGGATGATGATGAGCTCGGGCGTACCGATCATCGGCGTGCCTTTCGAAAAACCACCGCGCAGCCCGACCGGTGCCGGTGGAGACTTTCGATCAGCGTAGTACCGGCGTCGCCGCCGTCAGGATCCGGCGAGCGCGTGCACGAGCAGCTCGAGATCGTCCGCCGTCGACAGCTGGAACGGCACCACGCCGACTCCGAGAATGAGCGTGTCGATCCCCAGCTCTGCCCATGCGGCCGCCTGCTCCCGAATCTGATCGACCGTGCCGACGAGCCGGTCGGTTCGGAAGGTTTCGAAGTCCATGCCGTCGAGAACGCCAGGTGGTGACAATGCGCGCAGCCGATCGAATCGGCGCCGCAGGTCGGTCTCGTCCTCGCCACACAGTGCATAGAGGCCGAGCGTCCGCCACACCGTCCGCGGATCGCGACCGACGCGTTCGCACTCCGCCTCGAGCACGCCCAGACGCGCCGCGTACGAGTTCGGCGTCCACTTCCAGCACGTGTTCCATCCGTCGGCGTGGCGCGCGACGAGGCGCAAGAGTCGATCGCCGCTGCCGCCGACGAACACCCGAGGCCGCGGCGCTTGGCGAGCCGGAGGCAGGTTGCGCGCCTCGATTGCGCGGTGATGCACGCCGTGAAAGGTGAACGGACCGCCGCCGAGCAGTCCCTTGACGATCTCGACGGCTTCGATGAGGCGCTCGAGTCGCTCGGGCGGCGCCGGCATCTTCATGCCGAGCGCTTCGTACTCGGGCGCGTACCAACCTGCGCCCATCCCCACATCGAGGCGACCGTCACTGATCTGGTCGAGCGTCGCGAGCGCTTTGGCGAGAACCGCCGCCGGTCGCAGGGCTTCGAGCAAGACGAGCGTGCCGAGGCGGACGTCGGGAACGAGCCGGGCGAGCGCGGCCAACGTGACGAGCGGATCGAAGCAACCTTGCGGTTCCGGAGGTCCGCCGTACTTTGCGAGATCGAGGAACAGGTGGTCTGAGAGCCACACCGACGAGATGCGGAGTCTCGCGGCGCGCTGGGCCGCGTCGAGAATGGTCTCGAAGCGCAACGGCTGTTCCCCCGCGACCGAGTAGTCGTACTGCGGCAGCGCGAGCCCCAGGTGCATCGCCGCAGGCTACTGATCCCGAATCGCCCATTGATCTGGGCGTGAGACCGTACATTCGTCGGGTGTTCGAATGCGTCCCCAACGTGTCAGAGGGTCAGGACGACCGCTGCATCTCGTCGCTCGCCGATGCCGCGGGCGACGTCCTCCTCGATGTCCACGCCGACGCCGATCACCATCGCTCGGTCTTCACGCTCGCGTCGTCCGACGCCGCCGTGCTCGACGCGGCGGTGCGTGCATTCGCAGCGCGCGTTGCCGAACTCGTGGGGCTCGAACATCACGCCGGCGCGCATCCCCGGTTCGGCGTGCTGGACGTCGTGCCGTTCGTCGCGCTCGACGGCACTGACGCGGCACGCGAGGTCGCGCTGGCGATGGCGCACGAGTTCGGCGCGTGGTGGGCGGAGTCGTTCGCGGTGCCAGTGTTCTTCTACGACGAGGCGGCCCGCGATGAGTGCTCGCTGCCCGACGTGCGCCGCGAAGCGTTCCGCGCCCGCACACCCGACGTTGGCCCGCCGGCGCCGCACCCGAGTCTTGGAGCCACGGCCGTCGGCGCCCGTCCTCCGCTCATCGCGGTGAATTGCGCGCTCGTCACCGCCGACGTCGCGGTGGCGCAGCGGATCGCTCGCTGCGTCCGCGAGCGCGACGGCGGACTGCCGGGAGTACGGGCGCTCGGCCTCTGGCTCCCGACCGTCGGCCGCGCCCAGGTCTCGATGAACCTCGTCGACCTGCCCCGCACCGGCCTCGAGCGTGCGTGCGTCGAGGTGCGGGCGCTGGCCCGAGCAGGGGGCACCGAGGTCGCCGACGTCGAACTGGTCGGCCTGGTGCCGGCGGCCGAGCTCGAACGCTGCAGCGCCGAATTCCTGCGTTGGAGCGGCATCGACGCGTCAGTGTCGATCGAGGCCCGACTTCGCCGGTGAGCAGTGCGCAGGAACCGGTCAGGCGCTGGCGAGGCCGCGGCGAGCGAGTGCTCGCTGGCGGCGGATGCGCCGGCGCTCCCGCTCCGACATCCCGCCCCAGATCCCGAACTTCTCGCCGTGGCGCAGGGCGTACTCCAGGCACTCGGCCTTGACCTCGCACCCGCCGCACACGCCCTTGGCCTCTTTGGTGGAGGCACCCCGTTCCGGGAAGAACAAGTCGGGATCGACGCCGAGGCAGTTGGCACGCTCCTGCCAGCGGCGGTCGGCCGCTTCGACGTCGAGTTGAATCAGCATTTCTCGCATCGGCTGCCCCCTCGTGGATGACATCCCGCCGATAAATCCCGCCGATGGAATTACAACGATGTCATCATGGCCCGGCCGCTTCGCCGGGCGCAAGGGGGAGCGCGCCAATTCCTGTCGGAATTCGCCGGTTTGCCGCGAATCGCTCAATTTCGTAGAAAGGGTGCGGAGATGGCGCTCGAAGCCCGACGGGGCGACATCACCAAGCTGCGCGTGGACGCCATCGTCAACGCCGCCAACAACGCCCTCGCCCGGGGCGGCGGGGTGTGCGGCGCCATCTTTGCCGCGGCCGGCCGGCAACTCGACGCCGCGTGCGCGGCGATCGGCGAGTGTGCGACGGGCGACGCGGTCGTGACCGACGGTTTCGACCTGCCCGCCCGCTGGATCGTGCACACCGTCGGCCCGGTGTGGCATGGGGGCGATCAGGGCGAGGCCGAACTCTTGGCCTCCTGCTACCGACGATCGGTCGAGGTCGCGCGCGAAGTCGGCGCCCGCACGATCGCCTTCCCGGCGATCTCCACCGGCATCTACGGCTATCCGCGTCGAGAAGCGGCAGAGATCGCCGTGCGCACCCTGCGAGAGTGCGCGGCCGACCTCGACTCGGTGCTGCTCGTCGCCTTCGACGAGGCGACGAGCAGGGACTACGAGGAGCTACTCGAGTCCTCGTGATCGCTCGAGGTCGCCGCATCCTCCGACCGCTCGAGCCGCAACGAGGCCGAGTTCATGCAGTAACGCAGCCCCGTCGGGCGCGGGCCGTCGGGGAAGACGTGACCGAGGTGCGCGCCGCAGTTCTGGCACCGAGCCTCGGTTCGCACCATGCCGTAACTCGTGTCGGTGGCCTCCTCGACCGCATCCGGTGCGATCGCCTCGTAGAAGCTCGGCCAGCCGGTGCCGGACTCGAACTTCGTGTCGGATGAGAACAGGGGCGCGCCGCAACAGACGCACTCGTAGGTTCCGTCGTCGTGACAGTCCCAGTACTCGCCGGTGAAGGCCCGCTCGGTGCCGGCCTTCCGGGCCACCTCGTACTGCTCAGGGGTCAGGCGGTTGCGCCACTCGTCGTCGGTGCGGGGCAGGTTGTCGCGTGGGGTGGTTGCCATTGTTTCTGCTTCTCCTTTGACACCGCCTGCAACACCCGCGCCGCGGCGTCGGTTCCCGGCACGCACACATTCGCGCCGAGGCGTGCCGCCCGCCGAGCATCGGCGGCGTTGCCCGTCAACGCCACGATCCGCGCGCCCCCCGCCACCCCGGCCAGGCGAGCAACCTGGGCGAGGACGAGCCAGCCGTCGACGGGCGGGAGCCGGAGGTCGACGACCACGGCGTCGAAGGGCTCACGCTCGAACTGGGCGAGCGCGGCCTCGCCGTCGGAAACGACGATCTGTTCGACGCCCTCGGCGTCCTCGAGCCGCGATTGCACCAGCAGGACGCGCGGCATGACGACCCACCTCCTCCGTGACCAATGTGTGGCGGGCATCCGTGCCCAACTTGCATCACATCGGCGGGAGGACGCCCCTCTGAAGGGCGGGGCGCTATCCGGCGCGGCGGCTTTCGCGCTTCTGGTCGAGGAAATCGACGAGCACGTAGTCGCCGAGGGTCTCCGGCGTCGTGAAGAAGGCACGTCCGCGGTTCATCCGCATCATGCGTTCGACGAACTCCCGCAGATAGAAGTTGTCCTCGAGCATGAACGTATTGATGCGGATGTTCTCCTTCGTGCACCGCTGCACTTCGCGCAACGTCATCTCGATCGTCAGCGGCGACGGCGGATAGTCGAAGAACGGATGACCGTTCTCGATGTGGGCGGTGGGCTCGCCGTCGGTGATCATGATGATCTGCTTACGGCCCGTCTGGTTCGACAACAGGCGGCGCGCCAGCATCATCGCGTGTTGCATGTTGGTGCCCCACTCGAAGTCCCAGGTCGCTTCGGGAAGTCGCTCGGGCTTCACCTCGCGGGCGACGCGACCAAAGCTGACCATCCCGAGATAGTCACGCGGGAACTGCGAGCTGATCAGCGCATGCAGCGCCATCGCGACCTTCTTCGCCGCGAGGAAGCGGCCGCGCATCTCCATCGAGAGTGAGACGTCGAGCATCAGGACGGTCGCGCTGCGCGTCATGTGCTCGGTGCGATCGACCTCGAAGTCATCAGGCGTGATGCGTACGGGCGTGCCGGCGCCCTGCCGCGTGATCGCGTTTTTGAGTGTGCGGCCGACGTCGAGGTGGAAGGGATCGCCGAACTCGTAGGCCTTGTGCTCGTCGGAGCGTTCGTGGCCGAACCCGGACCGCTCGACGTCGTGGCGGCCGGCGCGGTCCTGCAGCAACCTTCGGAACAGATCGCCGAGCGCGCGCCGCCCGATGCGACGAATGCCCTTCGGTGTCAACTCCATGCGGCCTTCGCGCTGCTCGATGAGTCCGGCCTCTTCGAGCATGCGCGCCAACTCCGCGAGCTGCTCGAGCGAACGGGCCGCTTCGTCACCGAGGAGGTCGCGCACCTTGTCGAGGTCGACCTCGGCGAGCTGCCCCGGATTGGTCGCGTTGCGGAGCAGGTTCTCGAGCGCGTCGACGTCTCCGAGTTCGTCGAGCAGGCCGCTCATTCCCTGGAGCGGGAGTGGCTCGTCACCACGAAAGCGCATCTGCTGGCCCCACCCCATCTGCGGGAACGCGTTGCGCAGGTTCTGGCCGAGCTGGTCGACCTGCCAGCGGAGGTCCATGTCTTCGAGCAACGAGTCGGCGAGCTGTTGCAGCTGCGCACGCTGTTCTGGAGTCATCGAGTTCAGCAGCTGCTGCATCTGCGCCATGGAGCGCGCCATGTTCTCGAGCAGCTCGTCGAGCGACTGCGGGTTGTCAGGAAAGAAGTCGCCGTAGCGATCCATGAACCCTTGGAAGTCGGGTTCCTCACCGCGCTCGCGCTGTTCGAGCATGTGGTTGAGCTCGGCGAGCATGTCCTTCATGCGCTGCAACTGCTCGGGCGACATCTGCGACATCCCCTGTTGCAGCTGGTTGAACATCGAGTCGAGCAATTGCTTCTTGAGCTCCTCCATGAGCTCCTCGAAGCGCTGTCGGGCGGCGTCGTCCATCCAGTCGTACTGCTGGAGCTCCTGCACCCGTCCCGCCAGGTCGGGTGGCAGCTCGTCGAGCTGTTGGCGACGCTCACGCGCGAGATCCTCGAGCAGCTCTTCCCGTCGCCGGTCGCCCGATTGGCGCGCGTCGTCGAGGCGCCGGTCGATGCCTTCGCGCTCCTGCTCGACGATCTCGTCGAGTTGGCGGGCGATGTCCTCGTATACGCCGCCGAGGTCGTAGCGGTCGAGCTGTTCGCGGCGGCGTTCGCGCAACCGCTCGAGCATCTCGCGCAGGCCGTCGACGTCGCGGCCCTGCCGGTCACGGAAGCCTTGCTGCATCATGCGACGGAGCGCGGCGTTGAGGTCGCCGTGGTACAGGAGGTCGTCGGTCATCTCCTCCAGCAGCGCGTCGGCGTCGAGATCGAAACCGACCTGCGTGCCGTCCCACCGGGAGTACTGGAACCGCGACATGCGCCTCACCGTAGGCCAATTCCCGCTCTTAGCACCTCGCTCACTGGTTGACTCTCGGCTCCGCCTCCCCTCCGGTCGGCTCCGCCTTCGTCTCCTGGCGCCATGCCACGCGGGCACCGCCTCGGGCGGCGCAGGGTTACCTGCGCCGCTGATCCTCGGCTTTATAGCGTGCTCGGCGTGGAGTTCCGCGAGGACTTCTGGTGGGGCACGGCCGCGTCATCGACGCAGGCCGAGGGCGCGGCGCCCGCCTCCGACTGGTACGCGCTCGAAGAGGCGGGGTTGGTGCCGCGCAGCGGCGACGGCAACGGATTCGCGACCAGATTCGCCGAGGACTTCACGTTGTACGCGCAGCACGGTCTCAGGCATCACCGGCTCTCGATCGAGTGGGCGCGGATCGAACCGGTCGAGGGACAGCGTGATCAAGCTGCAGTCGAGCACTACCGCGAAGTGCTGGTCGCCGCCCGAGACGCCGGCGTGTTCCCGTGGATCTGCCTGCATCACTTCACCGTCCCGGGATGGTTCCTCGAAATGGGGGAAGGCGGCTTCCTCGACGACCACGCGCGCTCGTACTACTGGAGTCGCCATGTGGCGTTCTGCGCCGAGACGTTCGGCGACCTCGCGTTCGGATGGAAGCCGATCAACGAGCCGGCGGCGTACGCGGGCGTCTACATGCAGGGTGCGCGGCCACCGATGGCGCGCGACTGGCGCAAGGTCGTCGACCTCTTGGGCGCGATGCTGCTCGCGCAGCGCGACGCGTGGCGTGAGCTTCGGGGCGGTGGTGCGCCGGTTGCGACGATCCATTCGCTGAGTCCGGTCGTTCCTACGGGCGAAACCGTGCAGGCCGATCGCGTCTCCGACGCGCTCGAGGAGCTCATCTGGCGCATCTGGATGCGCGCCGATCGCGACGGCATCCTCGAGCTCCCGGGTCGCGGGGCGCGCGAAGTGCCGGATCTCCAGGAGGCGTGCGATCTCGTCGGATTCTCGTATTACTCGGCGACGGGCGTCGACCGGGACGGCGGAATCGTGCCGTACCCGTCTGATGCGCGAGTCGGTCCGATGGGCTACGCGCCTTGGAGCGAAGGCCTCGGCATCGTGCTGCGTCGTGTGCACGACGAGCTTCCGGGGCGACCGCTGTTGATCTGCGAGCACGGCGTCGGCACCGATGACGACGAATGGCGTTGCGATGTATTACGCGAATCGCTCGCCGTCGTCTCCGACGCGCTCGCGGACGGTGTCGATGTGCGCGGCTTCTTCCACTGGACGGGCGTCGACAACTACGAATGGAACCACGGGTACTCGGTGCCGTTCGGCTGCTTCACACGAGATCGCGAACCGCGCGCCAGCGCCGAGCT
>JBKPCL010000232.1:0-3470 GCA_046727335.1 Actinomycetota bacterium
ACCTTGTGGAGCGCACCGGCGCGCGCATGCTGTTCACCGTTTCTCCACCGGAAGCCGTCGCGGAGGCGGGCGCGCGGCGACCGATCGGGCCGTCGGAGCTGTGGTTTCTCAACTCGACCTCGGGGACGACCGGCCTGCCCAAGATCGTCATGCACGATCAAGCCCGCTGGTTCGCCTTCCACCGATTTGCCCAGCGAATCGTTCACTTCCGCGACGACGACGTGTTCATGAGTGCGCTGCCGACGCCGTTCGGCTTCGGCTTGTGGACGGCACACGTGACCCCGGCGATCGTGGGCGCGCCGTGCATCGTCGTCGAACGCTTCTCGCCCGAGGCGGTGCTGGCTGCGATCGAGCGGTATCGAGTCACGGTGCTGGCGGCCGTCTCGACCCAGTTCGTCATGATGCTGAACTCGCCCGCCTTCGACGCGCACGACCTTTCGTCCTTGCGGGTCCTGTTCACGGGCGGCGAGACCGTCCCCTACGAACGGGCGAAGGAGTTCGAGGCCCGTACCGACGCGTCGGTGCTGCAGTTCTACGGATCGAACGAGACCGGGGCGCTCTCGGCCACGTCACCCGATGATCCGCAGGAGAAACGGCTCGGCACCGCGGGACGCGTCATCCCCGAGATGCACGTCCGTCTCCTGGATCCGGAGACGGGTGTCGACGTGCAGGAACCGGAACGGCCGGGAGTCCCCGCGGGTCGCGGCCCGACCCTCTGCCTCGGGTACTGGGACGACGACGCTGCCAACCGTCAGCTCTTCACGCCGGACGGGTGGATGCGAATGGGCGACCTCGCGACCATCGACGACGACGGCTACCTCACCGTCGTCGGCCGCTCGTCGGACTTCATCATCCGGGGCGGCAAGAACGTCAGCGCCGCGCAGGTCGAAGCCGAGGTGGCGTCGCATCCGTCAGTTGCGCTGTGCGCGGCCGTCCCCGTGCCCGACGACGTGTTCGGAGAGCGCGTCTGCGTGTTCGTGGAGGTGCGGCCCGGCGAACGACCGGTCGACCTGGACGGTCTCCGCGCCCATCTCGACGCGCGGGGCACGAGCAAGGAACTGTGGCCGGAACGGCTCGAGGTCGTCGACGCGCTGCCGCGGTCGTCGGGCGGCAAGGTTGCCAAAGGAGACCTCCGCACCCGTGTTTGGAGCGAACACGGTCGTAATTGACCGCGTTCGCTCCAAACCGAATGGCGGTAGCGTGAACGGCACGATTTGGCGACGGAGGCAGGCGCAATGGCCGGGTACGACCGCTCGCTCTACCAGATGTACCTCGCATCGGTTCCGATGTTCAGTCGCTGCACACCGGAGCAGCTCGATCGGCTCGCCGACCTCGGAGATGCCATCGCGTTCTCTCCGGGGCACGACGTCGTGCGCGAAGGCGAGGAAGGCAACGAGTTCTACGTCATCACGAGCGGCAAAGCGCGCGTCGCGCGCGGCGGCCGGGCGGTGACGACCCTCGGCGCCGGTGACTTCTTCGGCGAGCTCGCGTTGTTCGACCGCGCGCCGCGGAACGCCACCGTGACGGCCGAGGGCGAGGTGTCGCTCGTGACGCTGACGAGCGACGCGCTGCACCAGGCCCTCGACGAGATGCCGACGATGCGCGACGCGGTCATCCAAGGAATGGCCCGCCGCCTGCACGAGCTCGACGCCCGCGCCTGACGTAATTCCCGCTTAGCTCTAGGCGATGAGGTCGGCCGCGGCTGCTGCCTCGAACACGAGCCCACCGTCGTGGGCCGCGTCGACGACGATCGTGTCGCCGTCGTGGTACGCGCCTTTGAGTACCTCGAGGGCGATCGGGTCGGCGATTTCTCGCTGCAGCAGTCGCTTCAACGGCCGAGCGCCGAAGTCCGGGTCGTAGCCGACCGTCGCCAGCCAGCTGCGCGCCGCGTCGGTCAGCTGGAGATCGAGACCGCGATCCCGCAACCGCGCCCGCAGGTGCTCGACCTGGATTCCGACGATCTTGGCGATGTCGGCCTTCGACAAGCGGTGGAACACGACGATCTCGTCGACGCGGTTGAGGAACTCGGGCTTGAAGTGCGCCCGCACCGCCGCCATGACGGCCTCCTCACCGCCACCCGCGCCGGTCCCGAGGTTCGACGTCATGATCACGACGGTGTTCGTGAAGTCGACCGTGCGACCCTGACCGTCGGTCAAGCGGCCGTCGTCCATCAACTGCAGCAAGATGTTGAAGACGTCGGCGTGCGCCTTCTCGATCTCGTCGAGCAGGATCACCGCGTACGGCCGGCGCCGCACCGCCTCCGTGAGCTGGCCGCCTTCCTCGTACCCGACATAGCCCGGAGGCGCACCGACCAGCCGCGACACGCTGTGCTTCTCCATGTACTCCGACATGTCGACGCGCACCATGGCGCGCTCGTCATCGAACAAGAAATCTGCGAGCGCGCGAGCCAGCTCGGTCTTGCCGACACCGGTCGGACCAAGGAAGAGGAACGAGCCGATGGGCCGGTGCGGATCCGACAAGCCGGCGCGTGAGCGCCGGATCGCGTTGGCGACGGCCGTCACCGCGTCGTCCTGGCCGACGACTCGCTCGTGCAACACCTCTTCCAGGCGCACGAGCTTGGCCATCTCGCCTTCCATCAGCCGCGAGACGGGGATTCCCGTCCACTTGGCGACGATCTCGGCGACGTCTTCTTCGTCGACCTCTTCCTTCAGCATGGCGCCGTCCCGCTGCAGCGTCTCGAGCCGCTCGGTCATCGCGTCGATCTCGCGTTCGAGCACCGGCAAGTGCCCATACCGCAGCTGCGCCGCGCGCTCGAGATCGCCGTCACGCTCCGCCCGCTCAGCGTCGAGCTTGGCGGCCTCGAGCCGCTCCTTCGCCTCTTGGATCGCGACGATCGCGTCCTTCTCGGACTGCCAGTGCGCGACCATGCCGTCGCGCTCCTCGATGAGCGAGCGCAGATCGCTTTCCAACGCCTCGAGCCGCTGCTTCGACGCGTCGTCGGTCTCCTTGGCGAGTGCGGCCTTCTCGATCTCCAGCTGACGAATGCGGCGTTCGACGACGTCGATCTCGAACGGCATGGAATCGATCTCGATACGAAGCCGTGACGCGGCCTCGTCGACGAGGTCGATCGCCTTGTCGGGCAGCTGCCGGCCGCTGATGTAGCGATCCGACAACACCGCCGCCGCGACCAGCGCCGCGTCCTGGATGCGCACGCCGTGGTGCACCTCGTACCGCTCCTTGAGGCCGCGCAGGATCGCGATCGTGTCCTCGACCGAGGGCTCGCCGACGTACACCTGCTGGAACCGACGCTCCAACGCCGCGTCCTTCTCGATGTACTTGCGGTACTCGTCGAGCGTCGTCGCGCCGATCAGGCGCAGTTCGCCCCGCGCGAGCATCGGCTTGATCATGTTGCCGGCGTCGACCGCGCCTTCGGCACCGCCCGCGCCGACGATCGTGTGCAGCTCGTCGATGAAGGTGATGATCTCGCCTTCGGAGTCGGCGATTTCCTT